>JAEUJI010000129.1 GCA_016794805.1 Gemmatimonadota bacterium
GCCTCGGCCTTGACGGCCGAGGATAGACCGGACGGTAGCGACTCCCCGGCCGACCCTATCAGGGGGTGGGCGCGGGGGGGCCGCCGAAGTTCCTGGCGGTCTTCCGGCGGACGTGATCGGTGCGGCCATCGGGTGCGAGCCGCGCGGCCTCCAGTCCCCTGGTGTATCCCCAGTCGTACGCCGCCAGCGCCCGCCGGGTGAGCTCGGCCGTGGCGGGAATCCGGTAGCCGGAGTCTCCCGCGGCATACGGTGGAAGGGTCTCGTCCACGGGGAGGTTGGGCCGCAGCCGGAAGAGCTGGGGAAAGCCGTACGCCATTCTTGGATCCATGGCGAACTGCTTCACCCCGGCGAGCGTGGCGTCTATCCAGCGGTCTACCGGGCTCGCGGTGATCTCCCGGAGGCGCTGGTTCATGTCGTACCCCAGGCTCACCCGGATCGCCAGCCGCTCAAACCCGTTGAAGGCGGTGTTGAAGGTCATCGTCACCTCATCCGCCAGGTGCCGGGCCAGCTCCAGCGGGTAGAGGTTGACGTTTCCACCGATGAAATAGGTCCCGTCCCGGTGCACTGGGCGGAACAGGAAGGGGTCGCGGATGGAGACCAGCGCCGCGTCTCCCACGGAGAAGTCGGTGCGGGTAATCGTCTCGGGGCTTACGGCACTCCCGGGGTACCGGAGGCCGATCGCGGAGCGGACGCCCTGCAGGTGGACGGCCACTTCGGGGTCGGTGAAGTACACCTCCCGGTAGAGGCCCCGGCCGTTCCGGGAGGTCTCGACCCGGGAGGGATCCACGTCGAGCTGCGCTCCGACGATCAGCAGATGTGGCGCCCCCTCCAGCCGGTCGGTGAAGGACCGCTCCCACCCTGGGAGGGAAACCGGATCGGTGTCGTAGAGGGCGAGCGAAAAGAGATCGGGGATGACGTCGCTGCCGGTGCGCCAGCCGGTGTCGTAGCGGCTCACCTTCCGGATCAGCAGCTCGAGATCCCGGACGCCCCCGCGGACCAGGCGGAAGGACCGCACCGCCTGCAGCAACTCGGGGGACTGCAGCAGGTGCAGCCGGCGATCGCGGTCCGGTTCGCCTTGGATGAGCGCCGCGGCCACCGCCGCGCCGCAGGTCGCGATGATCAGGTCCGGCTGCTGCCCGCTGTCCACCAGCGCGTCGTACATCCCGACGAAGTAGAGGAACTTGAAGCCGCCGCCCGTCAGGACCAGGGCGCGCTTGAAGGGCTTGGCCTGGGCAGGGAGGGGGGCGGCGAGGCAGGCGAGGAGGAGGCTGAGCCGGAGCGCGAATCGCGCGATCCTCACGCGGCGGGCACCCCGGTCTCCGACCCGGCCCGTTCGCCGCGCCCGGGCAACAGGTGTTCGCCGGTCCTGCCGGTGATGCCACCATACGGCCCGGACCTCCGGCCCGCCGGCTCCCCAGGCTGGCCGCTCCAGGGCCAGGTGATCAGGCGAGCGCCCCGCTCCCAGTTGAAGTAGCTCCAGGCCCACTGGAGCATGACCAGGACGCGGTTGCGGAACCCGATGAGGAAGAAGATGTGGACGAAGACCCAGAGCAGCCAGGCCAGGAACCCGCCGAAGTGCAGCTTCCAGATATCCGCCACGGCGTGGCCGCGGCCGATCACGGCGAGCTGGCCCTTGTCCCAGTAGCTGAATGGACGCCGGGGCCGGCCGGCAAGATCCCCGCGGATAGTGCGGGCGGTGTACTGCCCCATCTGGATGGCGACCGGGCAGATTCCCGGGAGCATTCCAAGGTGCTTGTCGTTGAACGCCGCGGCATCACCCAGCACGAACACCTCGGGATGCCCCGGGACCGAACAATCCGGTTCCACGATGGCGCGGCCGGAGCGATCGAGCGGAGTGCCGAGGGTCTGGAGCAGCGGGCTGCCGACGTTCCCGGCGGCCCACACCACGGTCTGGGTCGGAATGGTCCAGCCGCTCGCCTGGATGAGCCCGGGCCGGATTTCGGTGACCATCGTCTGCTCCCGCACCTCGACGCCGAGCCGGCGCAGTTCGGTCTTGGCCCGTTCGGAGAGTTCCGGGGGATAGCTCGGCAGCAGGCGTGGCCCGCCCTCGAGGAGCATCACGGTGGCGTCACGCGGATCGATGCGCCGGAAATCACGGCGGAGCGCGTGGCGCCGGATCTCCGCCAGCGCCCCCGCGACCTCGACACCGGTGGGGCCGCCACCCACGACCACGAACGTGAGGTGCGCATGGCGCTTGACCGGGTCTGTCTCCCGCTCCGCCCGTTCGAAACTCAGCAGCACCCGCCGCCGGATCTCCTCCGCGTCCTCCAGACTCTTGAGCCCCGGGGCGAGCAGTTCCCACTCATCCCGGCCGAAGTAGCTGTGCCGGGCTCCCGGGGCGAGGATCAGATAGTCGTAGCCTGCGCTGCTACCATCCGCCATGGTGACGGCCCGCTCGTCCAGATGAACGCGCGCGACTTCCCCCATCAGCACTTCCACGTTCGCCTGCCGACTCAGCACTGAGCGGATGGGGGAGGCGATGTTGCTGGGAGAGAGCGCCGCCGTGGCCACCTGGTACAGCATCGGCTGGAAGAGGTGGTGATTCTCCCGGTCGATCAGCGTGATGCGGACCGGGGCGTCGGCCAGCCCCTGGGCGGAATAGAGGCCGGCGAATCCGCCCCCGACGATCACGACTCTGGGCTCAGGCACTGAGGAGTCTCCGGCGCCAGCGGGCAAAGCGGAGGACATCCTCCACCGGGGGGAGGGCGCGCTCCTCGCCATAGGCGGTGTGCAGGCGCCACTCGAGATAGGCACGATCCGGCAGGGGCAGGAACGGCGGCTGCCGCCACCACTCCCGCCGGCGGAACGCCCAGGCGAGGGTGAGCAGATCGAGCGCCGTGCGCGGATTGAGGGCCGAGCGCGCCGCCAGCGAGAGGACCAGGCCACCCATGGTCTCGGGTTCCGCCATGCGGGGCAAGATAACCAAGGTATATTCTCCCCTCCATGACTGCCGCCCCTCCCGCGCCTGACCTCGCGCGTTACCGGGACGAGTTCCCCATCTTCCGGCACGCGATTTACCTCAACAGCTGTTCGCTCGGGGCGCTGGCGCAGCGGACCAGGGTGGCGCTGGGGGAGTACCTCGATCAGTGGGAACGACGGGGCGCCTCGGCCTGGTATGACACCTGGCTCCCCGCGGCCGAGCGGCTCCGGGCGGGGTACGGCCGGGTGGTCGGGGCGGATACGGAGAATGTTTCGCTGCATCCCTCGATCACCTCGGCGCTCACGGTGGTCGCGGAGTCGCTCGATTATCGCGAGCGGCCGAAGGTGATCACCACCAGCCTCGATTTCCCTACGGTGGCGTATCAGTGGCTGGCCAAGGCGGCGCGGGGCGTGGAGCTGGTGGTGCTGGAGAGCCCCGACGGGGTGACGGTTCCGCTGGAATTGTTCGCTGGGGCGATCGATCATCGTACCGCGCTGGTGGCCACCAGTCACGTCTTCTTCACCAGCGGCGCCATTCAGGACCTGCCCGCGCTGGCCGCGCTCTGCCACGCGAACGGCGCCCTGCTCCTGGTGGACGGATATCAGGGCGCGGGCCAGCTGCCGGTGGACGTGAGCGCGCTGGGCGCGGATTTCTACTGCGCCGGCGGGCTCAAGTGGCTGCTGGGGGGCTCGGGCATCGCGTTTCTCGCCGTGCGCCCGGGGTTGGCGCGCCGGCTCGAGCCCGCGGTGGCGGGCTGGTTCGGCCACGCCGAGCCGTTCCGGTTCGATCCCCGGCGGCTGGACCGGGCCGACGACGCGCGCCGGTTCGACCTGGGCACGCCGTCGGTCGCGAGCCTGTACGCCCAGCTGGCGGGGCTTTCGGTTCTCGAGGAGATCGGGCTGCCGGCGGTGCGCGCCGCCACCCAGGCGCTCACCGAGGACCTGATTGACGCGGCGCGGGAGCACGCCCTGCGGCCGCGGGTGGCGCCCGGGGCGGCGGACCGGAGCGCCATCGTGATGATCCCGCGCGCCGATCCCCACGCGGACGTCCGCCGCCTGGCGGAGCGCGGGTTCATTGTGGACGCCCGGCCCGGACACGTGCGGATCTCCCCATACTTCTACAACCTGCCCGGCGATCACCGGGCCTGCCTGGAGTGTCTGGCTCGTGGCACCTAAGGAAATGCGGCACAGCGCGCGGCAGACCGGCCCGACCGCGGACGAACAGCTGCTCGAAAGCGCGGCCATCCAGGAACGGCCCGATGCCCTGCGCAAGACCGACCCCTGGCGGGTGCTCCGGATCATGGGGGAATTCGTCGAGGGCTTCGAGAAGCTGGGGGACATCCAGGATGCGGTGGCCATCTTCGGCTCCGCCCGGACCCGGAGCGACGATCCGCACTATCAGCTGGCGGTCGACACGGCGCGCCTCCTGGCCGAGGCGGGCTTTCCGATCATCACCGGCGGCGGCCCGGGCATCATGGAAGCCGGCAACAAGGGCGCGGTGGATGGCGACGGGCTCTCGATCGGCTGCAACATCGAGCTGCCGCACGAGCAGGGGACCAACCAGTACGTTCGGCGCAGCATGTTCTTCCGGTTCTTCTTCGTGCGGAAGATGATGTTCGCCAAGTACTCGATGGCCTTCGTGGTGTTTCCCGGAGGGTTCGGGACGCTGGACGAGCTGTTCGAGGCGCTGACCCTCATCCAGACCGGGAAGGTCAGCAGCTTCCCGGTCGTGCTGGTGGGCACGGCCTACTGGCAGGGGCTGGTGGACTGGCTGCGGCATACCCTCGCGGCGGAGGGAAAGGTGGACCTCGCCGACCTCGAGCTCTTCCACGTGACCGATGACCCGGCTGAGGTGCTGCGGATCATCCGGGACGCCCGGAACAACGGCGCCACCAACGACGGCGAGACCCACTACCGATGACCCGACCGAGCGCAAACTACCTCCGCGGCCGCCGGATCGATCCCCAGGCGATCACCGGCAAGGAGAACGTGGCGGACCTCCTGGACAACGCCTTCCTGGCCTACAACGCCGGACGGCTGCGGGAGGGGTGCCGGCTGTTCACCGACCGGATGCTGGCGCCGGAATCCACGGTGGCCATGAGCCTCACCGGCGCGATGACGCCCGCGGGGCTCGGCATGAGCTCCCTCATCCCGCTCATGGAGGCGGGCTTCGTGGACTGGATCATCTCCACCGGCGCCAACCTCTACCACGACGCCCACTTCGCGCTGGGGCTGGCGCTGCACCAGGGGAGCCATACCGCCGACGACGTGGAGCTGCGGGAGCAGGGCGTGGTGCGGATCTACGACATCTTCTTCGACTACTCGGTGCTCCTCTCCACCGACGCCTTCGTGCGGGAGGTTTCCGCCCGGCCGGAATTCCAGCGGCCGATGAGCACCGCCGAGTACCACTACCTGCTGGGTGGCTACCTGCGGGAGCGGGAAAAGGCGCTGGGCCTCTCCAAGCGCTCGGTGCTCTCGATGGCGCATGAGCTCGAGGTGCCGATCTACACCAGCTCTCCCGGCGACAGCTCCATCGGGATGAACGTGGCGGAGCAGGCCCTGGCCGGCAGCCGGCTGCGGTTCGACGTGAGCGCCGACGTGAATGAAACGGCCGCGATCGTGCTGGAGGCCAAGCGCACCGGGGGGAAGAGCGCCGCGTTCATTGTGGGCGGAGGCAGCCCCAAGAATTTCCTGCTGCAGACCGAGCCGCAGATCCAGGAGGTGCTGGGGATCGATGAGCGGGGGCATGACTACTTCCTGCAGATGACCGACGCCCGGCCCGACACCGGCGGCCTCTCGGGCGCCACGCCCAACGAGGCGGTGAGCTGGGGGAAGATCGACCCCGACCAGCTGCCCGGGACGGTCGTGGTCTACCTCGACAACTCGGTGGCGCTGCCGCTCCTGACCGCCTACGCGCTGGCGCGGCATCCGGCCCGGCCGCTCAAGCGGCTGTACGCCCGCCGGGCCGCCATGATGGAGCGGCTGGTCACCGAGTACCGGGCGGCGCTCGCCTTCCGCGACCGCCGGGCGGAGGACGCGAAAGGGTAGGGGCCCCGCCCTACCGCGCGCCGCGGAACATCAGGTCCACCAGCTCGTCGTACATCGCCTCCGCGGCCGCCGGGTCATCCGCCCGGATGGCGGCGGAGGCGCAGTGCTGCAGGTGGTTGCGGAGCAGCGACCGGCTGACGGCGCGCAGCGCTTCCTGCACCGACGAAACCTGGGTGATCACGTCGGTGCAGTAGCGCTCCTCGTCCACCATCTTCTGCAGGCCGCGCACCTGGCCCTCGATGCGGCGGAGCCGGGTGAGCACGCTGGCCTTGATTTCCGGGTCCACCGCCACGGCGTGGCGATCGCCGGTGGCGGCGCAGCCGCAGGGAACGATTTCGTCGGTCATGGCGGGACTCCTCGGGTGAAGGCGGCGCGCGGAGGGGCGGTCCCCCGCCTAGCCGCGCGCGACGCGCAGGCGGAGGCTGTTGGCCACCACGCTGACGCTGCTGAACGCCATCGCCGCCGCGGCAACGGCCGGATTGAGGCGCCAGCCCAGCCAGGGGATGAGCGCCCCCGCGGCGATGGGAATGGCCACCACGTTGTAGGCAAAGGCCCAGAACAGGTTCTGGCGGATGATCCGCAGGGTGGCCCGGCTCAGGCCGAACGCCGTGGCCACGCCCCGCAGGTCCCCCTTCACCAGCGTGACCTGGCCGGCGTCCATGGCCGCGTCGGTGCCGGTCCCCATCGCTACGCCGACATCCGCCGCGGCGAGCGCCGGGGCGTCGTTGATGCCGTCACCCACCATGGCCACGACGCGCCCCGCCGCCTGCAGCCGCCGGATCTCCTCCAGCTTCCCTTCCGGCAGCACCCCCGCGACGACGCGGCTCACGCCGACCTCGCGGCCCACGATCTCCGCCGGGCCCGGCTGATCGCCGGTGAGCATGACCACGTCGATGCCCCGGTGGCGCAGGCGGGCGATGGCCTCCGCGCTGGTGGGCTTGACCGGATCGGCGATCCGCAGGGTCCCGGTCAGGGCGCCGTCAATCACCACGTGGACTTCGGTCTCCCGCCCGGTCGAAGGCGGGGGCGGGGTGATGCCGAGCGCGGCCAGCATGCGGCGGTTACCCACCGCTATGTCGCGCCCCTCTACCCGGCCGCGGACGCCCTGCCCCGCTTCACTGTAGAAGAAGGTGGGGTCGGCCAGGGTGAGCCCCCGCGCTTCCGCCGCGCGGACGATCGCCTCGCCCAGCGGATGCTCGCTCAGCCGTTCCAGGGAGGCGGCCAGCCGGAGGGTATCGCCGGCGTCCGGCTCCACCGCGACCACGCTGGGCTTCCCTTCGGTGATGGTCCCGGTCTTGTCGAGCACCACCGTGTCCACGCTGGCCGCCCGCTCCAGCGCCTCGCCGCCCTTGATGAGGACGCCCAGCTCCGCGCCCCGCCCGGTGGCCACCATGACCGCGGTGGGGACCGCGAGGCCCATGGCGCAGGGGCAGGCGATCACCAGCACCGACACCGCGGCGACCACCGCGTTGATGAAGCGCGGCTCGGGCCCGAACAGCATCCAGGCGCCGAAGGTGAGCAGCGCAATGCCAATGACCACGGGGACGAACACCGCCGCGATCCGGTCCGCCAGGCGCTGGATCGGCGGCTTCTGTCCCTGGGCGTCCCGGACCAGGCGGAGGATCCGGGAGAGCACCGTGTCCCGTCCCACCCGGAGGGCCCGCATGGTGAGGGCGCCCCCGCCGTTGAGCGTCCCCCCGACCACCGCGTCGCCGGGCCCGCGGGAGACCGGCATCGGCTCGCCGGTCAGCATGGACTCGTCCACCGCGCTGGACCCCTCCACCACCGCGCCGTCCACCGGGATCCGCTGCCCGGGCCGCACCCGGAGCAGGTCGCCGGGGAGCACCTGCGCGATCGCGATCTCGACCTCCACGCCATCCCGCAGCACCGCGGCGCGGTCGGGCCGCAGCCCCGCGAGCGAGCGGATCGCCGCGCCGGTGCGGTGCTTGGCGCGCGCCTCGAAGTAGTTCCCCAGCAGCACGAAGCCCACGATCCAGAGCACCGCCTCGTAGTACACGTCCCCGGGGGCGCCAAGGGTGTGTGCCGCGCTCAGCAGCAGGGCGGCGATGCTGCCCAGGGCGATGAGGGTGTTCATGTCCGCGGCCCGATGGCGGAGCGCCGCCCAGGCGCCGGCGAAGAAGCGCCACCCGCCCCAGAGCACCAGCGGCGGGACCAGGAGGAGCATGCCCCAGCGGATCGCCGCCGGGTTGAGCTCGGCCAGGCCGGGAATCCAGCCGGCGAGCAGGTGATTCACCGCCATCATGGCGCGGGAGAAGGGGTCATCCAGGTGCGCGGCGGTGCCGCCCAGCATGAGCGGCACCGCCAGGAACATGGCCAGCACCGCCGCGGCGAGCATGACCGCCACCTTGCGGCGGAGGGCGCCCAGTTCGGCATCAAAACGGGCCTCTTCCGCCGCCAGCTCTTCCTCTACACTCTGTCCGGGCGGCGGCAGCTCGGCGCCGTACCCGGCGTCCCGAATGACGCCGGCGAGGTCGTGGGGGGAGGTCTGCGCCGGGTCGTACGCCACCGTGGCGGCGTTGGTCATGAGGTTTACGCTCGCCCGGGCCACGCCGGGGGCCTGCTCCAGCTGGCGCTGGATGCGGGCACTGCACGCCGCGCAGGTCATCCCGCTCACCGCAAACTCCACCGTGGATGGATCGGAGGCCGGAGCCGGGGCGAGGGTGTCGGTCATGGCTTTACCCCTCCACCTTGTATCCCGCGGCGGCAATGGCGGCCTTGGCCCGCTCTGTGGTTGCCGCGTCGGGGGTGCGCAGCTCCGCCTGACCGATCCGAACCGACTTGACCTCGATCCCCGGCACACCTGCCAGGGCGCGGTTGACCGCGTTCAGGCAGTGGCCGCAGGACATGCCTGAAATTGATAAAATGATGTCTTGCATTGGTTTACGCTCCGATCTGACGCCGAATACTGGTGATCTCACGGCACCAATCTACAATAGGGGGTAGGGGTATGCAAGTAGGGGGCAGGGGTATGCAAGTCGCTGTTGAGGCCGTCTCGGGCATGGACCCTGCCCACTAGGGAGCCCATGGACTCCGGCCACGAGCTTTTCCGGCAACTCATCCCGCTGCTTCACCCGCGGACGCGCCTCCAGGACATGGATGTGCTGAAGGCGTGGTATGAGGCGGTGGAGGATGCGTTGCGCCCGGAGCTGCCGGCGGAGCTCTTCGCCCTGTGGGTCTATGGCACCGATGGCGCCCCGATTCTCATCGAGCCGGAGGCAATCAGCGCCGACGAGCTCGACGTGCCCCCCGCCGACCCGATCGTGAACCAGCACCTGCTGGACCTGCTGGAGGACCGGATCCGGCGGGCGGGGTACGGCTCGGTACTGCTCCGCCCCATCCGGTACGGTGGCGAGGACGTGGCGCTGGTGCTGCTCGCGTCCTTTGTGCCGCACTGCTATGGCATCCGGGCGGGGGAGATGTTCGATGCCGCCTCGGAGGTGATGGCGCCGATGCTGGCGCGGGTCACCCGCGGCGGGGTGCCTGACGAACCGGCGCTCACGCCGACGGCGGCGCCGGCCGCGGACCACGCCCCGGCGGACGAGGAGCGGGTGCGGGAGCAGGCGCGCGAAGGGGAGCTCTTCGAGTCGCTCTCCGACGCGATCGGCGGGGCGGGGACGCCGCGGGACCTGATGCTGGCGCTGTCGTTCGCGCTGCAGCCGGTACTCCCGCACGATGCCTACGAGCTGATGATCGCGGACTCCGACGGGGCCAACTTCTACCGCCTGGCCCTGCACGGGCACGGGGTCCTGTGGGGGGACCCGGGGCTGGTCCGGCCCGCGGCCGAGTTCAATCCGGCCCTGCTCTTCGGTGAGAAGGCCACGGCCCTGGTCGGCGACACCACCGCGCCGTACGTGCCGCGGGTACCGGAGCTGGTGACGGTCCGGGGCCCCGAGGCGCCGCCGCGTTCGCTGATCGGGGTGCGGCTCCGGGTGCTGGAACGCACGGTGGGATACCTGCTGATCGGAAGCGCCGGCCCCGAGTTCTACCAGCCGGCCGACCTCGGCATCCTCGACCGGGTCGGGGCGCTGGTGGCCGCGCGGGTGGACAGTCTGGTCATGGGCTGGCAGTACAGCGTGCTCAAGTCCCAGTTCGACCTGCTGCGCCACGTGCCGATGCACCTGTCGCGGGTCGCCGAACTGCTGGCGGGGATGCCGTTCCTCGGCGAGGGGAGCCGGCAGTTCGTGCAGCTGGCGGGCGCGCTCCTGCCGGTGACGGCGCTGGAGTTCGCGGTGCGGCTCATGGATGAGCGTCGGGTGGCGGTGGTGAAGCCCGGGGCGGCGACGCCGCTGGCCGACCTGCCGCAGGAGCCGATCGAAGGGACGGGGGTGTCCCAGGTGGTACGAGGCGAAGTGCCCTACCTGCTCACCACCGATGACGAGGGCGCGGGCCCGGTCTCGGTCCTCGTGGTGCCGCTCCGGTCGGGGGGACGGGTGTTCGGCGCCATGGCGATGACCGCCCGGGGGACCGAGCCGTTCTCCCGCACCGACATGGCGCTGGCACAACAGCTCGCGGACCTGGCGGCGCCCCACCTCGACCTGGCACGGCGCGGGGGAGGGCTCAGCGGTCCCTTCGTCCCCGGCTGGCGGCGCTCCGAAGTCCGGCCCGAGGTCCAGGGGGAGGAAGGCTAGAGCCGGACCTGATTCACCTGGTCCGCGGTGATCGCCCAACCCGCCGCCGTGGTCTCGAGCACCGTCGCCCGGGCAAGCTCCACCGTGAAGTCAAAGGCCCGCTCCGCCGGCGTGCCGGTCAGCAGGCAGAGCAGCGCCCGCAGGCTCCCCGCATGACCCACCACCACCACCCTGTCCGTCACCCCGGGATCCAGCACCTCCGCCTTCCAGCCCGCGACCCGGATCAGCACATCCGCGAACGATTCCCCCTCGGGATTCCGCTCATGGATCCAATCGGGCTTGTGGCCGGGAAAGCGGGCTCCCCAGTCCGCTTCGATGGCGTCCCACGCCCTGCCCTCCCAGGAGCCGAAGTGCATCTCGCGCAGCCGGCGATCGGCGCGCGGCACCAGGCCCCAGCGACTCGCGAAGATCGCCGCGGAGCCCCCGGCCCGGAGGAGATCGCTGGTGTGCAGTTCATCAGGCGCACCGTGCCAGGCGGCCAGCAGGGCGGTGACCCGTTCGCTCCCCCAGCGGCTCAACGGGAGATCGGTCCAGCCGATGCAGGTGCCGGCGGCCTGCTGTGCGTGGCCGTGCCGCACCAGCACCAGCTTGCGGGCTCTCATTGTGGTGCAGCCCCACCGCGGTGGCGGCAACTACAATTGAGAATGGCTTTCATGGTTCATTAATACATAACCGTCGCCGTGCAGGCACGCAACTCGTTAACCGGCAACAACTTGTAAGTTGTTGCCGGGAATGGGCTTCCAGATGCCAATTAGCGTGAAAATGCTCGGATTTGAATGCGGGGAGTGCGCTCAAGCCGGCGATCAGGCAGTGCCGCGTCGCATCTCGCCCGGGTGCACCGGTGGGGGAGTGCCCTGGGACGAGCGGGACCAACGGAAGAAGATGACGCCGAACGCGAACCAGACCGGCAGGTCGCCCACGACCTTCATCAGCAGCCCGGCCACCTTCTGGTCCTCCTGCGCGGTCAGGATGCTGAACACGCGCGGTGCCAGCTCATAGGTGGCGTAGAGCGGATACTCGGCGAAGGTCAGGAACGCCGACGGAACGATGGCCGGCAAGGTGGACGCGAAGAGGTAGGCCATCTTGAGCGGCCGGCGCAGGGTGGAGACCTCCGGTTGCGGCGCCATGACCGGCCACCAGAGACAGAGTCCGGCGCCGAGCCAGGCGATATCCACCAGGAAGGCCCCGACCTGCGAGCCCATCAGGCCGTCCACGATGGACGGCACGTGTGTGAGGCAGAGGATTGCGGTAAAGACGGCGAGGGAGAACGCCGGCCGGGCCGCCAGCCTGATGAGCTTCCCCAGCAACGGGCGGTCGAGCGCGGAGAGGACTGCGCCGGTGGGAACCCCGAGGATCAGGCAGGGAGGCGCCACCAGCGAGAGCAGGATGTAGCTCACCGTGTGGACGCTCGCGAGGTACCCGGCGCCCAGGGCCCCGATGGGCCAGTCGAGGGCCAGCCAGAGGAGGAACAGCCCGACCGCGAACCACGCGCGTTGCGCGCGCGAGGGTGGGGCCGGTCCCCGCTGCACCGAGCGGTACCAGCCATAACCCAGCGCGGCGATGAAGAGCCACACCCCGGGATACGCCTTCCAGCCCCAGCTCCAGGCCTCCCCGGTCGCGGCGCACCACCAGTTCATTCAGGCGGCCCGACGGCACGGCCGCACGGCGGCGAGGCGGCCACTACGGCGTCCCGTACACGCGAATGGGGAGCTCGAGGGTGACGCTGCCGGCGCGGGCAAAGCGCAGCGTCACGGCGAGCGAGTCACCGGCCCTGGGCATCTCGGAGAAATCCTCGAACATGATGTGCGTCCCCCCGGGCTCGAGCCGAAGCTCTCCACCGGCGGGGATCGGCAGCACCATCAGGTGGGCCATGGCACCGCCGTGGAACATCGCGCCGCGGGCGGCGGGGCTCGACGCCTCGAGCAGGGTGTCGGGGAGGGCGCCGCGATTCTCGATGCGCAGGTACGCCGCGCCGCTCGCCTGGATGATCGGCTCATTGGCAAAGCCCTCGGTGAACCGGAGGTCGCCCAGCGCGCCTTCGGCGGCGGGTGGGGGCGGGCTGCCACAGGCCAGGAGCATCCCGGCCAGGAGGCAGGAGAGCGCCGTCGCAGGAGTGGGTCGCATCACTGCTCCGCCAGCAGGGGAAGATCGCGGGCCCAGTCCTGCTGCCGGATGCCGAAGGGATAGACCACGTGGGCCAGGTTGTCCCGGGTGAAGGCGAGCACCATGGCGGAATGGCCGATGGTGTAGGTGCTGTCGTTCGCGCCGGGTTCGTAGATCGGGGTGCCGACCGGAAGCTGGCGCATGGCGCCCCGGAGCGCGAGCGAGTCTCCCGACAGCCCGATGAACCGGGCGTCGAACTTGTCGAGGTAGGCCCGGATCACCTCGGGGGTGTCGCGGCGGGGGTCGGTGGTCACGAACACCATGCGGACCGCGTTGTTCACCTCGGGCGAGAGCTTCTTGAGCACCGCGGCGATGTTGGCCAGGTGCACCGGACAGATGTCGGGGCAGTGGGTGTAGCCGAAGAAGAGCAGCGCCACCTTGCCTTCCGTCTCCTTCCGGAAGTTGAACGGCTTGCCGTCGGTGTCGGTCAGGATGAAGTCCGGCTTGGGGACCGGCGGGTCGATCTTGGGCCCGGCCAGCCCCTCGGGGTTGAAGGTGCGCGGCGCGGCGGGCTTGCAGGCGGTGCCGAGCAGCATGGTGACAGCCAGGAGTGCGGCGACGCCGCGAATGGTGGTGCGCATGGTTCAGATCTTCGGAGCGGGGAGGGCCACAAGGACGGCGGTGGCCCCGATGAGCAGGAGGCCGAGGGTCAATTCAAGACGGGTGGAGCGGGACAGCTGGCGGGTGCCGTCGGCGGTGCCGAGGCGGGGCGTGACCGAGCGCCAGTTCCAGGCGCCGAGGCCCATGGTGCCGGCGAGGAGCGCGGTCTTCACCAGCAGGGTCCGGCCGTAGGTGGAGGTGGTGAGGGCGGTCAGGTCCCCGACATAGCCGTAGCCCAGCAGCAGGCCCGCGCTGACGGCGAGCCCCGCGCCCACCAGCGCCAGCGGAGAAAAGGCGGCGACGAGGCGGGCCAGCGCCGCGTGATCGGCGACGACCGGCAGGGCCGCGATGGCGAGCGTGGCCAGGGTGCCGAGCCAGATCCCGCCGCCCAGCAGGTGCACGCTGTGGAGCCCGATCCCGAACGCCGAGCCCCAGGGGTGTTCGCCGGCGTGACCGGTGAGGGGGGAGGTCACCGCCACCGCCAGCGCCGACGTGCCGAGCAGGGCCAGCCCCGGGGCGGGGCGCCGTGCCGCCAGCCAGGCCACGAGCAGGGCGAGGGAGGCGGCGCCCAGCTGCGCCAGCCAGCCGCGGCCCCAGGTGGTCTGGGCAAGGATGGGCCGGGCCGCTTCCCAGGTGATCGTTTCCCCGGGCTCGAGGAAGCTCCGTACCTGCCCATAGGCGCGGAGGAGGTGCGCCACGACGAGCAACCCGCCGGCGCCGGTGGCCACGCGCCAGGCCCGCGGCAGCGCCCGGGCGGGCAGCGAGCGGTCGTCATCCAGCTCGGTGCGCCAGCGGGGGATGAGCGCGAGGAAGGCGCAGCTCCCGACCAGCAGGAGCGCCCCGGCATAGGCCAGGGCGCGCCCGAGGGCGAACAAGTCGAGGGGAAGCTGCGCGGGTTCGTATTCCACGTGGGTTCGGACGGCGAGAGTCGGAGGGAAGCTAGGCGGGTGGAGCCGCCGGGGTCAGTCCCCGGAGGCCGGCACCACCGGCAGGATCAGCTTTGACGGATAGCGCGAGGAGTGCTGGATGCGCAGCTCCCCCGCGCGGGTGCGGTCGGTGTCGAACTCCTGGGCGCCGGTCTGGGGGTTCACCGAGAAGAGCGGGGCGAAGCCGCCGGAGAGCACCAGCCGCAGCCGATGGCCGCGGAGAAACCGGTTGGCGGTGAGCAGCTGGTCCAGCCGCAGGGTCACCAAGTCCCCCTCCCGCACCGGCAGGCGCTCCGGCCCGCCCTGCCGGTAGCTGGCGCGGAGCAGCCCGGTGCCGGGGGCGGAGAGGTTCCAGGCGGTGCCGTCCGGCGCCACGTCGTGGAGCTGGAGCCAGAGATCGTAGTCGGGGACCGAGGCGGCCACGGTGATCTCCCCGACGAGGTTGCCGATCACGTCGAGGTCCGCCGCGAACGGCGCGGTCTCGAAGATGGCCACCTCCGCGCGGCCCGCGAGGGCGCGGTAGTCGTGGGCCCCGGCCCGGCCCTCGAAGGGATCGGTGAGCGGGCTGGCGGGGTCGGAGAGGATGACGCTCTCGGCGCGTGGAGCCGACGGGCGGCGCCGATCCAGCCCGCCCCGTTCCCCGGGCCGCCCCGGCGGCTGCAGGTAGAGCGTGTCCTGGCGGGTGCCGGGAAGGGGCCACGAGGCGGCGCTCCGCCAGCGGTTCTCTCCCATCACGTAGACCTGGACGGCCGGCGTGGTGTCCGCGCCGATCGGATCTCCCTTCACGTACCGATCCATCCAGCCCAGCACCACCTCGGCGTAGGCGATGCCGGCGCCGGGGCCGAACTCCCGGTCGCCGGCCCGGTCCCGCTGCACCGCGCCGACGCCGTGGGTCCAGGGGCCAAGGATGAGCCGGCTGCGCGGATCGGCGGGGCGGCGGGCGCGGAGGAGCCCGTTGTAGTTGGTCACGGCGCCGACGGGCCCATAGGGCTCATCGAACCAGCCGGAGAGATTGAGCACCGCGGCGCCGACCTGGCTGTAGCGCCCGTCGAGCGCGGCCCAGCTCCACCAGGGATCGCGGGGCGGATGCCGCATCCATTCGTAGTACCAGGGAGCGATGCCCTGGAAATCGGGGAGGGTCTGGAGCGGACGGTGCCGCCGGGCGCGCGGGCCCTCCCGCTCCCACGCGGCGGCGGCTTCCGCGCCGGTGCGCGGTCCGGCGCGGCCCAGCCGGCGGCGCAGGTCGGGGGCGATGTTGAACCAGGTCCAGTCGAGCCAGGAGCCATCCCACACGCCGCCGGAGTACCAGAAGGTCTCCGGCGTGGCGTAGGTCATGGCGGGGACCATCGCCTTGAGCGCCGGGGGCCGCTCCACGGCGGCCAGCCATTGCACCGCGCCCGGATACGAGAGCCCGAAGGTGCCGACCGCGCCATTCGACCAGGGCTGGCGCGCCGCCCACTCGATGGTGTCGTAGCCGTCGAGCCCCTCGTGACGATAGGGCTCGAAGCTCCCGCCCGAGCCATGCCGGCCGCGCACGTCCTGCAGCACCACGGCGTAGCCCCGGCGCACCGCCTCCCGGGCGACGCC
The DNA here is from genome assembly GCA_016794805.1 of Gemmatimonadota bacterium. Taxonomy (GTDB): domain Bacteria; phylum Gemmatimonadota; class Gemmatimonadetes; order Gemmatimonadales; family GWC2-71-9; genus JADJOM01. The sequence goes on from JAEUJI010000129.1 coordinate 15,914, forward strand.
GGAATCATCGGCGGCGTCGGCGCGGCCGTAGGGCGTGCGGTACACCAGCACCGGGTGCCGGGTACCCTCGCCGGCCGGCCGCCAGACATCCGCCATCAGCACCACGCCATCCCGCATGGGAACGGCGACGGCGCTGTCCACCACGACGCTGTCCTGGCCGCAAAGCGGCAGGGCGCCGGCCAGGAGGCCGGCGCCCAGGAGGAGTCCGCGCGCCACCTTCCCCGCCATGGTCAGGGCTTGGCGGCGGGGGTGTAGGTGAAGCTGTAGCTGCCGCGGACCACGTGGCCGTCGCGGCTCCCCGTCTTCCACATCACGATGTACTTGCCGGGGGCGAGCGCCACCGGGATGGCGCCCGCGGTGGAGAGGCTGTCGTCGGTCTCGGCCATCTTGATGACGCCGACCGGCGAGCGATCCTCCTTGAGCAGCGTGGCGCCGGTGAGCGCGGCCTCGGTCCGGTCGCTCCACCAGAGCCGGACCTGCTTCGGCGCCTCGGTGACGGTGGCGTCGATGCCGGGTTCCGCCTTCACCAGCTTGGTGTGGACCACCGCGGCGGGGAGGGCGATCGCGAGCGCGGCGCAAGCGCCGAGGACGAGGGTCGGGTACCGCATTGGAACAGCCTCCGGAGCAGACGGGAAACGGGCCGGAAGTTTAATACCCTGAGGGGGCCCGCGTGTTTCCCCCGGGGGGGTTGCCCATCTCCCCCGGGCAGCGCATCTAGGGGCGGGGATTTCCTCCCGCCGACCGCCCAGACTTCTGAATGGCGACCATCATGCGCTTCTCGTGTCTCCCGCTCCTCCCGGCCGCCGCCGCGTTCGCGCTGTCCGGCTGTGCCGACGGGCAGGACCTGCTGGTCACGCCAGTTGATGCCCCGGCGGCGACGGCCCCGCTGGCCCTCAACCTTGCCGTTGGCGGCGACGGCCGGCTGGCGGTGAGCTGGCTCGAGCCGCGCGCCGGCGGTGGCTACACCCTCCGGATGGCCGCGCGGGATTCCGCGGACTGGGGCGAGCCCCGCACCGTCGTCTCCGGCGCGACGCTCGCCACTCACCCCACCGATCTCCCCGGCGTGGCCTTCCTGCCCGGCGGCGCGTTGCTGGCGCACTGGCAGGAGATGGCCGACTGGAGCCCGATGGACTTCGAGACCGACGTGCGACTCGCGGTCTCGACCGACGGGGGATCCAGCTGGTCCGCCCCCGAGCGCCCCTACCCGCTCCCCACGCTCGGCGAGCATGGCTTCGTCTCCACCTGGCCGACGGAGAGCGGCGTCGGCATGGCCTGGCTCGATGCGCGGCGGCAGTTCCAGGCGGAAGGAAGCTGGCGCGGGCCGATGGCGCTCCAGGGGGCGTTGATCGGCGCTGAGGGGCGCCCCCACGGGGAGCAGGTGATCGACAGCGTGACCTGCGAGTGCTGCCCCACCGCGGCGGCGGTGACCGCGCGTGGCCCCGTCGTCGTCTATCGCGATCGCGCGCTGCCGCCGGACGTGGAGCGGGCGGGGATCCAGTACGAGCAGGAGGTGGTGCGGGACATCGCGATCACCCGGTTCGAGGGGGGCCGGTGGACCGAACCGCGCCTGGTCCACGCCGATGGCTGGGTGTTCAATGGCTGCCCCAACAACGGCCCGGCCGTCGCCGCGCGGGGTGAGCGGGTGGTCGTGGCGTGGATGACCGGTGTGGGCGGCAAGCCGGCGGTGTACGCCGCGTTCTCCGCGGACGCGGGTGACCACTTCGGCGCGCCGATCCGGATTGACGACGGCAAGGCGGTGGGGCAGGTCACGGTGGCGCTGGCCGGTGAGGGCGCGGTGGTCGGGTGGCTGGAGAACAACCGCGTGAAGGCGCGCCGGATCGGGCCGGACGGAACTCGCGGGGAG
>JAEUJI010000138.1 GCA_016794805.1 Gemmatimonadota bacterium
CGCGGCGGTGGTGCTGCCGGCGTAGTCGTTGTTATCCGAGAAGAACGCTTCCTGCGCCGTCACCAGGTTCCGCAGGTCCGACTTCATGGAGGCGACGATCGCCTTCTGCTTCGTGTTGGCGAACTTCGGGATCGCGATGGCGGCGAGAATGCCGATGATCACCACCACGATCAGCAGCTCGATAAGAGTAAAGCCCTTCTTGTTCATAACGCCTCCTGGACAGAGAAAGTGGACCGCTGGGCGCGCTTCCGGGCGCGTGTTGTAACTGCCCGGTGGAAAGGCAACGAGCGTACCACGCAGGCCGGTTTACGCGAAGTCGGCCCGCAACAACCGGTTAGCGATTGCGGCGGAGGCGGCCCCCACGGCGAATCCGGCGCTTTTTGCAAGTCGGAATCCGGCCCCGGTCAACCTTCGGGGAACTCCGGCGGCGGAAAGATCCGCGGGCGAGGGGCGTGAGTCACTCTTCCGGTGCCGCGCCCTGGCCCTCGTAGCGGGAGAGCTTCCGGTACAGCGTGGAGGGATCGATGCCCAGCACCTCGGCGGCGCGGGTCTTGTTCCCCCCCTCGGCCGTGAGCACGTACATGATGTACGCCCGTTCGATCACCTCGAGGGTCGGATTGGCGTAGGAGCGTTCGGAAACCAGCGGCTCCTTCTTGCGGCGGGTGATCCGCTCGGGCAGGGTGGCGGGATCGATGGTCTCGCCGCGGGTGAGCACCCAGGCGTGCTCCAGCGCGTTCTCCAGCTCCCGGACGTTGCCGGGCCAGTCGTAGACCATGACCGCATCCAGCGCCTCCGCCGCGAGCGCCTTCGGCGGCGCCTGGTTGTCGCTGGAGAGCCGCTGGAGGAACGACTCGATCAGGAGCAGGATGTCCTCCCGCCGGTCGCGCAGCGGCGGGAGGTGGATGGTGATGACATTGAGCCGGTAGAACAGGTCGGAGCGGAAGCGGCCGCGGCGGGCCTCCTCCTCGAGGTCCCGGTTGGTGGCGGCGATGATCCGCACGTCCACCGGGATGGCCTCGGTGGCGCCGACCGGGATCGCTTCCCGCTCCTGCAGCACCCGCAGCAGCTTCACCTGCAGCGCCGGGGGCATCTCGCCCACTTCGTCGAGGAAGAAGCTGCCGCCGCGGGCCGCCGCGAACAGGCCCTGCTTGTCGCGCACCGCGCCGGTGAAGGAGCCCTTCACGTGTCCGAAGAGCTCGCTCTCGAGCAGGTTCTCCGGCAGGGCGCCGCAATTGATGGAAAGGAACGGCCCTTCGGCGCGATTGGAATTGTTGTGGATGTACTTCGCGATCACTTCCTTGCCGGTCCCGCTCTCCCCCTGGATCAGGACCGTGGAGTCGGTGGGCGCCACCTGCTCCGACAGCTTGAGCACGTCCATGAAGCGGCGCGACTTGCCGATGGGCCGGGCCACGCCCGCCTTGTCGCGCCGCTTGATCTCCTGCTTGAGGTGCTTGTTCTCCACCTTCACCGCGCGGAACTCGCAGGCCCGCCGCAGGATGGCGACCAGTTCGTCGTTGGCGAAGGGCTTCTGGATGTAGTAGTAGGCGCCCGCGTTGACCGCGGCGATGGCGGTCTGGAGCGAAGCCTGCGCGGTCATGAGGATGACCGGGGTCATCGGGTCCTGCTCCCGCGCGGCGGCCAGGATATCGAGCCCGGTGACCTGGGGCATCCGCACGTCGGTGAGCACGAGGTCGGGGGTGCCGTTCTTGATGGCCTCGAGGCCGGCCTTTCCGCCCTGCGCGGTGGTGACCTCGAACCCCTCCTTCTTGAGCAGGATCCGCAGCGTGTCCAGGATGCCGGACTCGTCGTCGATGACCAGCACCGAGGGCTTCTGACTCATGCGGCGTCCTCCGTAATGCGTCGGGCGGGAAAGAAGATCGTAAAGGTAGTACCGCTGCCCGGGGCGGTGTCCACCAGCACCAGCCCCCGGTGGGCCTCCACCGCGCGCTGCACGATGGCGAGGCCCAGGCCGGTCCCGCCGACCCGGCCGGTGACGAAGGGGTCGAACAGCCGGTCCCGCAGTTCCTCGGGGATCCCGGGACCGGTGTCCTTCACCTCGAGGCAGACCGGCTGCTCAATGACGGAGCCGATGGGCAGGTCCGCGGGGCGGGCGGGCCGGGTGGTCACGCTGACCAGGGTGGGGCCGCGCGCCGCCTGCACGGCGTTGAGCAGCAGGTTGGCCACCACCCGGTGCAGCAGGTCCTCGTCGCCGTCCAGCACGATGCGGCTGCCCGTCACCCGGATCTCGATGTCGGGACGGCAGTCCGGATGCTCCCGCACCAGGCGGGCGGCGGCGGTCACCACCGCCTGCAGGTCCACCGGGACGAATTCGGTGGCCCGGACCCGGGCGAAGTCGAGGAACTCCGACAGCAGCCGCGACAGCCGGTCGCTCTCGCGCACGATCAGCGAGGCGAGGTAGCGGTCGTCCTCATCGCCGTGGGCCGAGCGGGCCAGCTGCTCCACGCTGGAGCGGATCGAGGCGAGCGGGTTCCGGATCTCGTGGGCCAGCGAGGCCGAGAGCGCGGCCACCGCCTCCAGCCGTTCGGCGCGGACGTTGAGCTCGTTGAGCTTCTTCAGGTCCGAAATGTCGGTGAAGATGGCCGTGACGGAGGGCCGTCCGTCGGAATCGCGCTCGAAGGTGGTGGTGGAGAGGCCGATCGGGAAGATCCGCCCATCCTCGTGCAGCACCGTGCCCTCGCCGCGGCTCACCTTGCGGCCATGCCGGATGGCGGCCACGATGGCTGCCCACAGCTCCGGGGAGCGCAGCTTGAGCTTGTCCAGGACCGGCAGGCCGACGACGCCTTCGCCGTCGATCTGCAGCAGCCGCTCCGCCATCGGATTGATGAACGCGAGCCGGCCGGCGTCGTCCACGGTCATGACCCCCGAGCGGATATTGCGCAGGATGTCATCGGCCTCGAGCCGTACCCGGCGGAGTTCGCTGGCGAGCGATTCCCGCTCCAGCCCGGCGGCGCGGAGCCGCGCGGCCAGCGCGCCGACCAGGACGTACGCCGTCAGGAAGACGCCGATCTGGGCCCAGAAGGCGAGCCCCGGGCGCGTGGGCTCCGGCAGCATGCTGGCGGCGAAGTAGGCCGCGACGATGGCGAGTGCCACCGCGAACCCGCCGCCGAAGGACATCAGCAGCGCGTACACCGAGATCACGAGGATGTAGAGTGACGGCACCCCGCTGCTCGGGCCGGCGCCATAGACCAGCACCGTGACCAGCACGATGTCCGCCGAGGCCTGCAGGGCGTGGAACAGGTCCCCGGGGCGCACGCCCGGGCGCAGGAACCAGGAGGCGAACAGGGTGAGCAGGACCGCGTAGGCGGCGCTCCCCCCCGCCATCCAGCGGATGCCGGGTGTCCCGGCCCAGGCGCCGAGGGCGAGGAGCAGCAGCACCGCCGCGGCGAGCAGCCGCCCGCCGAGAACCCACCAGAACAGGGTGCGCGGGTCGGGGAGGGCGCGTTCGGCGGGAACTGGCGTGGGGAGCGTCATGGGTGTCGAGGTGTAAGGTAGCAACGGGGAGCGAGCCCCTGCTACCTTGCCGCATGCGCTGGACCGTCTACCTGCTGCGGTGCGCCGACGGGTCGCTCTACACCGGGATCGCCACCGATCCGGGGCGCCGGGTCCGGGAGCACAACGCGGGGCGGGGCGCCGCCTACACCCGGGGCCGGCGCCCGGTCACGCTGGTGTACCAGGAGGCCGCCCCCGACCGGCCGGCGGCGCTCCGCCGCGAATGGGCCCTCAAGCAGCTCACCCGGGCGGAGAAGGAGAAATTCATCATGGCTCGCTCGTCTGTTTCCCGCGCCGCCGGCGGGGCCCGCTTCGCCGGCTTCCGTCCCCGCGCCCTCGGCTTCCTGCGCCAGCTCAAGCGGCACAACACCCGCCCCTGGTTCGAGGCCAACCGCGCGGTGTACGAGCGGGAACTGCGGGAGCCGATGCGGGCCCTGGTCGAGGAGGTGGACGTGGCGCTCGCATCGGTGGCGCCGGAGATCATTGGCGACCCGCGGCGCTCCATGTTCCGCATTCACCGGGACGTGCGGTTCTCGAAGGACAAGTCGCCCTACAAGACCAACGCCGCCGTCTGGTTCTTCCACGCGGACGCCGGCAAGGGCGTCGGGAGCGAGGCAAGTGGCGGCGGCGCCGGCTTCTACTTCCAGCTCGCGCCGGGCGAGTGCTTCCTCGGCGGTGGGATCTGGATGCCGCCGCGCCCGGCGCTGGCCCGGATCCGCGAGCGCCTGACCGAAGACCAGCGCGGCTTCGAGCGGGTGGTGCTGGCCCCCGGGTTCCGCCGGCGCTTTGGCGCGCTGGACGAAGAGACGATGCTCACCCGGCTGCCGCGCGGCGTCGCCGCCGGACATCCGGCGGCGCGGTGGATGCGATACCAGTCATTCACCGTCGGGCGGCAGCTCACCGAGGCCCAGGCGCTCTCCCCGCGGCTCGCCCCCCTGCTGGCGCGCGACTTCGCCGCCCTCACCCCCCTGGTGCGCTGGCTCAACCAGGCCCTCGGGTATCCCGCGCGGGACCGGCGCTACTAGATGCGCCGCCTCGTTTCCCTGGCGCGGGCCCTCCGCCTCCGCTGCCCCAGCTGCGGCGGCGGGCCGCTGTTTCACTCGTGGCTGCGGATGGTGGATCGCTGTCCCCGGTGCGGGCTCCGCACCGGGCGGGGCGAGGAGGGGTACGTAGTCGGGGCCTACATGTTCAACATCATCGCGGCCGAGCTGATCTGGGGCGCGCTCTTCCTGACGATCCTCTGGCACACCTGGCCTGAGCCGCCCTGGGAACTGCTCACCTGGGGCGGCGGCGCGCTGATGATCGCGATGCCGTTCCTCTGCTACCCCTTCAGCAAGACCGTCTTCCTGGCCTTTGACCTCCTGTTCCGTCCCCCCGCCGACACGGAGCCCACGCCATGACCGACGGCAAAGTGCGGCTCGACAAGTGGCTCTGGGCGGCGCGCTTCTTCAAGACCCGCGCGCTCGCGGTGGAGGCCATCGAGGGCGGGAAGGTGAACGTGAACGGGGAGCGGGTGAAACGGGCCAAGCTGGTCCAGCCCGGCGACCGGGTGGACATCCGCCTGCCCCCCTACGAGCACCGGGTACTGGTGCGCGCGGTCGCGGAGCGGCGCGGGCCGGCCGCGGCCGCGGCGCTGTTGTACGAGGAGACCGCGGAGAGCGTGGCGGGACGGGAGCGGGTCGCGTTTCAGCTGAAGGCGGCGCACGTGCTCTTCGTCCCCGAGACCAACGAGCGGCCCACCAAGCGGGACCGGCGGCGGCTGGAGCAGTTCAAGAAGGACACCGGGTGGGAGGGGTAAGGCCCCCTGCCCGGGCTACGGATCCACGATGACCTGCGCCGTCATCGACGGGTGCGGCTCGCAGTGGTAGGAAAACGTGCCGGCCGAGGCGAAGGTGACGGTGAAGCTCGCCCCGGGCTCGAGGGGCGTTGAACCCCAGAGGCCGCCGTCGGCGGTGGTGGTATGGGCCGGGGTCCCATCCGGCTCGCAGTTGACCCAGGAGACCTTCCCCCCGACCGGCACGTGCACCGGCGTCGGCACGAACGCGAAGCCCTGGATCGCGATGATCACCGAGCCGAACTGCCCCGGGTCGAGGCTGGTATCGCACGAGCCGGCGGCGGGCCCGGTGGCGCTGCGCTCACTGAAGCAGGCCAGGGTGAGCGACACCACGCCCAGCGCCATCACGCCGCCGATCAGTCTGCCCCACATCGCGGGTCTCCTCATTTCACCACCACCGTGCCCTTCATGAAGGGGTGCGGGGTGCAGTGATAGGCGTAGGTGCCCGGCCGGGTAAAGGTGTAGCGCCAGACCTGCCCGCTTTCGATCAGCCCCGAGTCGAAGCCATTGTCGTCGGCGGTGACCGTGTGGGCCACCGGATCCTCGTTCTTCCATTCGATGGTGGTCCCGACCGCGATCTCCAGCACCGGCTGGGCGTACTGCAGCCCGACCATCGTGCTCTTCGTCAGGATCCCGGTGACCGGCCCCGCCGGCACCAGCCCAGGCGCCGCCGCCCCGGGTGTGGCCGGGGCCGTGGCGGCCGGCGCCTTCCGGCCGAAGTAGCGGGCCAGCGTGATCGGGATGGTGAACTCGAAGCCGTAGCGCACCTGCGAGGCGCCACGGCTGGCGCCCTGCAGCGTGCCGGTGTTGGTGTTGGTGGCATGCAGCGAGAGCGTATGCGGTGTCCCGGGGATCGCCACGGCGAATCCGGCGCTCCAGGCCGCCTTCTCCCCCCGGGCGCGGCTCCGCTCGGTGAGCGTGGCGAGGTCGCCATGGACCGCCAGGTTGCGGCTCAGCCGGATCGTGGCGCCGCCACCGACCGCGAACTGGGCATCGCCGCCGTCGGTGTAGGGATCCGACAGCCCCCGCCCCACCGCCAGCAGCCGGAGCGGCCCCACCCGCCGCGCCAGTGACACCTCTCCGTCCAGCCCCTCGGCGGCGAGGTTCCACCCGACCTGCGCGCCCACATCCAGCGGGAACCCGGCGGCCTGGGTGAGCGGCTGCACCCGCGCGAAGAACTCCCATTCGTTGGGAT
>JAEUJI010000150.1 GCA_016794805.1 Gemmatimonadota bacterium
AGGCGTGTTGGGGCCCCCGGTGCCAAAATCCGCCGCTAGCCATCCCGAGGAAATCGGAGTGTACAGGATCGTTCCAATATTGAGGCCATCAATCTGGCCGGGACTGGCAGACAGGCTGACAACCTGGGACGGCGGGGCCGCCCCCCCGATGGAGAAGACGAAGTTCACCGTGACGGGCGAAAGCCCGAGCTGAGGGATGGGGCCACCCGGGGGAAGGGTGCCGATCTTCTCGGTGGCCGTACAACCGAGGAGAAAGGCCATCGCCACCAGTGCCGTTCGAGCAGTGGCTGCAGCAAGATGTCCTGGACCTGCCATGGTACACCCCTTGGAACGATGTACGGTGGGCCCGCGAGGCCCCACCCACTTAGTCTATTCTACCCCTAGGATCGGGATGCCGGTAGGCGGCGAATAACCCCAGCGATAGACTCCATAACTCGTTGATCTACATAGACATGTGATGGCAGAGTCAGGAGGCGCTTCGCCAGGGTGCGAGCCCCGTCTGCCTTCCACCCACCCGCTTTCAGGACCCGACCCTCGAACCCTGAAAGGTCTGCAAGGCTCGACGGGTAGCTCGGGCCAACCCCAAACGCGGCGCCGGACGCTCTCAGGGACGCGGCGAGCTCCTCGCTGGGGAGGAGGATCGGGAACCGCAGATACCCGGGGATGGCGGCGGGACCCTCTGGATCGATACGCCAGCCAGGGGGGAGTAGATCTGCCCATGCCGCCGCGACTTCGCGACGTGCCCCCACAGCGTGGTCCTGTTCTGTACAGCCCGCGGCAAGCAAACCCGCACCGCTCCGGCTCAAACCTCCCGGGCGATGGGGCGGATGGTAGACCGTCTCCCCCAAGCCCAGGCCCGGCAGCGCCGCAGGGATCCAGAACCTGCCTGGTGCCGAGAAAGCGGCCTGAACAAGGCACTTGGCCCATGCCGCGAATCCCCGGGCGCTCGGGAGGGCCAGTTCGCTGGCAGCATCGATGAATCGCGCAGAGTGGGCAAGCAGCAGCCCCCCCCCGCCAGCACTGAAGCCCTTGCCGCGCCCAAAACTGAGGATCGACAAGTCGCCGTGCCTGCCAAGGGGCTTCCGATTGTACTCCCCACCGATGCCCTGTGCCGCGTCCTCGATCACCGTCGCGCCGTGAGCCGTGGCCAGATCGCGCGCCCGATCCAGATCCACAGGAATTCCGTACTGGTGGACCAGCACAACCGAGACCGCCCCCTCCCCCAGCGCCCACTCCAGCGAACTCCAGTCCGGGCCCAGGGTCTCCGGGTCGATATCGTACAGGAGCACCTCGACCTCGGCGCCATCGCAGGCGGTGGCCAGGTCGTAGCAGCCGTAGGCCGGGAGCGCGATGCGGCGGGACCCCCGCTCGGCCGCCGCGAGCCGGAGCGCCAGCGTCAGCGCGGTGGTCCCGCTGTCGGTCCAGGCCCACGCTCGCGGCTCGAAGGTCTCCCTGACCCACTGGTCAATCTCCGCCCGCGCCGCCCGCCAGGCGCGCTCCGAGAGCGCGGCGGTCAGGCCCCGGGAGAGCGCGGCCAGGGAGAGCGGTGAATGCACCGGCGGCACCCGGCGGAACATCACGGAATCCCGCGCACCACCCGCGGCCCGATCGCCGTGGCCAGCCCCAGCGGCAGCTTGCGCCACACCCGCGGTCCCCAGGCAAACGCCCCGGAATCGGGCGAGGGCGTCGCCGCCTCGCCGCCATCCCGCGCCTGCTGGTACCACCAGAGCTGCTCGTCGCGGCTCCCCCACTGGCTCTTGAACCGGTGGGTCCCGGCCCCGGGAGAGCAGCGGCCGAAGTTGAAGAGCGTCACCCCCTCCCGGCAGGCCCGCTCCATGAAGGCCCAGTAGAGCCCCATGTTCGGCGAGAACCGGTTGTAGGCGTAGAGCGAGCTGGCCCAGGTCATCTCGAACTCCCGCCCCCACCGGAATCCCATGCCGCCCGCGAGCGGCTGGTCCCCCAGCCAGGCGCAGCCCACCCAGGTGTCGGGGAACACCGCCACGATCCGGTCAAACAGCTCCCGCGGCTGGGTGGGGGTGCCGAGGTCCCGCATGTGCCGGGCAAAGACCTGGAAGAACGGGCCCACCTGGTCCGGCCCGAACCGGACGGTGATCCCTTCCTTGCCGGGCCGGCGCACCTGGCTCCGGACCTTGGCCTCGAAGCTCTTGAGCAGCCGCTCCGGCTCGGCAGGGAGGTCGAGCACCACGGTGATCTTCCGGTGCGAGACCGGGAGCGCAACCGGCAGCGCCCGCCGGCTCCGGAGCTCGAGCAGCTTGACGCCGTCCTCGCGCGCCCGCGCGGCGGCCCACTCGGTGAGGGCGACGATGGCGGCGTCGCTCCCGAGCGGGCCCCCGTAGTTCACGAACGGCAGCGACACGAGGTAGTGCCCGAAGACCAGGCTGCGCACCCGGACCAGCGGCAGGATCCCCGCCAGGCTCCCGTCGGCTTCACGCGCCGCGAGGTAGAGGCACTCGTGCTGGAAGACCGACTCGTAGATCTCCCGCCAGCCGTACCGGTGGAAGTGGGTCCACCCCACCTGCCCGGCAATGAACTGGTCCCATTCCGCGGCGGCGCCGGCGAAGGGCGCGACGACGAGCGTCATTGCGCCGCC
>JAEUJI010000157.1 GCA_016794805.1 Gemmatimonadota bacterium
CTCCCTGCTGGTCATCGGCGTGGCCTTCCTGCTGGTGCGGGCGCTGGGCCTCCCCGACTGGGTGTTCTACGGCGCCATCGCCCTCATGCTCGCGGGGCTGCCGATCATCCTGCTGACCGGGCACTTCGAGCGCCGCCGGGCGCAGGCCCGCGCGAGCGGCCGGGTGGTCACCACGCCCGAGGGCAGCGTCCATCACTGGTTCACCTGGCCGCGGGCCATCCGCGGCGGGGTGCTGGCCTTCGCCACCCTTGGCGTGCTCGCCCTGGGATACACCGCCATGCGGTTGCTCGGCATCGGGCCGGTGGGCACGCTTATGGCCTCCGGCAGCCTGAGCGAGAAGGACCGGCTGCTGGTCGCCGACTTCGACAACCGCACCACCGACCCCACCCTCGGCAGCTCCATCACGGAGGCGTTCCGGATCGACCTCGGCCAGTCGCCGGTGGTACGGCTCGTGAGCCGGGCCGAAGTGGGGGAGGCGCTGGCCCGGATGCAGCGCGACGCCGACGCGCCGATCACCCCGGAACTGGCCCGGGAGATCGCCGCCCGCGAGGGGGCGAAGGCGGTCGTGGTCGGCGAGGTCAGCTCCGTCGGGAAGGGCTACGTCCTCTCGGCCCGGATCCTGGCGGCGGCGGATGGCGCCGAGCTGGTGGCGCTGCGGGAGACCGCGGACGACGACGCCGGCATCGTCGCCGCGCTCGACCGGCTGTCGGGCCGGGTGCGGGAGCGGATCGGCGAGTCGCTCAAGACCATCCGGAGCGGCGAGGCGCTGGAGCAGGTCACCACGAGTTCCCTCGAGGCGCTCCGGCTCTACAGCGAAGGCTCGCAGTTGAATGACCGCGGCGAGGCGCCCCGGGCCATTCCGCTGCTGGAGCAGGCGATCGCCCTCGATAGCGGCTTTGCCATGGCCTGGCGCAAGCTGGCGGTGGCGCTCGGCAACTCCCGGGCGAGCATCGACCGGCAGGTGTACGCCACCACCCGGGCCTACCAGCACCGCGACCGCCTGCCGGAGATCGAGCGGCAGTACGCCATCGCCTACTACCACACCAACGTGGACATCGACCCGGCGCGGGTGGAGGCGGCGTATCGGCGGGTGCTTGCCATCCGTTCGGATGACAACGTCGCGCTCAATAACCTCTCCCTGGCCCTGCTGACCCAGGGCCGCCCGGCCGAGGCGGAGAGCCTGGTCGCCCCGCTGGCGCAGTCCCGGGACTACGTGAACAACGCCGCCCTCCAGCTGGTGGCCGCGCAGGTGGGCCAGGGCCACCTGGACCGGGCCCGGCAGACCATTGATGGGTTGCTCGAGTCCGCGCCGGATGCCGCGATGTACCTCTGGGCACGCAGCTTCGTACTCGAGGCCAGCCAGGAGCATGACGCGGCCGCGAGAGCCTGGCTCGATCTGGGGCTCAAGACCCGTGATCCCAGCTACCAGGAGCTGGTGCACGCCGGCCTCGCAGGGAACCATCAGACCCGCGGCAAGCTGGTGGAGGCGGAGCGGGAGTTTCGGATGGCAGCGAGCACGTCTGCCGCTCGTGGGCTCCCGGGCACCGCGCTGGCCACCACGGCGGCGCTGGCCCAGCAGTACCTGCTGCTGCGGGGAGATACCACCGGCGCGCTCCGGGTGCTCGATGGAGCGCTGCAACAGTTCCCGCTCGAGTCCATCCCGGCCTACGACCGCCCATCGGCGGAGCTCGCCACGACCTACGCCCTTGCCGGTCAGGGGGCCCGGGCCCGGGAAACACTCAAGGCATTCGAATCGCAGGTTCCCGAGGGAATCCGCCGCGGCCAGTGGCAGTGGCACCGGGCCCGCGGGTGGGTCGCACTGGCGGAGGGCCGCGCCGCGGATGCGGCGGCGGCGTTCGTGCGCGGCCGTTTCTCCGGGGATTGCCCCGACTGCGGTGCGTGGGAGGAGGGCGTGGCGTTCGAGCGCGCCGGCCAGCCGGACTCGGCGCTGGCCGCCTACCAGCGCGCCGCGGCCACCGGCACCACCTGGAAGTCGCTCGCCGACCCCTGGGGCCTCGCGCCCAGCCTCAAGCGGCTGGGGGAGCTGTACGAGGAGCGGGGCGACAAGACCCGGGCCATCGAGCACTACACCCGGTTGCTCGATCTCTGGAAGGACGCGGACCCGGTGCTCCAGCCCACCGTCCGCGAGATCCGGGGCCGGCTGGCACGACTCGCGGGGGAA
>JAEUJI010000179.1 GCA_016794805.1 Gemmatimonadota bacterium
CGCGGCCCGCCACGGAACCCGAGGGTTAGGCCCACACAGATCTTTGCGACCGGAGGCCGGTATGACCGCCAGAAAGCGCGGCAAGACTTCCAAGCCCACCGTCCGGAAGCCGGCGAGGCACACCCCGGCACGGGGCAATGCAGCCACGCCGCTGCCCGCCTCCATGATTACCGGAAAGGCAAGCGCCGCGAAGGCGGCGGCCGGTGACACGCCGGTCTTCGCCTACATCGCGAGCCTGCCGCAGCCGCAGCGCGGCATCGCCGAACGCGTCGATGCCCTGGCGGCGAAGACGCTGCCCCGCCTCCAACGCTCCGTCAAGTGGGGGATGTCGTACTATGGCGTCGGCGATGGCTGGTGCTTCTGCTGCGGAGGATTCGCGGATCACGTCAAGCTGATGTTCATCAACGGCGTGACGCTCACGCCGGTGCCGCCGGTGACTCCGGTGGCGATGGGCAAGTCCACGCGCGGCGTGGAACTCAGGTCAGCGAGAGACCTCGACGAACGCCAGGTGGCGGCATGGATGAAGCAGGTCACGGCCGTGCCCGGTGTCGGCGGGAAGAAGCGATAGGACCGAGGCCGCCTTGAGCTGGAAGAATCACTCCCCCGGTGGGACCCTGTAACGCGACGATCCACTGCAACGCCTTGGCCCGCCTCGGTCAGCGGTCACAGTGGGCGTAACTCCCAGATGCACAACGCCTTCCATAGCCGCCCCCCCACCGGCCGATCGGCCCGCCGCTTGCCTTTGAGATTGGCACCCGCCAGCGAACCTGGGAAGCAATCGGCGGATCCCGACTCTCTGACGGAGGATAGTGCCATGCGTACTCCCTTTCGACCGGCCGCCGCCCTGATCGCCTTCGCGCTCTCGACGGCGGCGTGCGGCGGCGACAACGCGCTCGCCCCGGCGTATGAGCCGCAGGTGGTCAACACCCCGAATGTGGCGTTCAGCTTTCAGGCCACCGACCTGCAGGATGTCGACGACGTCGTCGCCTACACCTGGAACGCGAGTTCCGGCAGCGTCGTCATCCATCCCGCCACCGCGACCACGAGCGGCACCATCACCCTCGTGATCAAGGACGCCGCGGGCACCGTGATCTACAACGGGACCGTGCCCGCCTCCGGCGATATCACGCCCGCAGCGGGGGTGGGGGGGCCCTGGCGGATCAAGGTCACGCTGGTCAACTACACCGGGACCATCAACTTCGCGGTGCAGATGCAGTAGACCAACGAGGCTGGCACGGCTGGCCATCGCCCCGTAGGTTTCCCGGAACGCGCCGCGCCCCGCAGGGGGGCGCGGCCGTGCTTCCGGCGGCGTTGGTTCAGGCGTCAGGGGACCCGATGAGTCCAGCGGCTCGCTCCATCAACATCTTCGGCATCTACCTGGTCGTGCTCGGCATCGTGTTGCTGGCGGCGCCGAATCTGCTCCTCTTCCTGCTGCGTTTGCCGCTCACGACCGAAGTCTGGAAGGCGCTTGCGTCTCGCGGCGCCACGGCCTGACCCACGCATGGACTCGGACTTCACCAACGTCTACGCGGACCCCGCCCGGGCCCAGGCCTACGCCGCGCTGGAGTATCCGGGGACGTACTACCTGGCGTTCCGCGATCTCCCCGGCCTGCTCCGCCGCTGTCCCCCCGGCAGCCCGGCCCTGGATTTCGGCTGCGGAGCCGGGCGCTCGACCCGGTACCTCAAGGACCTCGGGTTTCAGGCGGACGGCATCGATATCTCGGAGGCCATGCTCGGTCAGGCCCGGCTCCGCGACCCCGAGGGAAGCTACCAGCTGGTCCCCGGTGACCACCCTCCCGAACTCCCGCCCGAGGCCTATGCCCTGGTGCTGGCCGCCTTCACCTTCGACAACATCCCCACCGCGGCCACCAAGGTGGCCCTGTTGCAGGCGCTCCGCGGCAGCCTCCGCCCGGAGGGCCGGATCGTGATCATCGTCTCCACGCCGGAGATCTACTACCACGAGTGGGCCTCGTTCTCCACCCGCGCCTTTCCGGAGAATCGCGAGGC
>JAEUJI010000291.1 GCA_016794805.1 Gemmatimonadota bacterium
GACCCGCCTCGCTCCGCGCCAGGGTGAGGAGGTCGGTTGCCACCCGGGTGAGGCGGATGACCTCCTCCCGGCAGCGCGCGAGGGTGACGCGATATTCCTCCGGGGTCCGGTCCCGCTTGAGGGCCAGGTCGAGTTCGCCGCGGAGCGCCGTCAGCGGCCCCCGCAACTCGTGACTGGCGTCGGCGGTGAAGCGCCGCTGGATGACGGAGGCCTGGTTCAGCCGGCCGAGCATGGCGTTGAGCACCTGGACCAGCCGGGCAAACTCGTCCATGTCGGCGTGGGCGGTGATGCTGGGGGCGGGAGTGCCCTCCCGGATCGCTTCCGCCTGGGCGGTGATCTCCGTGGTGGGGAGGAGGGCCGCGACGGCGATGCGCCACCCGACCCCGAACGCCGCCCCTCCGGCCACGAGCGTGAGCGCCAGCCCCAGCAGGATGAAGTCCCGCAGGGTGCGCTCCAGCGGCGCGAGCGGCGCCGCCACCTGCAGCAGGTGCATGCCGTGCGCGGCGCCGACCAGCTGCAGCGGGTACACCACGCAGCGAAGGCGCTGTCCCTGCCAGCGATGGGTGTCCCAGACCACCTGGCCATCCCGGGCGGCGGCGACCGCGCCGGCGGGGAGGAAGAGGTCGGCGGGGAGGTTGCGGCTCCGCAGAAGGGGCGCGCCATCGCTGGTCCAGAGCTGGGCGTAGCGGGTCAGCTCCGCGCTGGGGCCCGGGGTGGCGGTGAGTAGCACCCCCTCATGAAAGGTGAACTCCGAGCTGGTGTGCGCCGCGCCGGCCTGGGCCTCGACTTCGGCCAGGTGCACCAGGGTGCCGTCGAGCTGGCGGTAGAGCAGGGCGCGGAGCGCCAGGGCGCTGATCGCCCCGAGGAGCAGGGTCAGGGCCAGCACCGCGCCGGCGGTGCGCAGCGCCAGCGCCGTCCGGAAGGAGCGCATCAGTCCGGCACGGCCGGCCGGAGGGCGTACCCCGCCCCCCGGACGGTCTGGATCAGGCGGGTGCGCCCTCCCTCCTCCAGCTTCTTCCGGAGGTTCGAGATGTGCGCGTCCACCACGTTGGTCTCGGGGTCGAAGGTCATGTCCCACACCCGCTCCAGCAGCGTGGTGCGGGTGATGACGCGCTCCGAGTTGAGCAGGAAGAACTCCAGCAGCCGGAACTCCCGCGGTGCCAGGTCGATGGTCCGGCCGGCGCGTTTCACCCGGCGCTGGAGCCGGTCCATCTCGAGGTCCTGGAAGCGGAGGATGCTGGTGGCCGTCCCGAGCTGCCGGCGGGTGAGGGCGTTCACCCGGGCGAGGAGCACCTCGAGCGCGAAGGGCTTGGTGAGGTAGTCATCGGCGCCGGCGTTGAGGCCGCGGACCACAGCCTGGGTCGAGTCGCGCGAGGTGAGCATCAGGATGGGGCAGGTGAGGCCGCTCCGCCGCACTTCGGCGGCCACCTGGAGGCCGTCCCGGCCGGGGAGCTGCACGTCCAGCAGGATCAGGTCATAGGGGTTGGAATGCGCGAGGGTGCCGGCTTCGGC
>JAEUJI010000313.1 GCA_016794805.1 Gemmatimonadota bacterium
ATGCCATACCCGATGGAGATGCAGTTGAGCGGCACCGCGAAGAGAAAGGCGCGGAACCCCCGCAGGAAGGCGGCCGGATGGCCGCCGTAGCGCAGTTCCGTGAGCTGGAGGTCGGTCATGACGTTGGCCCGGCGCCAGAGCTTGGCGAGGAGCACCGCCAGCAGCACGTGCGCCAGGGCGAAGCACCACCACTCCCAGTTGCCCGCGACACCCCGCCGCGCCACCACTCCCGCCACGTAGAGCGGGGTGTCCACGTTGAAGGTCGTGGCCGCCATCGAGGTGGCGGCCAGCCACCACGGAATCGCGCGGCCGCCGACGAAGAACTCGGCCATGTTCCTCGCGCCCCGGCGCGCCACCCAGAGCCCGAGCGCCAGGCTGGCGCCGAGGTACAGCGCGACGACCAGCCAGTCGAGCAGCGTCATTCCGGGCTTCCCCGGCGCACCCCGAGCCAGCGGGCCACCGCGTGCTGCATCAGCGGCTGCCGGTGCCACGCCACCAGCACCGGTGGACCTGCCGGGATCTCCGCCAGCAGGCGTTCATGGGCAAAGAGCACCACCAGCGCCGCCCCTGGCAGCGCCCGGGCCAGCGCCGCGCGCGAGTCGGGGCCGAAGCCCGCCCTGCCCTTGGCCGCACGGGGCTCGGCGAACGCCAGCACCACCCGTGGCGCTCCCTGGCGTTCAAAGACACCGCGGGCGGCGAGCCGCCGCCGCACGAGGTCACTCGGACCGGGGGCGTACCAGCCCCCCTGGTCGTCGTCAATCACCTGCAACTCGAAGCCGCTGGAGAGGTCGGGGATGTCCCCCCGGTGCAGTCCCACGGCCAGCAGCCGCGCGGCGACCGCTTCGGCGCCGACATGGTCAGGCTCGGCGGACGGCAGCCCCCGTTGCACGGCGGCGACCGCCGCATCGTAGCGACCCAGGGCGGCCAGCACCTGGGCCGGCGGCAGCGTCCCATCCGCCGCCGCGGTCTCGAGCGCGGCAATGGTCCCCGGGATGTCGCCGGGATAGAGCAGCAGGTCGCAGCCGGCGCGGAGGGACGCGACCGCGGCCTCGGGCTCTCCCCGGCCGGCGCGGGCGCCGCTCATGATGAACGCGTCGGTCACGATCAGCCCCTGGAAACCGAGCGAGGCGCGGAGGTGCCCGAGGATCACCGCGGAGGAAGTGGCGGGCGCGCCGCTCGGATCCCAGGCGGGGAACGCGACATGGGAGGTCATCACCGCACCCACCCCCGCCGCCACCGCGGCCCGGAACGGGACGAGATCGCTCGTTTCGAGTTCGCTGAGCGGGAGGGGAACCACCGGGAGGGTGTCATGCGAGTCGTGCCGGGTCCGGCCGTGGCCGGGGTAGTGCTTGGCGCAGGCGAGCACGCCCTCCCGCTGGCACGCCTCGATCCAGGCGGCTACCTGCGGTCCCACCCTCGTCGGATCGGCACCAAAGGCCCGGGTCTGGACGATGGGGTTCTCGGGCTCCACGTCGAGGTCGGCCACCGGGGCGAAGACCCAGTTGATCCCGACCGACCTGGCGTCCCGTCCGGTGGTGGCGCCCGCCCAGGTGATCACGCCGGGATCCCCGAGCGCGGCCAGGGCCCGTGGGGGCGGCACCTCGGTGAGTCCCCGGGCCTGCTGTCCGGCGCCTCGCTCGAGATCGGCGCCGATCAGGACCGGGCGGCCGGCGGCGGCACGGATCGCCGCGGTGAGCGCCGTGACCTCGTCGGCGCGGGCACCGGGGACGCCGAAAATGATGAAGCCCCCGACTCCCAGATCGAGCGCCCGGCGCATGGCCTCGAGTTCGTGATGGAAGCCGGTCTCCCGGCGCCAGCGAAGGGCCGGAAGGACCAGGCGGGCGAGGGTCATGCCGGGGTCACCTGCCCCAGGACCCGGGGGCCGGTGGCCCCGGTGGCGGTCGCGACGTTGGCCGGCTGGCCGTGGATGGTGAGGTAGCCCAGCAGCGCGAACGCCACCGCCTCCTTGGCGTCCCCGGTGAAGAAATGTTCCTCGAACCGGCTGAGCGGCAGCCCCCGCGCGCCAAGCAGCGCCGCCAGCCGCTCCCGCAGCACCGGGTGATGCAGGCCGCCGCCGGAGGCCACGACTTCCGGGGTCCCCGGCACCCAGCGGGCAATCGCCTCGGCGACGCTGCGGACCGTCAGCTCCACGGCCGTGGCCACGCCATCGGGACCGGGCGCGTCCCGGTGAATCCGCTCCGCCATCGCCAGCCCGAAGCGTTCCCGCCCGGTGCTCTTGGGTGGCGGCGCGGCAAAGAACGGATCCGCGAGCAGGGTCTCGAGCAGCGCCTCACGCACCCGGCCGCGGCGCGCCAGTCCGCCGTCGTGATCGAACCGGAGCGATCGATCCACCATCCGGGCGACCGCGTCCACCAGCGCCACGCCGGGGCCGGTGTCAAACGCCAGCACCCCGGCCTCCTCGGCCCGCCGGGGGACGTAGGTGAGATTGGCCATCCCGCCGAGATTGAGCAGTACGCGGGGCCGCTCCGCGTGCCCGAAGAGGAGCATGTCGGCGATGGGCACCAGCGGTGCTCCCTGCCCGCCCGCTGCCACGTCCCGCGCGCGAAAGTTGCTCACCACGCGCACCCCGAACCGTTCCGCCAGGATCGCGGGCTCCCCCAGCTGCCAGCTGGTAGCCGGCGGCTCGTGCCAGATGGTCTGCCCGTGCATGGCGATGAATCCCAGGTCGGAGGCGCGGGTGTGGGTCTCGCCGAGCACCGCCTCCACCGCCTCCGTGGCCCACTCGGAGAGCCGCACGTGCAGCAGCGCCAGCTCCCGCGCCCCGCCGGCGGCGATGGCGGCGAGGATCTGTTCCCGCTCTGCAGCGCTATAGGGCCGGCTCTCGAAGCCAAGCAATTCACACCTCGTGGGGCCGTCGAGGCGGACCAGGGCAGCGTCCACCCCGTCAAGGGAAGTGCCGGACATGAGTCCGACCGCCAGCGTCGGGCGCTCGGTCACGGGGCCACCACCGCGGGGGGATCACCGACGATGGCCCGGAGGTGGCCCTGATGTTCGGCCAGGAGCCGGGTGGCCTCCGCCAGCGAGACTCCCCGCCGTTGCATGACGATGGCGGACTTGACCTGCCCATCCGCGGCCTGGAGCTGCTCCCGCGCGGCTGCGCGTCCGATCCCGGTCGTTTCCATGAGGATCCGTTCGCTCCGGTCCTGGAGCTTGGCGTTCCACGCCTTGAGGTCCACCATCAGGTTGCCGTAGGTCTTGCCCAGCCGGATCATCGCGCCGGTGGTGAGCAGGTTGAGCGCCAGCTTGGTGGCCGTCCCCGCCTTGAGCCGGGTGGAGCCGGTGACAACCTCCGGCCCCACCAGGAGGGTGATGCAGACGTCGCAGCCTTCCCGGAGGGAGGGCGGCGGCTCGGAGCAGCTCACCAGGGCGGTCCGCGCCCCGAGCGCCCGCGCCCGCCCCAGCGCCGCCCCGACGAAGGGCGTGGTGCCGCTTGCGGCGATGCCAATCACCACGTCTCCCGCGCCCACGCGGTGGGTGTCCATTGCCGCCGCCCCGGCGCCGGTGTCATCCTCGGCGCCCTCCACCGAACGGAACATCGCCTCCTGGCCGCCCGCGATGATCCCCACGATCATCCCAGGGTCGGTGCCGAAGGTCGGCGGGCACTCGGCCGCGTCAAGCACCCCGAGCCGGCCGCTGGTGCCGGCCCCCACGTAGAAGAGGCGGCCTCCGGATCGGAAGGCCGCCTCCAGCAGTTCGATGGTCCGGGCGATCTCCGGCTTCATCCGCGCCACCGCCTCCGGCACGCCCGCATCTTCGGCAGTGACCAGCTCCACGATCTCGAGCGGGGTGGCGCGGTCGATTTCCGCGGTGCGCGGGTTGCGTCGCTCAGTGAGCCGGGAGTCGAGGAAGGTATCGGTCATTGGTGGGCGCGGGGGGCGCGCCCTAAATTAGGGGTGGTCGGTCCACCCCAGCAATGACGCCCCTTCCCCAGACCGCGAGGCCCGCGTGCGGCTGCGCCCCCTGTTCCTGCTGTCCCTGACCCTCCCGCTCCTTGGCGGCTGCGCCTCGTCCACTCCACGGGGGACAGCCGCGGCACCGGCCAGCGCCCGGGGCGTCAATCCCGACTGGCCCCTCGCCGGAAAGGCCCGGGTGGCGGAAGGGCGCCGGGCCATGGTGGTCTCCGGCAGCCCGCTCGCGAGCGAGGTGGGGCGCCAGGTCCTCGAGGCAGGGGGCAACGCGGTGGACGCCGCGGTGGCGGTCGGCTTCGCCCTGGCGGTGGTGCATCCGGAAGCCGGGAACATCGGTGGTGGCGGCTTCATGGTGTTCCGAATGAAGGACGGCACCAACGCGGCCCTCGACTACCGCGAGGCCGCCCCGGGGCGCGCCAGCCATGACATGTACCTCGATCGCTCCGGCGAGCCGACCGCCCTCTCGGACAAGGGCCACCTGGCGGCCGGAGTCCCGGGAGCGGTGGCCGGGATGCTGGAGGCCCACCGCCGCTTCGGAAAGCTGCCGCTCAAGGCCGTGATCACCCCCGCCATCCGCCTGGCGGGCGAAGGTTTCGTGGTGGATGAATACCGCAGCCGTTCCATCGACAACTATCGCGCCTGGCTGTACACCTTTCCGGCGTCGCGGCGGTACTTCCTGCCGGACAACGGCCAGGCGCCGGCACCCGGGAGTCGCTGGATCCAGGCCGACCTGGCCCGGACCCTCACCGCCATCCGCGACCAGGGGGCCGACGGCTTCTACAAGGGCTGGGTGGCCGACTCGATCGTGGCGGAGATGGAGCGGGGCGGCGGCCTGATCAGCCACGCGGACCTCGCGTCCTACCGCGCCGAATGGCGCGAGCCGCTCCGGATCAGCTATCGCGGCTACACCATCTACTCCATGCCCCCCGCCTCGTCCGGCGGCGTCACCATGGGCCTGATGCTGAACATCCTGGAAGGGTACGACCGGCTCCCCCCATTCGGCTCCGCCGCCCTGCTCCATCGCGAGGCCGAGGCGATGCGCCGCGCCTTCACCGACCGGAACACCTACCTCGGCGACCCGGCATTCGTCCGGATGCCGCTGGAGCGGCTGCTCTCGAAGGAGTACGCCGCCACCCTCCGGCAGCAGATCGACCTGAAGCGCGCCACGCCCACCCCACCCTTCGATCCCACCCTGCGGGATGGCAACTCCACGACCCATTACTCCGTGGTGGACGCCGAGGGCAACGCGGTGAGCTGCACCACGACGCTCAACGACAGCTACGGCAGCGCGGTGGCGGTGTCGGGCGCCGGGTTCCTGCTCAACGACGAGATGGACGACTTCACCACCGCGCCGGGGAAGCCCAACGGCTACGGCCTGGTGCAGGGCGAGGCCAACGCGATCCAGCCGGGAAAGCGGATGCTCTCCGCCATGACCCCGAGCGTGGTGCTGGACCGGGAGGGCAGGCTGTTCATGGTGGTGGGCACCCCCGGCGGGCCCACGATCATCACCCAGGTGTACCACGTGATCTCCAACGTGATCGACCACGGGATGTCGCTGCCGGATGCCGTCGCCGCGCCCCGGATGCACCACCAGGCGCTCCCGGACGAGGTGCGGCTGGAACGGAACGGCTTCCAGCCCGGCGCCATCGCGGAACTGGAGGCGCTGGGTCACTCGCTGGTGTACCGCGGGCGGTGGGGCGACGTCGAGGCGATCATCCGGACTCCCACCGGGTGGCAGGGCGTCTCGGACCCGCGGCTGGGTGGGGGTGGGGCGGGCTACTGACTCCGGGGTCGGATACCTGGAAAAGAACGGGGGGCCAGGGAATTTCCTGGCCCCCCGGTGTGTATCAGCCGACGGCCTACCGGGTGACGGTGAAGTCCGACGTCAGGGTGAAGATCACCTTGAAGCCGGGCGCCACGATTACGTCGCGGTCCGCGGTCTGGTTGGCCAGCACCGCGCCGCCCACCGCGCCGGCGATGCCGCCGACCACGGCCCCCGTCTTCCCGCCCACGACCTGGCCGGCCACCGCGCCGCCCGCCGCGCCGGCCCCGACCCGCACCGCGCCACCGGCGGTGACGCCCTGCCCCTTGAGGTCGTGCTCGATGAACTTGGTGCCCGCCTCGGCGCTGATGGGATAGCTCGAGCCGCCGATCGTGACCTCCTGGGCCGCGATCCGGACCCGGCCATCCGCATCACTCTTGCTCTTCGCCGGCTCCAGGATCATGACCTTGAAGGTCACCACCGAGCCTGCCGGGATCGCCACCCGGCCATTGGCGTCCTTCATGTCCTGGGAGACAGTGGCGCGGAAGGTCTTGCCGACCTTGTCGTGCCGGGAGTGCAGCGAATCATTGGCGGTCGCTTCGATGCTGGTGCCCGACGCGAGCGTCATGGTCCGGGTCGCCGGGGCCGGGGCGGGCGCCGGTGTGGTGGGCCGGGGCTTCGGCGCGGCCGGCGTGGGGGTCTGAGGCGCCGGCGTCGGCGCCGGTGCCGGCGCGGTCTGTCCGCCCGTCGGCTGATCGTTCAGGGCGGTGGTGGACTCCGCCGGGGCCAGTTCGAGGTCGCGGGCGAGGCTGTCGGCGGCCGCCTGCTGGTCGCCCCCCTTGCCACAAGCAATGAGCGCCGTCAGTGCGAGCCCGGTGGTGAACTTCCGAAACATGGGACCTCCCTCTCCAGATGGCTTGCCCCGCGCCGAGCGCCGGGGCGACATTGTGGAACGATGCTGCACCTTCGAAGAATCCTGCCCGCGGCCCGGCCCTACTGGGGCACCTTTGCCGCCGGCTTCCTGTGCGTCCTGGTGTCCAACTTCTTCACTACCCTGGCGCCGCGCTACCTGCAGCAGGGTATCGATGCGCTGGGCCCCGGCGGCGCCTTCCCCGGCGTCCGCCGGGCCATCCTCTCGCTGCTGGCCGTCGCGGCCGCGGGCGGCATCGCGCGCTTCGGGATGCGGCAGGCCCTCAACAGCGTGAGCCGGCGGGTCGAAACCGACTTGCGGGACCGGCTGTACCAGCACCTCCAGCGGCTGTCGGCGGCCTTCTACGATCGCTACAGCACCGGGGATCTCATGGCCCGCACCACCAACGACCTGCTTGCGGTCCGCATGGTGGTGGGCCCCGGGCTCATGTACCTGAGCGACACCCTGGTGCGCACCGCGCTGGTCCTTCCCTTCATGCTCCACATCAGTCCGCGCCTGACCGGGATCGCGCTGCTCCCGCTGCTCGGGCTGCCGGTCGGGATGGTGGTCTTCGGTCAGGCCATCCACCGCCGCAGCGTGCGCATCCAGGCCGCCTTCGCCGAGCTCTCGAGCGCCGTGCACGAGAATCTCTCCGGCGCTCGCGTCGTCCGGGCCTACCGTCAGGAGCAGGCGGAGATCGCCCGGTTCAGCACGTTAAACGCGGACTACGCGAGCCGCAATCTAGCACTGGCGCGGGTTTCCGGGGCATTTCACCCCCTCCTGGCCCTGTTTGGCGGCCTGGGGGCGGCCGCGGTCATCTGGGTCGGGGGCGCTTTGGTGATCCAGGGCACAATGACCGCCGGGGAGTTCGTGGCCTTCGGGGTGTACCTCGTCACCCTGGTCTGGCCCATGATCGCGCTCGGCTGGGTGGTGAACCTGGTGCAGCGGGCGGAGGCCTCCATGGGGCGGATCAACGAGCTGTTCGACACCCTCCCCGCGATCCAGTCTCCGGCCCAGCCCGCCCCCCTCCCGGGGAGCCCGGTGGCCCGCAGCCTCACCTTCGACGGGGTGTCGTTCCGCTACCCCACCGCCACCGACCGCGGGCTGGTACTGGAGGACATCTCCTTCACGGTGCCTGCCGGGAACTCGCTCGGCGTGGTCGGTGCCACCGGGGCCGGGAAATCCACCGTGGCCGAGCTCATCGTGCGCACCTACGACCCGGAACGGGGCCGGATCCTGATCGACGGGGTGGACATCCGCACCCTGGCCCTGGACGACCTGCGCCGGGCTGTCGGTTTCGTGCCCCAGGAGACCTTTCTCTTCAGTGACACCCTGCGCGCCAACGTGCTGCTCGGCGCCCCTGACGACGGCCGACTGGAGCGGGTGGCGGAGACTTCCCAGCTCAACGAGGCCCTCCCCGCCCTGCCCAGCGGGCTGGACACGCTGCTGGGCGAGCGGGGGGTGAACCTCTCCGGTGGCCAGCGTCAGCGGACCGCGATCGCCCGTGCGCTGGCCCAGGATCCGCCGATCTTCGTCCTCGACGACGCCCTCTCCGCCGTGGACGGCGAGACCGAACTGCGGATCCTCCGGGGCCTCAGGGCGGCCCTGGCGCAGCGTACCCGGGTGATCATCTCCCACCGGCTCTCCGCGGTGCGGGACGCGGACTGGATCCTGGTGCTGGACGGCGGCCGGGTCGTGGAGCAGGGCGTCCACGAGGAGCTGATGGCGCGACGGGGCCGCTACTGGGAGCTCTTGCAGCGGCAGGAAGTGGAGGCGGAACTGGAGGAGGGGGCGGTGGGCGGGGGGTGAGCGGCCGGTCCGGCGAACCCCCCGCGCCCGCGGTCACATGCCGTAGCCGAACTTCGCCACCAGCAGGATCACCACCATGACCGTGATCGTCACCGGCGCGCCCAGCCGGGTGTAGTCGGTGAAGCGATACCCGCCGGGGCCGTAGACCATGGTGTTGGTCTGGTACCCGATCGGCGTCAGGAACGAGGTAGAGGCCATCGTGGCCACCACGATGGCAAAGAGGCGTGGGTCGGCGCCGATCCGGGTAGCCGTAGCCCAGGCGATCGGGAAGATCAGGGCGGCGGCGGCATTGTTGGTGATCAGCTCGGTGACAAGGCTCGTGGCCAGGATGATGCCGAACAAGACCCCCAGCGGCCCCAGCCCTTCGAACGTGGCGACGATCCCGCCGGCCAGGACGCCCGCCAGCCCGGAGTTCTCCATCGCGGAGCCGAGTCCGAACGAGGCCGCGACCATGATGATCACGTCGAGGTCGATTGCATTGCGCGCCTCACCCGCGGTGAGCACCCCGAAGGCCACCAGCCCGGTGGCGCCGAGGAGCGACGCCTGCAGCATCGGCAGCAGGCCGAGCCCCGCCACCCCCACCACGAAGACCAGGACCAGCGCCACGAACCAGGCCTTTCGCCCCGCGGTGGGCGGGTTGCCGCCATGCTGGGAGACCAGCAGGAAGTCGTTGCGATCGCGGTAGCGCTGCCGGAAGCCCGGATCCGCGAGGACCACGAGCGTGTCCCCGGCCTTGAGCTCGACCTCGCCCAGCTTTGCGTTGAGCCGGTGGCCCGCGCGGTGAATCGCCATGACCGCGGCCTGGTAGACGCTGCGGAAGTTGGCCGACTTGAGCGTCTTCCCCAGCAGCGGTGAGGTCACGCCGATCACCGCCTCGAACAGCGTGTGCCGGGCGGAGTCCACCCCGACAAAATGCCGCTCCTCGGTGGAGACCAGCCCGCGGATGGCGTGCAGGTCCACCACCTGGTCCACCCGGCCCACGAAGCAGAGCCGGTCCCCGCCCCGGAGCGGCGTCGTGGACGCCACCGGCGCGATCAGTTCCTCGCCCCGCTCGATCTCGGCCAGGAAGACGCCCTGGAGGCTGCGGAGCCCCGCGTCCTCCACCGTCCGCCCATCGAGCGGCCCGCCGGGCACGACTACCATCCCCATGCTGAACTCGCGCAGGCTCTGCTCAACGTCCCGGCGCGCCGGGCGCCGCTCCGGCAGGAGGCGGCGGGCCGTCAGGATCATGACCGCGAGGCCCGCCACCGCCACCGGCAGGCCGATGGGGGTGATCTCGAACATCCCCATCGGGGTACCGGTCTTGGCGTCGAGCAGGCCGGAGACGACCAGGTTGGTCGAGGTGCCGATAAGGGTGACCACGCCGCCGAGGATGACCGCGTACGACAGCGGCATGAGGTAGCGGGAGGGTGACTGCCCGGTCTTCTCGGCCCAATCGGTGATTGGCGGAATCAGCATCGCGATCAGGGGCGTGTTGTTGAGGAACGCCGAGGCGCCCGCGGAGGAGATCGTGAGCCGGGCCAGGGATCCGGTGCCCCCTGCGCGCCGCCCGAGGAGGGCGTGGAGCACCGGTTGCATCAGCCCGGTCTTCTCCACCGCCCGGGCCAGGATGTAGAGCGCCGCCACGGTGATCGGGGCCGAGTTGCCGAAACCATCGAAGGCCTCATCCGGGGAGATGATGCCGACGATCAGCAGCAGGATGACGGCGCCCAGCATCACGTTGGCGGGGCCGAAGGTCTCGCGCGCCAGGAGATACAGGGTGCCGAGGGTCACCGCGAGGGTAAACCAGGCTTGCCAGGTCATCGGTGTGTCCCGTAGACCCTATCGGGTTAGTAGAGTTGGCCCGCGTGCCATCGGGCGGGGGCCCCGGCCCGTGGTCCTACAGTCGCTCCAGCAGCCCCGTCGGCGTGAACCCCTGCAGCCACCCGGCCAGCCGGGTGAACTGCCCGGTGAGGAGCAGGATCCCCACGAAGATGAGCAGCACCCCGCTCACCCGCATCACCCACGGCAGGTAGGGCCGGAACTTCTGGAACCAGCCGATGAAGCGATCCACGGCCCACGCGGCGATGAGGAACGGAACCGCCAGCCCCGCGGAATACGCCCCCAGCAGCAGCATACCCCGGCCGAAGGTCTCCGAGGCGGAGGCCATCCCCAGGATGCCGCCGAGGATCGGCCCGATGCATGGGGTCCACCCGGCAGCAAAGGCCATGCCGACGAGCACCGAGCCGAGGAACCCGAGCGGCTTGTCCTGCAGGTGCACCCGCTTGTCCTGCAGCAGGGCGCCGAACCGGATCACCCCCAGGCAGACCAGCCCGAAGAGGATGATCAGCACGCCACCGATGCGCTGCAGCCACACCTTGTGGACCACCAGCGTCCGGCCGAGGGCGGTGGCGGTGGCGCCGAGGAGCATGAAGACCAGGGTGAAGCCGAGGACGAACAGCACCGCGTGCGTGAACGCGATGCGCCGCCGCGATTTCATCTCATCCAGGGAAAGCCCGGTCAGGAAGCCGATGTAGGAGGGG
>JAEUJI010000350.1 GCA_016794805.1 Gemmatimonadota bacterium
GAGCTGTACGAGGAGCGGGGCGACAAGACCCGGGCCATCGAGCACTACACCCGGTTGCTCGATCTCTGGAAGGACGCGGACCCGGTGCTCCAGCCCACCGTCCGCGAGATCCGGGGCCGGCTGGCACGACTCGCGGGGGAATCCAGGTGACCGAACCGATGGTCCTCAAGCTCGACATGATCCAGACCACCGCGCTTGCCGCGGTGGTCCTGTTCGCGGGATATGGCATCCGGCGCCGGGTCGCAGTGCTGGACCGGTTCAACATCCCGGCCCCGGTGGTGGGCGGGTTTCTCTTCGCCGCGCTGGCGCTCACCGCGCGGCTCACCGGGGTGCTGCAGTTCGAGTTCGACACCGCGCTGCAGGCGCCGTTCATGATCGCCTTCTTCACCTGCATCGGGCTGGGCGCGAGTCTCGGGCTGCTCAAGGTGGGCGGCCCGCAGGTGCTGCTCTTCTGGCTCCTCGCTTCGGTGCTCGCGGCAATCCAGAATGGGATCGGCGTGGGGCTGGCCCTGGCCATGGGTGAGCATCCCTTCCTGGGGCTCCTCGCAGGTTCCATCACCATGACCGGGGGCCACGGCACCGGGGCCGCGTTCGGCAAGCTGATGGAGGACCAGTACCAGTTCACCGGGGCGGTGACGGTGGCGCTGGCCGCCGCCACCTTCGGGCTGGTCTCCGGTGGGCTGCTGGGCGGACCGATCGGGACCCGGCTCATCCGGCGGCACGGGCTCACGCCGGCGGCGTCCGCCGCCACCGCCACCCCCGCGGGCCTGGAGCACGCGGCCCTCGATTCGGAGATCGACACCGAGACCACCGGCGAGGCGCCCACCGCCTACCGCCTGCTGCAGGTGCTCACGGTCATCCTGGTCTGCATGTGGGCGGGAGGGCTGCTGTCGCGGTGGCTGGGGCAGTACGTCACCCTGCCGGGGTACATCGGCGCCATGATCGTCGCGGCGGTGGTCCGGAACCTGGCCGACGCCAGCGGCGCCCTGAAGATCGCCCCGCGGGTGGTGGACGACATGGGGACGATCGCGCTGTCCCTCTTCCTGGCCATGGCGCTCATGTCGCTCAAGCTCTGGGAGCTGCTGGACCTGGCGCTCCCGATGCTGGTGATCCTCGCGGCCCAGGTGACCATGATGGGGGTCTTCGCCACCTGGGTCACCTTCCGTCTGATGGGCCGCGACTACGACGCGGCGGTGATGGCGGGCGGGCATTGCGGCTTCGGCCTGGGTGCCACCCCCAACGCCGTGGCCAACATGAACTCGCTCGTCGAGCGGTTTGGCCCGGCGCCGCGCGCCTTCCTGGTGCTCCCAATGGTGGGCGCCTTCTTCATTGACTTCACCAACGCCATCATCATCACCACCTACATCAACCTCGTGGGCCCCTGAGTGCGCCGGGGGCCTCCGTACTCGCGCCCCGGGGCCAGCCGCTGCATCTTGACCCGATGATCCCCATCCCCGCCGGGCTCGCCAGCTCCCTTGCCGACCGCTACCGCATCGAGCGGGAGCTGGGGCATGGCGGGATGGCCACGGTGTACCTGGCCGAGGACCTGCGGCACCACCGCCAGGTGGCGATCAAGGTGCTCCGCCCCGAGCTGGCCGCGGTGATCGGCGCCGAGCGGTTCCTCACCGAGATCCGCACCACCGCCGCGCTGCAGCACCCGCACATCCTGCCCCTGTTCGATTCGGGGATCGCCAGCAGTCCAATCGCCGAATCGCCCAATCGCCCAATCGCCGAGTTTCTCTTCTACGTCATGCCCTTCGTGGAAGGGGAGTCGCTCCGCGACCGGCTCACGCGGGAGAAGCAGCTCCCGGTGGCGGACGCGGTCCGGATCGCGGGCGAGGTGGCGAGCGCGCTCGACTACGCCCACCGCCACGGCGTGATCCACCGCGACATCAAGCCCGAGAACATCCTGCTGCATGACGGCCGGGCGCTGGTGGCCGACTTCGGCATTGCGCTGGCCGCCAGCAAGGCCGGCGGCACCCGGATGACCGAGACCGGGATGTCCCTCGGCACCCCGCACTACATGAGCCCGGAGCAGGCCATGGGAGAGCGGGAGATCACCGGCCGCTCCGACGTCTATGCCTTGGGCTGCGTCACCTACGAGATGCTGGTGGGGGAGCCGCCCTTCACCGGCCCGACGGCGCAGGCCATCGTCGCCAAGGTGATGACGGCGGAGCCGGCGTCGCTCACCGGGCAGCGGCGGTCGGTGCCGCCCGCGGTCGAGGCGGCGGTGCTCGGCGCGCTCGAGAAGCTGCCGGCGGATCGCTTCGCGACGGCGGCGGAGTTTGCCGCGGGGCTGACCACCGACCGCCCGGCGACTCGACGGCTCGGCGGCCCCGGCGCTCACACTCATGCCGCCGAGTCGCCGAGCCGCCGAGCAGGCCTGTATGTGGCCCTCGCCCTCGTTGCGCTGCTCGCGGCCTGGGGCTGGCTCCGGCCCGCGCCCGCCGCGCCCCTGCCCTCCAAGCTCGCGATCCTGGTGTCCGGCCTCGGCGGTTCCGGCGGCCCGGCGGCGCAGCGCCAGCTCGCCATTGCACGGGACGGGAGTGAGCTGGTCTACGTCGCGGTCGGCTCCGACGGGGTGAATCGCCTGGTGCGGCACTCCCTTGATTCCGAGCAGGGAGCGATCATCCCGAACAGCAGCGGCCTGGCGGCGCCGCTGCTTGCCCCGGACGGCAGCGCCGTGTTCGGAACCCAGTGGGCCCCCACGGGCGCCTTTCGCATCCGGGGCGACGGCGGCGATCGCACCCCCTTGCCCGCCGGGTTCACCACCACCGGCTATGCCGACTTCGCGCCCGATGGCAGTATCTGGTTCGGTGGCGGGTTCTACGCCGAGGGAGCCCGGTCCGGGGTTTTCCAGTTGCTCGGGAACGATTCGATCATCGCGCACTTCGCCGGCCAGCACCAGGACCTGCAGCTCCAGGCGCTCCTGCCGGACGGCCGGCGGGCCCTCATGGTCCGCAGCGGGACGACGGCGATTACCGGACCCATCGTGCTGCTCGACCTCCGCACCGGGGAGACGACCACGGTGCTGGACCGGCCGCTGCTCGAAGCCAAGTACACCTCCGGATTCCTGGTGACCGTGGCGCTGGATGGCACGCTGCAGGCGGTGCCGTTCGACCAGAAGCGTGGCAGGGTCACCGGGGCGGCGATCACGATCGGCACCGGGGTGTCGGTGACCGGCACCGGGGTCGGTCAGGTCGCGGTAGCGGAGAACGGGACGGTCGCCTACATCCCGGAGGAGCCGCGCTCCCTCGTCTTCGTGGACCGGGCGGGCGCCTCCCGGGTCGCGGTGACGGAGCGGCACAGCTTTCACGCGCCGATGTTCTCCCCGGACGGGACCCGCCTCTCCACCGACTACATCTCGGGCGACGGCCGGGACGTCTGGATCCTGTCGCTGGCGCAGGGGACGCTCACCCGCGCCACCTTCGACCGGGACGGGCACGACGCCACCTGGGCCCCCGATGGCCGGTTCATCACCTACGCCTCCAGTCGCGGCGGCGCGCTCGGGATCTTCCGCACCCGCCCGGGCAGCGCCACCGGCGCCGAATCGCTGTTCGTCTCGGAGAAACTGCTGTACACCGGCCTGCCGCTGCCGGACGGCTCCGGGTTCCTTACGGTGGCCAACGGGCTGAACGGTTCCTCGAGCAACGACCTGGCCCTGCTCGGGAACGGCGGCCGCGGACCCTTGACCGCGGTGGTCGCCAGCCCCTTCAGCGAGGTATATCCGTCGCTTTCGCCGGATGGGAAGTGGGTGGCCTTCGTCTCCGATCAGTCGGGCCGGCAGGAGGTCTACGTCCGGCCGCTGGCGGGGGATGGGGACCAGGTCCAGGTCTCCGCCGGGGGCGCCACCGAGCCGCTCTGGAGCCGGGACGGACGGGAGCTGCTCTACCGCACCACCACGGGGGAAGACACCC
>JAEUJI010000359.1 GCA_016794805.1 Gemmatimonadota bacterium
GGCCGCGAGGCGCGGCTCCGCGTCATGGGGGAATTCGTGGACGATGCGGTGGCCCGGCGGACGCTGGAATTCTGGGAACGGGTGCTGGGCCGCCGCTCTGGTTGACCCGTCCCCTGAAGGCCCGCATCTTCCCGCCATGTCTCGCTTCCTCCGGTACTTGCGCCCCCTTCCGCTATGCCTGTTCCTCGCCTTGGTCCCCTACGGACTCGGGGCCCAGGTGCCGGCGGGCCAGCCGACCACCGAGCAGGCCAGGATGCTGCTCCAGACCCGGCCCGACCTCGTGCGGCAACTGCGGGAGCGGATCGGCACCTCCGGTCTCACCCCGGAACAGATCCGGGCCCGGCTCCGCGCGGCGGGGTACCCGGAAGACCTGCTCGACCCCTACCTCGCTGGCGCCGACACCACCCGGAGGCTCAGCCCCGGCACCGACATCCTCGAGGCCACACGGGTGCTCGGGCTGGTGAGCGCCGAGGATGCCGAGTCGTTGCTGGTGCTCACCGACTCGGCCCTCCGGATCAGCGACTCGCTCCGCGCCGACTCCCTCTCCGACACCACCAGCACCCTGCAGATCTTCGGGCTCAAGCTCTTTCGCCGCACGGTGAGCGTCTTCGCTCCCGAACTGGCGGGGCCGGTGGACGCCAACTACCGGCTGGGGCCGGGAGACGGCCTGGTCCTCATCCTCACCGGGGACGTGGAACTGGCGCATGAGCTGATCGTGACCCGGGAGGGATTCATCGCGATTCCCCAGGTGGGGCAGCTCTACGTCGCCAACCTCACCCTGACGCAACTCGAGGATCTGCTCTATACCCGCCTCGGCAGGGTGTATTCCGGCGTCCGGCGCGGGGCCAACGCCACCACGCGATTCAACGTGACGGTGGCACGGCTCCGCACGGTCCAGGTCTTCGTCACCGGCGACGTGGCGCGGCCCGGGTCGTACCAGATCTCCGCCGCGGGGACGGCACTCAGCGCCCTCTACGCCGCCGGCGGTCCCACCGAGAACGGTTCGTTCCGCCGGGTGGAGATCCGGCGCAACGGCCAGGTGCTGGACTCCCTCGACATCTATGACTACCTGCTCCGCGGCGACAACAGCCGCGACGCCCGGCTGGAGAACGGGGACGTCGTCTTCGTGCGGGTGCGGGGGCCGCAGGTGAAGGTGACGGGTGCCGTGGTGCGCCCCGCGATCTACGAGCTGCTCCCCACCGAATCCCTGCGGGACCTGCTGCTCGGGGCCGGGGGCTTCGAGGCGTCGGCGTTGCGGCGGCGGGTGCAGGTGGATCGCATCCTTCCCCCCGAGCAGCGTCAGCCGGGGGGCCGTGACCGGGTGGTGCTGGAGATCGGCGCCGACCAGTTCGAGGACGGACGCGGCCCGCCCTTCCCGATGGTAACCGGGGACTCGGTGACGGTGTTCGAGGTGGCGGAACGGCGGCGGAACGTCATCACCGTCACGGGCAACGTCTGGACTCCGGGTCCCGTCGGGTTCACCCCGGGGATGCGTCTCTCGGAGGCGATCCGCCTCGCCGGCGGCC
>JAEUJI010000360.1 GCA_016794805.1 Gemmatimonadota bacterium
TGCCGCGACGTCGTGCCGGTGTACCACGCGATCGACATCCTCACCTCCGCATCGCTCTTCGGGGAGGGGTTTCCCAACGTGATCGGCGAGGCGATGGCCTGCGGACTGCCCTGTGTGGTGACCGATGCCGGGGATTCCGCCGCAGTCGTCGGCGACACCGGGATCGTGGTCCCCCGTGCGGATGCGGGGGCGCTGGCGGCAGGGTGGCGGCGGGCGCTGGCGCGGGGGCAGGTGCCGCCCGGGCCCGATCCGCGCCGGCGGATCGAGACCGAATTCAGCGTCGAGCGACTGGTGGTGCGCACGGAGGCGGCGCTCGCCGCGCTTGTTGCCTCGCCGGGGCGGCAGGCGGCGTGACCGCGCCAGAGGTGCCCGTGCCGGTCGCCCATGTGATCACCGGCCTGCTGGTGGGAGGCGCCGAGTCGGCGCTCGCCCGACTGGTGTCGGCGTTACCCCGCGCCGAATTTCCGACGCTCGTCGTGTCGCTGCTGGCGGAGGGCCCGCTGGCCGGGCCGCTGCGAGCGGCGGGCGCCGAAGTGGTCTCGCTGGGCATGCGCCGCGGGGTGCCGACCCCCGCCGCGGCGTGGCGGCTCCACGGGGTGCTGCGGCGATTCCGTCCGGCAGTGGTGCAGGGCTGGATGTATCACGGCAACCTGGGAGCATGGCTGGGCCTCCGCGGCAGGGTGCGCCGCGTTCCCCTGGTGTGGAATATCCGCCAGACACTGGCGGACCTGAGCCGCGAGCCTCGCGGGACCCGGGCGGTGATCCTGGCCGGCGCCTGGCTGTCTCCCGGCGTCCCCATGACGGTGTACAACTCGGAGGTGGCGCGCGAACAGCATGCGGCCCTGGGGTTCCGGTCGCCGGCCACCGTCGTGATCCCCAACGGGTTCGACCTCGAGCTGTTCCGGCCCTCGGAGGAGGCGCGACGGTCACTGCGCGAGGAGCTGGGACAGCCCGACGACGCGCTGGTGGTCGGGCTGGTGAATCGGTTGCATCCGATGAAAGGGCACGGCACATTCCTCGAGGCCGCGCGGCGGGTGCTCGATGCGGGCCTCCAGGTGACGTTCGTCTGTGCCGGGCGCGGCGTGACGCCATCGGACCCGGGGCTCGAGGCCGCGATCCGGCGGCTGGGGCTGGCGGATCGGGTGCGCCTGCTCGGCGAGCGGTCTGACAGCCCGCGGCTCTTCGCCGGCTTTGATGTCGCCTGCATGGCGAGCGGCTGGGGTGAGGGCTTCCCGAACGTGGTAGGAGAGGCCATGGCGTGCGGGACGCCTTGTGTGGCAACCCGGGTCGGGGACACGGCCGCCCTCCTCGGCCCGGGTGGCGTCGTGGTTCCACCCGCCGACGGTGAAGCCCTCGCGGCCGGGCTGCTCGAGGTGCTGTCGCTCCCGGCGGCGGCACGGCGTGCGCTGGGGCAGCGTGGCCGCGCGCACCTCGCGGCGCGCTACTCCCTTCGCGCCTCCGCGGAGCGCTATGCCGAGCTCTACCGGCGGCTCGCGGTGGGCCGCCCCGGCGGGGATCGCGCATGACGACCGCCATGGTGCTGTGCTGCTCCCTCTGCCTCACGGCGATGATCGCGTGGGTGGAGATCCGGCGGGGCCACGTCCGGGGTCAGCTGGACTTTCTCCGCGCCGCGAACGTCGTCTACCTGATGTGTTTCGGCATTGCCCCCGCCTACCTGCAGTTCGCGGACCCCCGGGTACTGCGCCAGATGTTGTGGGGCTGGACCTTGCGCACTCCCTTCACCGATGAGGTGTTTGCCCTCGCCTCGATCATGTCACTCGGCGCGTACCCCTTCCTGCTCCTGGGCTACCGCCTGGCCGCCGCCCGGCGTCCCCGCGCCCTCTCCGCCGCGCCCTTCGCCGGACCGGGGTACCTCTGGGTGGCGGGGCTGGGTATCGGGGTGGTCGGGCTGGTCTCGCTGATCACCTACGCCATGAGCGTCGGCGGGTGGGGGGTGTTCATCTTCGAGGCGCTGGCCTTCCGGGGCAACGATCCCCCGGTGGTGAGCCGGGTCGCGTTCCTGACCAACACCGCGCCGCTGGTCATCGGGGCTGTCCTCGTGTTCTTTGCCCTTCGGCAGTACCACGCGCGCGGCCTGGTGAGGCTGGCCGCGTCCCTGTGCTGCGCGCTGTTCTTTGGCGCCTCGCTCGTGATCCTGTTCCACCAGGCGGGGCGCGCGGCATTCGTGGCCTTCCTGGTGCTGCTCCCGCTGACCGTGGCCGTGCAGCGGAACCGGCTCACCTGGACCCAGGTGCTGCTCGGCGCATCGATCTTCTTCGTGCTCGTGGTGTTCGGCCGGGTCTTCTTCCAGGCCGCGCGCGACCCCGGACTCCTGCTGCGCTCCGCCTCGGGGCTGGAGAATATCGGCGAGACACTGCGATCCGTGGTGCTGGAGTTCAGCTTCCCGATCGTCACGCTGGCCAACGCGATCCGCAACCTGCCCGAGGTGACCCCGCTCCGATGGTTCGTGGACTTCCCCCTCGCGGTGGAGTACCTGATCCCGCAGCGGATCACCGGGCTGGTGCACGCGCCGACGGTCTCAATGGTCAACACCGCCATCTTCCAGGGCACTGGCGGAATTCCGGTTGATGTGCTCTCCCTGGGCTACTACAGTGCGCTGCTCCCGGGGGCCATCCTCACCGTGACGGCGCTGGGCGCCGTCATCGGGGCGGGGGAGCGCTGGCTTCCCGCGAGCCCGGATCCGCTCCGGGCCGGGCTCCGAGTCGCCTGGCTGATGGTGATCGCGCTGCGGATCATGTACGCCGATCCCCAGCTGTTCTGGCGTTCGGGGCTCTACCTGCTGATCACCACGGGCGTGGTGCTGCTGCCAGCGGTTCTGCGGCGGATGTTGCCGCTGATTCCGCGCCGCCCTTCCATCGCGGCCGCGGCCGGCGGTGAGGCTGTCCACCTGCTGCCCGGGGAGGGCGCACGATGAGCACCGAAGGCGGGATGGATTCCCGGGACGCCGAGCCGGCGCTGCTCGACCTCGCTGCCGTGCTGCTCCGGCGGTGGCGGCTCACGCTCGGCTTCCCGATGGTGCTCGGGGTCCTCACCCTGGTGCTGGGGCTGGCGCTGCCTCGGGACTACTCCTCCAGCGCCTCCTTCCTGCCCCAACGGAGCCAGAGCGCCCTCGGCCGGCTGGCCGGGCTGGCGGCACAGTTCGGGGTGGCGGTGCCGGGCCAGAACCCGGGGGAATCCCCAGAGTTCTACGCCGACCTGGTACAGTCGAGCGAGATCCTGGGCCGGATGGTGGTCGACAGCTTCCTGCCCGACTCCGGGGGACCGCGCCGGCCAATGCTCGAGCTGCTGCGGGCCAAGGGTTCCACCGAGGCGGCGCGGTTCCAGGATGGGATCAAGCGTCTCCGCAAGCGGATCGTCGTCGGGATTGACCAGAAGACCGGGGTGGTGACGGTTGCGGTCACCACCCGGTGGGCCGGCGTGTCCGCGGAGGTCGCGTCGCGGCTGGTCAAGGAGGTCAATGACTTCGACCTGAACACCCGCCAGACCCAGGCCTCGGCGGAGCGGGCCTTCATCAAGGAGCGGCTGGTGACGGCCGAGGCCGAACTGCGCGCCGCCGAGGATGCCCTGGAGCGGTTTCTCGTCACCAACCGCGAGTATCGAAACGCGCCAGCCCTGCAGGCGCAGTACGACCGGCTCTCGCGCGTGATCGGAGCCCACCAGGAGGTGGTGACCACCCTGCGCCAGGGATTCGAGCAGGCGCGGATCGATGAGGTCCGCGACACCCCCAGGGTCACGGTCATTGACCGTCCCGCCCCGGCGGCACGTCCCGATTCCCGGCGCCTCGCCCTCAAGCTGCTGCTCGCGGGGATGATCGGTGTGGCTCTCGGGTGGCCGCTGGCCTTGCTGGTGGAGTCCGCCCATCGTGCCCGGGTGACCCAGCCGGAGCGGGTTGAAGCCGTGCTGCAGCTGCTCCGCGGGCTGGTGCCGGGGCGGCGGCGTGGGCCCGCGAACCCGACCGGATGAAGCCTCGGCCGCCCGGGCGCCGGCTGCTCTACCTGGTCACCGAGGACTGGTACTTCGCGTCGCACCGGCTTCCCCTGGCGCGGGCGGCGGTGGAGGCGGGGTATCAGGTGACCGTCGCGTGCCGGGTGCGGGAGCATGGGGAGGCGCTGCGCCAGGCAGGATGCGAGGTGGTGCCCTTTGTCCTCTCCCGCGCCGGCATCGCGCCCTGGCGGGAGTGGCGCGCTTGGCGCCGGCTGGTGGCCCTCTACCGTGAGCGCCGGCCCGATCTGGTGCACCACGTCGCCCTCAAGCCGGTGCTGTATGGATCGGCTGCGGCGCGCCGGGCCGGGAAGGTAGCGGTGGTCAATGCCCTCGCCGGCCTGGGGTATCTCTCTTCAAGCGGGACCCTCAAGGCCCGGCTGCTCCGGCCCGCGGTGTGGGCCGCCTTGCGCCGTGCGCTCCGCGGCGACCGGCACCGGCTGATCGTCCAGAACCCCGAAGATCGTGAGGTGCTCCTTGCCGCGGGACTGGTGGCGCCGGAGCAGCTGGTCCTGATGCGCGGGGTCGGCGTGGCGCTCGATCAATTCGTGCCGTCCCCGGAGCCATCCGGCCCGCCCATGGTCCTGCTGCCGGCGAGAATGCTGTGGGCCAAGGGCGTGGGCGAGTTCGTAGCTGCGGCTCGCGAGCTCCGGCAACGGGGCCTCGACGCCCGGTTCGTGCTGGCGGGGCGGGCGGACAGCGACAATCCGACGGCGGTGCCGCTGGCGCAACTCCAGAGCTGGGCTGGCGGTGGAGACGTCGAGTGGTGGGGCCATCGGGAGGACATGGCGGCC
>JAEUJI010000361.1 GCA_016794805.1 Gemmatimonadota bacterium
TCATGTCCCTGGGGACAGAGGTACTCGTATGTCGGCATCGGCTCCAGCGTCCTAAGAGGAACGGGCGCAATATTTTAGCCGAGGTCGCCCGGCGATTCAAGCCCGCGCGGGAGGGGGCGCTCGTTCCTGCCGACGCCCGGCATGATTAGCTTGTCCGGCACTTTCACCCCAACATCCCGGAGTATCGTGTGACTGCGCGTGCCCTGGTGGCCGGCCTGGCCCTCATCGCCCTCCCCCTCTCGGCCCAGAACTACCGCGAGGTCTCGGACGACCCGCGGCCCAGCGCCTTTCTCGGACTCAACCTGCAGCTGGGGTTCCCGCAGGGGGAGTTCAAGGAATTCGTGGGAACGGGGTACGGGGTGGGCGGGCACATCACCTTCTTCCTGAATCCGGAGAACACCGTGGGGATCCGGCTGTTCGGGTCGTGGATCCAGTATGGCCGGACCACGGAGCGGCTGCCGCTCAGCCCCACCCTGCCGGGGCTGCTGGTGGACCTGACCACCGCCAACGATATCTACACCTTCGGGGTGGGGCCGGAGCTCCAGTTCGGCGGCCGGACGGCGCGGGGCTACGTGCACGGCGCCATCGGGGCCTCGAACTTTGCCACCACCACCAGCGCGGAGGGGACCAACAACACCTCCCCCTTTGCCAGCAGCACCAATTTCAACGACTGGACGCTGGCCTATTATGGAGGGGCCGGGGTGCTGTTCGAGGTCTCGGGGGGGCAGAAGCCGGTCTCGATTGACGGGGGGCTCCGGTACCAGAGCCATGGCCGCACGCGGTACCTGCGGGAGGGGAGCATCCAGCCGGAGCCCGGCGGCGGGGTGAGCTTTGACCCGATCGAGAGCAAGACCGATCTCTTGATCGTGCACCTGGGGGTGCAGATCGGGATTTAGGGGACGACGGGACGACGGGACGACGGGCGGTACAATAGGTAGCCGAAGCTTCCCCCTACCCCGCCCGGTACACCCCCCATGCCGCGCGCAGCGCGTCGCTGATCTCGCCCAGGGTGGCGCGCACCCGCACCGCCTCGATGATCGGGGGCATCATCGGCTCGGTGCCGAGCGCCGCCGCCTCCACCGCCCGGAGCCCCGCATGCACCGCGGTCTCGTCCCGCCTGGCCTTCACCTCTTCCAGCCGCGCCTGCTGCCGCTGCTGCAGCGCGCTGTAATCGGGCCGGACCACCGCCGGGACCGGGCGGTCGTCGGTGAAACGATTCACCCCCACCACCACCTGCGCCCCCGACTCCTGCGCCTGCTGCAGCTCCCAGGCGCTCCGCGCGATCGCCTCCTGGAACCAGCCGCCGTTGATGGCCGCCACCGCGCCGCCGAGCGTGTCCACCTCGGCAATGATGGCCCGCGCCTCCGCCTCAATCCGGTCGGTGAGCGCCTCCACGTACCAGCTCCCGGCCAGCGGGTCCACCGCGCCGGCCAGCCCGCTCTCGTAACCCAGGATCTGCTGGGTGCGGAGCGCCAAAGTGGCGGACTCCGCCGTGGGCAGCGCCAGCGCCTCGTCGTACCCGTTGGTGTGCAGCGACTGGGTGCCGCCGAGCGTCGCGGCCAGCGCCTGCACCGTCACCCGCACCACGTTGTTGAGCGGCTGCTGCGCCTGCAGGGTGACGCCGCCGGTCTGGGTGTGGAACCGGAGCCGGCAGGTCTGGTCGTCGGCACTGAACCGCTCCCGCGCCAGCCGGGCCCAGAGCCGGCGCGCCGCGCGGAACTTGGCGACTTCCTCGAACAGGTCGTTGTGCGCCGCAAAGAAGAACGACAGCCGCGGCCCGATGGTGTTCACCGCCAGCCCGGCCCGCACCGCGCGCCCCACGTACTCCAGGGCATTCGCCAGGGTGAACCCGACCTCCTGCGCCGCCGTCGCCCCCGCCTCCCGCATGTGGTAGCCGCTGATGGAGATCGGGTTGAAGTTCATCCCCTCCTCCGCCACGAAGCGGATCAGGTCCACCGTGAGCCGGAGCGACGGCTCCGCCGGATAGATGTAGGTCCCCCGCGCGATGTACTCCTTGAGCACGTCGTTCTGCACCGTGCCCTGGAGCCTGGGCCGGGGCACCCCCTGCTCCTCCCCCACCACCACGTACATCGCCAGCAGGATCCCGGCGGTGGCGTTGATGGTCATGGAGGTGGAGACCCGGTCGAGCGGGATGCCGCGGA
The DNA here is from genome assembly GCA_016794805.1 of Gemmatimonadota bacterium. Taxonomy (GTDB): domain Bacteria; phylum Gemmatimonadota; class Gemmatimonadetes; order Gemmatimonadales; family GWC2-71-9; genus JADJOM01. The sequence continues at coordinate 2,163 of JAEUJI010000361.1, forward strand.
AGAGGTCGTGCAGGTCCTCCACCGTATCAATGGCCACCCCCACCCGGCCCACCTCGCCGGCGGCCATCGGGTGGTCGGAGTCGTACCCCATCTGCGTCGGAAGATCAAAGGCGGTCGAGAGTCCGCTCTGCCCCGCATCCAGCAGGTGCCGGAAGCGGGCATTGGTCTCCTCGGCGGTGCCGAAGCCGGCGTACTGCCGCATGGTCCAGAGCCGCTCGGTGTACATGGCGGGATAGACGCCGCGGGTAAAGGGAAACTTCCCCGGCGCGCCGAGGTCCCGCGCGGGATCGCCGGTCCAGTCGCCGGGGCCCCAGGCGCGGCCGCTCACCCTTCGCCCATCCGGCGCAGGGTGTCCGCCACGTAGCCCACATCCTCCCGGGAGCCGATCACCAGCGGGGTGCGCTGGTGCAGGTTGTCCGGCACGATGTCGAGGATGCGATGCACCCCGTCGGTGGCGGAGCCACCGGCCTGCTCGGCGATGAAGGCCATCGGCGAGGCCTCGTACAGCAGCCGCAGCTTGCCGCGGGTGTTCTTGCTGTCCGCCGGGTACATGAAGATGCCGCCCGCCAGCAGGTTGCGGTGAAAGTCCGCCACCAGCGAGCCGATGTAGCGGCTGTTCTTGCCGGTGATCTCCTCCGGCCGGTCGCCGTGGAAGCCGCGCACCGCCCACTGCGTCCCCTTGGTCCAGCGGGCGAAGTTGGACTCGTTCACGCTGTAGTACTTCCCCACCCGCGGGGTGACGATCTTCGGGTGCGACAGCAGGAACTCGCCGATGCTCGGATCCAGGGTGAAGCCGGCCACCCCCTGGCCGGTGCTGTAGATGAGCATGGTGCTGGAGCCGTAGATGACGTACCCCGCCGCCACCTGGCGGCAGCCGGGCTGGAGCACGTCCGCCTCGCTCCCGCGCCCCTCCAGGCTGACCCGGCGGTAGATGCTGAAGATGGTCCCCACCGCGCCGTTGACGTCGATGTTGGAGGAGCCGTCCAGCGGGTCGTACAGCACGGCATACTTGCCGGAGGGATACTGCGAGGGGACGGGGATGATCTGCTCGTCTTCCTCCGAGGCCATCACGCACACCCGGCCGGTGTGGTTGAGGGCGTTGGTCATGGTCTCGTTGGCGAAGATGTCGAGCTTCTGCTGTTCCTCGCCCTGCACGTTCGTGGCGCCGGCACTGCCCAGGATGTTGACCAGCCCGGCGCGGCGGATGGCGGCGGCGATGATCTTGGCGGCCAGCGCGATGTCATACAGGAGGTTGGAGAGCTCACCGGTCGCCTCCGGGTACTTCTCCTCCTGGTCCAGGATGAAGCGCTCGATGGTGATCACGCGCGGATTCGGCAGCACTTAGACTCCCTACCGGAAGGGTGACGTTCTGCGATCGGCCGGCGACGGTCATCCGCCGGCCGTCGGTGGTGATGGTGATGCTGCCCTGCTGATCGGTGCGCCACACCCCCACCCCGTGGCGCCCCAGCCGTGCGACGACTTCCGCGTGGGGATGACCGTAGCGGTTGCCCGCGCCGCTGCTGATCAGGGCCACCGCCGGTTGCAGCTCCTCCAGCCAGCGCTCGCCGGTGGCGGAGCGGGAGCCGTGATGCCCCACCTTGAGCACCGACACCGGCCCCACCCGTCCCGCCAGCCTCGCCTCGGCCACCAGCCCGGCGTCCCCCGGAAAGATGGCCCGGAAGCCCCCATACTCCACCAGCAGGACGGCGGAGTCCTCGTTGAGGTCGAGCTGCCACTCCCGCCAGGCGGTATCGGGGTGCAGCAGGGTGAACCGGACGCTGTCCAGCTCGAACCCGATGCCGTCCCGCGCCCCCTGCCAGGGAACACCGCTCGCCGCGACCCGGTCCAGCACCTCGAGGTACAGGGCGTCGGCATGCAGCTCCGCCGGCTCCAGCACCTGCCCCACCGGGAACCGCTCCAGCACCGCGGGGAGGCCGCCGAGGTGATCGGCGTGGGCGTGGGAGATGACCGCCACGGCGATCCCCGGCGCCCGGGCCCGGGCCAGGAAGGGCGCCACCACCCGCCGGCCGGCGTCGCTCCGCTCGGTGCGTGGCCCGGCGTCAACCAAGACCCAGCGCCCCCCCGGGGTGCGCAGGACGGCGGCATCCCCCTGCCCCACGTCGAGAAAATGTAACGTGAGCCCCGCCCCCTCGGCACG
>JAEUJI010000368.1 GCA_016794805.1 Gemmatimonadota bacterium
GTCCACCACCAGCCCCGCCCGGAGCTTGGTCCCTACCACAGACCGCCCCCCGCACAGGCGCTCCGCCCGGCCCACGACCGTCCCCTCCCCGTACCGCAGCTCATCCCCCGGCTGGTACATCCGGTGCTCCGCGAACTCCACCGAGAAGCCACGGCGGGGCGAGCGGTGCAGCCCCGTCAGGAATCCCTCGACAATGCCTTCAGCGAGAAGCTCGAGCCCCGCGAGCCGGGCCGCTTCCCGGGGGTCGAGCAGGTCGAGTGTACGCGATGCGGTGGCGGGTGCGGTCATGGGCGGGTCAACGTATCGGGACGCACCGTGGGAAGTCAACGCGAGGGTTCCCTGTACGCCCACGCGGACATTCCAGACCGGGGCCGAATTCTGTGATTTCGCGGTAAGTCATTGATGGGCATTCGCTTACGAGATTTCTTGAGTCTGGCACATCCCCTGCTCTCTGGCCTGCCGTCCACTAGGTTGTCCCCGGAGGCCTTATGACCGCAGCCCTGACCCTGGCGCTCGCCGCACTCACCATCACGGCGCCCGCCCCCACGCCGACCGGCCCCGACGCCGTCATTGCCCGCTGGGTGCGGGGGACCAGCCAGGAACGGCCCCGCATAAACGTGTGGCTCAACCGGGACGACGTGTACAGCAGGGGAGACCGGGCCCGGGTGTACTTCAAGAGCGACGTGGACGCCTACGTGACCATCGTCCGCATCGATACGGACGGCCGGGTCAGGGTTCTGTTTCCGATGGACCCATGGGAAGACAACTGGGCCCGGGGCGGCAAGACCTTTGAAGTCCTCGGCCGCGACCGGGACGAGGCGTTCAACGTGGATGACTACCCGGGTGTCGGGTACATCTTCGCCATCGCCTCCGAAGATCCGTTCAGCTACGACGAGATCGTGCGCGGGGACCACTGGGACTACCGCTCGATCGCCGATGGCCGGGTGCGCGGCGACCCCTATATCGCGGTGGCGGACCTGGCCGACCGGATCGCCCGCGAAGGGGACTACGACTACGACGTCGCGGAATACAACGTCGAGCGCCACTACGACTATCCCCGATTCGTCTGCTACGACTGCCATACCTACGCCAGCTGGCGCTACTGGGATCCCTACAGCCACTACTGCTCGCGCTTCCGGATCGTGATCTATGATGACTGGTACTACTACCCGTACCGGCGCTACCGGAATGGCGTGATCATCGTGCGGCCGTACCGGCCTGGCCCGCGCTACGTCTTCAAGGACTATGACGCCCGGAACGACTACGTCACCCGGGTGGCGGAGCGGCCGCGGGGAACGGATGATCGTCGCCCGGTGGTGGACCGCGACCGGACCAGCGTGGACGTGGGTGGGCGCGGCAATGTCCCGGCCCCGGTCTCGCCCCGCCGGCGCAGCCCGGAAACGACCAGCCCCGGGGCCACCCGGCCGAATGGCACCGACCGCCGCCCGGTATCGAAGCCGGAGGGGGCCCAGCCCAGTCCCGACACCGGGAACGAGCCGCGCCGCCGCACGGATCCGGACCGCACCCGCGAGCCTTCGGGGGCCCAGCCCGCTCCCAGCACGGGGGATGAGCCCCGCCGCCGGAGCGAACCGGACCAGACCCGTGAGCCGTCCACGGCCAGGCCGGCGCCCGATGCCGGCTCGAGCCCCCGGCGCCGGCCCAGCGGCAGCAGCAGTGGGATTCGCGAAGCCGGCCCCGAGGCGGACCGCGGGTCGCGGTCCGCTGGAGAGTCCCCCCGCCGGTCGAGCGGGCAGGGGGAGCCCCGGAGCCAGAGCGCACCACGCAGCGAGAGCGAGCCGAGGGGTCAAAGCCAGTCGCGGGAGGCGGAGCCCCGGCGTGAATCGGAGCCGCGGCGGGAGACGTCCCGGCCGCCGGAGCGGGAATCCACCCGCTCCGAGCCCAAGGCTGAGCGGCCGCGCGCGGAGCCCAGGTCGGAGCCGCGGGTGGAGTCGCCACCCCGGAGCACCGGCCAGCCGGAGCTGAAGCGGCGGCGCCCGAACTAGGCCCCCCCGAAACCCTCCCGAGCGCCCGGTCGTAGCACACCCGACCGGGCGCTTATCTTTGGTCGCGCCGGACCGGACCCTTAGCCACAGGACTCTCATGCGTTCGACTTCGTTGGCCTGCCTGACCCTGCTCGCCGCCGCCCCCGTGGCGCTGGCCGGACAGACTGCCCCCACCACCCCCGCGCTGAAGCGCGCGGCCGCCACGATCACCGCGGCCGACGTGCAGCGCCGCATCCATATCATCGCCGATGACTCCATGATGGGCCGGGACACGCCCAGCCCGGGCCTGGAGATGACCGCGCAGTACGTGGCCGATGAGTTCAAGCGTTTCGGGCTCAAGCCGGCGGGCGAGAACGGCACCTGGTTCCAGCGCTACACCATTTCGCGCCGGAAGATCGACGTGGCCCATTCGCACGTGGGCTTCATGGCCGGGCCGCATCACCTGCACGCCGACCTCTCCCGGGACGCCCGCTTCGCCTTTGGCGGCGTGCCCGAGAAGGAGCTGCACCTGGCGGCCGTGGTGCTGGGCGGCGCCTATACCGCCGAGGACGCTGGCCGCCTGGCGGTGAAGGGCAAGGCCGTCATCCTGGTCGTGGACTACAGCAAGCCGCTCACCCCGGTGCTGCAGCAGGCGGCGGGCGCGGTCATCGAGAATGGGGCGGCCGGGATCATCCTGCTGTCCAATCGCGACTCGGCCACGTTCGCGCAGCGGGTGGCCAATCAGGCCCAGGTACGGATCGGCGTGGACGGCATGGGCGGCGTCGGCAGCGTGCCGGTGGTGGAGGTGCATGAGCGGGCGGTCGCCGCCGCCCTCGCCGAAGCGAAGCTCGACCCGGCCGCGATCCGGGGGTCGGCGGTGGCCGTGGCCCAGGATGTCCCGGGCCTCACCATCGGCATCGGGCTCAAGGATGAGGTGCTGGAGTCCGCCACGGCGCCCAACACGATCGGGATGCTGGAAGGCAGCGACCCGAAGCTCAAGCACGAATACGTGGTGTATTCCGCCCACATGGACCATGTGGGAACCGCCGGCCGCGGTTCCTGCCAGGCGCGCGGCGGCGACACCATCTGCAATGGCGCCGACGACGATGGCTCCGGGACGGTGGGCGTGGTCGAGCTGGCGGAGGCCTTCACCCAGCGCGGCGTCCGCCCGAAGCGCTCGGTGCTGTTCATGACGGTGAGCGGCGAGGAGAAGGGGCTCTTCGGCAGCGGCTACTTCGCCGAGCACCCGACGGTGCCGCTGGAGAGCATGGTGGCCAACATCAACATCGACATGATCGGCCGCAACTGGCCCGACACCATCGTGGCGATCGGCAAGGAACACTCCGACCTGGGCGAGCGCCTGGCCCGGGTGCAGGGCGCCAACACCGACCTCAACATGGTCGCCACCGACGACCGCTGGCCGGAGGAGAACTTCTACTTCCGCTCCGACCACTTCAATTTCGCCCGGAAGGGCGTGCCCATCCTGTTCTTCTTCAACGGCGTGCACGACGACTATCACCAGGTCTCGGACTCGCCCGACAAGATCGATGCGGACAAGACGGCCCGCATCGTGCGCCTGCTGTTCCATCTCGGCCAGGAGATCGCCAACAATCCGGCGCGGCCGCGGTGGAATCCGGAGAGTTACGAGAAGATTGTGGAGAAGAAGCCGGCGGCGTAGGCAGCCGGCCGGTTCGGCGGTGCGGCAGCCCGCGAAGCGATTCGCGGACCGCCGCACCGCACCCCCGCCTTCCCCTCCGCATTACCCTTCGGCATGCGCCGCGAGGTCTCCCCCCACGCCGAGATGCTTGCCACGGTCCTCTTCTGGGCCGGGAACTTCTCCGCCACCAAGCTTGCCCTGCCCTACATCCCGCCGCTGGCGTTCACCGCCATCCGGTTCACCATCGGCACCGGCCTCCTCTGGCTGATCCTCCGGCGGCTGGAGCCGGAGCACGACCTCGCCCCCGGCCTGGGGTGGACGCTGGTGCTGCTCGGTGTGGTGGGGAACACCATCTACCAGCTCTGCTTCATCAGCGGGCTCGCCGTCACCACCGCGGTCAACACCTCGCTCATTCTCTCCGCGATGCCCGCGGTCGTCACGGTCACCGCCGGCGTCCTCGGGCTCGAGGTCATCACCGGCCGGCAGCGCTGGGGGCTGGCCCTCGCGACCATCGGAGTCGTGGTAGTGGTGGCATCCCGGGGATTCGACCTGCGCCACGGCAGCTGGCGAGGGGACCTGCTGATCCTCGCGGCGGTGGGGTGCTGGACCGGCTACACCCTCGGGCTCCGCCGGATCTCGGGGCGGGTCTCCGCCCTCGGGGTCACGGCCTGGACCATGCTCACCGGCACCCCGGGGCTGGTCCTGGCGGGGCTGCCCCAACTGTCGCGGACGGCGTGGGGGGCCGTGCCCGCGACCGCCTGGGGCGGGCTGGTGTACTCCACGCTGCTGTCGCTGGTGGCGGCATACATCCTGTGGAGCCGGGCGGTGCAGCGGATCGGGGCGTCGCGCGCGGCGCTCTATACCTGCGTCACCCCGCTCTTCGCCTCGCTGATCGCCATGGCCGTGCTGGGCGAGCGGCCCACGCTCTGGCACCTGGCGGGCGGGATCCTGATCATCGGCGGGGTGCTGCTCGGCAACGCCAGCGTCCGCCGGCCGATCCCCGCGGAGGGGTGATCAGGCGGAGGGCGGCGCCAGTTCCTCCAGCCGCGCCATGGCCCGGCGGAGGTGGGGGATCACGATGCTCCCGCCGACGACCAGCCCCACCGAGAAGATCTCCAGGAACTCCTCCCGGGTGGTCCCCTCCTCGTGACAGCGCACCACGTGATAGGTGATGCAGTCGTCGCAGCGGAGCACCAGGCTAGACACCAGCCCCAGCATCTCCTTCGTCTTGGTGCCCAGGGCCCCCGGTTCGTAGCAGCGGTGGTCCAAGGCGAAGAAGCGGTTGATCGTGAGGTTGCCCGCGCCCAGGATGAGGTCATTCATCCGGCTGCGGAAGGCGTTGAAGTCGGCCAGGGTGCCGGGAGCGGTGTCGGTCATGGGGGGAGAAGGTAGGCGGCCGGCGGCCCGCGCGGAACGGCCCCGGGGCCTCCCCCTACCCCTTATCTTACGCCCCATGCGCCAGGCCCGAATCCGCAATTTCTGCATCGTCGCCCATATCGACCACGGGAAGAGCACGCTCGCCGACCGCCTCATCGAGGCCACCGGCGCCGTGGAGAAGCGACTCATGCGCGAGCAGCTCCTCGACACCATGGACCTCGAGCGGGAGCGGGGCATCACGATCAAGCTGAACGCGGTGCGGATGGCCTACACCGCCCGCGACGGGCAGGAGTACGAGCTCAACCTGATCGACACCCCGGGGCACGTGGACTTCACCTACGAAGTCTCCCGCTCGCTCGCCGCCTGTGAGGGCGCGATCCTGGTGGTGGACGCCTCGCAGGGGGTGCAGGCCCAGACGCTGTCGAACCTCTTCCTGGCGATGGACGCCGGGCTCGAGATCATCCCGGTACTCAACAAGATCGACCTCCCCGGGGCCGAGCCGGAACGCCGGGCCAGGGAGATCATGGACCTGATCGGATCCCGGCGGGAGGAGATCCTGTCGGTCTCGGCCAAGGAGGGGACCGGCATCCCCGAGCTGCTGGAGGAGATCGTCCGCAAGGTGCCGACCCCGAGCGGCAAGCCGGACGCGCCACTCCGGGCATTGATCTTCGATTCGTATTTCGACCGCTTCCGGGGCGCCATCCCGAGCATCCGGGTGGTGGACGGGACCATCCGGACCGGGATGGAGATCGCCTTCGGGGCGCACCCGGACGATGTCTACACGGTGGACGAGGTGGGGTACCTGCAGCTGGGGCAGCGCCCGACCGGCGTGCTGGAGGCGGGGGAGGTCGGCTACCTGGTGGCCAATCTCCGGAGCGTCGGCGACACCCGCGCGGGAGACACCATCTTCGACGCCCGGGAGCGGGCCCGGGAGCTGCTGCCCGGCTACCGCGACGTGAAGCCGATGGTCTTCGCGGGGCTGTACCCCACCGACAGCGACCAGTACGAGCCGCTGCGGGATGCCCTGGCCAAGCTCAAGCTCAACGACGCCAGCCTGCAGTACGAGCCCGAGACCTCGACCGCCCTCGGCTTCGGCTTCCGCTGCGGCTTCCTCGGGCTGCTGCACATGGAGATCGTGGGCGAGCGGCTGGAGCGGGAGTTCAACCTCGACCTGATCACCACGGTCCCGACGGTGGAGTACAACGTCTACCTCACCGACGGCGCCATGATGCTGCTGGAGAACCCCACCAACCTCCCCGACCCGGCCACAATCGCCCGGATCGAGGAGCCGTACGTGAAGGCGCGGATCATGGCCCCCGCGGAGTACATCGGGGGGATCATGAAGCTGGGGACCGACCGGCGCGGGGTGTACCACGGGATGAAGTACCTGGACACCAGCCGGGTCGAGTTCGACTTCGACTTTCCGCTGGGAGAGATCGTCCTCGATTTCTTCGACAAGCTCAAGGGAATCTCCCGCGGCTACGCGGCGATGGACTATGAGCTGGCCGGCTACCGGGAGTCGGACCTGGTGCGGCTGGACATGATGATCAACGGCGAGACCGTGGACGCCTTCAGCGTGATCATCCACAAGGAGAAGGCCTACGAGTACGGCCGGAAGATCGCCGAGAAGCTCAAGGAGCTGATCCCGCGGCAGCTGTTCGTGGTGGCGATCCAGGCGGCGATCGGCAACAAGATCATCGCCCGCGAGACCATTTCCGCGATGCGGAAGGACGTGCTCGCCAAGTGCTACGGCGGCGACATCACCCGGAAGCGCAAGCTGCTGGAGAAGCAGAAGGAAGGAAAGAAGCGGATGAAGCAGCTGGGATCGGTGGAGATTCCGCAGGAGGCCTTCCTGGCGGTCCTGCAGGTCGACTAGTGGCGCCCCGGCGGCCCGGCGACCCGGCGGCTCGAGATTCCGGGGACGAAGGCCGGGCCGTCGTGATCCAGACCGCCCACCTGGGCGACGTCGTCCTCACGATTCCCCTGCTGGCCGCGCTCGCCGCGCGCCATGGGCCGGTGGACGTCGTCACCACCCCCGCCGCGGCGCCCCTGCTCGTCCACCTGCCCGCGGTGCGCCAAATCATCCCGTTCGACAAGCACGGCCAGGATCAGGGCCCCGCCGGACTCCTGCGCCTGGCCGCGCGGCTCCGCGAAGAGCGGTATCAGGCCGCGTGGCTGCCGCATCGCTCCATCCGGAGCGGCCTCCTGGCCCGGCTCGCCGGCGTGCCGGAACGGATCGGCTATGCGGGGAGCGCCGGGCGCTGGTGGTACAGTCGCACCGTGCCCTGCCCGCCCACGGGGCACATCACCGCGCGGCTGACCGCGCTCGCGGACGCCGCGCCCATTTCGCCGCCGTGGTTTCCGCTCACCGTGGCCGAACAGGATGCGGCCGGCCGGTGGCTCGAGGAGCGGAACATCCGGGACTCCTTCCTGGTGCTCGCGCCGGGGGCGCGGTGGGGGACCAAGCGCTGGCCCGGGTTCCCCGCGCTGGCAGCCGCGATGGAGCTCCCGATCGTGGTGCTCGGGGACGCCGCGGACGTGTCGCTTGCCGAGGCGGTGGTGGCGGCCGCGCCGGGTCGCGTCGTCAGCGGGGCGGGCCGGCTGGACCTCCGTGCCGCCGCCGCCGTGCTCGCCCGGAGCGCCCTGGTGGTGAGCAACGACTCGCTGGCGCTCCACCTGGCGGGAGGGCTGGGACGGCCGGTGCTGGCGCTGTTCGGGCCCACTGTGCCGGCCTTCGGCTTCGGCCCGCTTGGACCGGAGGGGATGGTGCTCGAACACCAGGGCCTGACCTGCCGGCCCTGCTCCCCCCACGGCCCGGAGCGTTGCCCCCTGGGCCACCACCG
>JAEUJI010000369.1 GCA_016794805.1 Gemmatimonadota bacterium
GACTCTCCTCCGTCCCGGTGGACGGCGTTGTTGCTGATTTTTCAGCACTCAGGTTCACAAAGGGGGGCGCCCAGGGACGGACCGCCGTCGCCGGGCGCCCGGGTTGGCCGCGCGCTACATCAGGGGAAGGGCCGCGGCCGCGGCCGGGGCCAGGGCCAGGGGCCGGTGGCGTTTCCGCCGGCGAGCGCCATGATCGCGATGGTGCGCACCGAGGAATCGGGAGAGGTCACCAGCCGCTCGAGGGCCGGGACCGAGCGATCGCCCATCGCGCCCAGGGCGCGCAGGAGGGCTGTGCGCACCTCGGAGTCGGCTTCCTTGCGGTAGGCCGTGTCGATCGCGTCGGTGCCCGCGGGGTCGGCGATGGTGAACAGCGCCCAGGCGGCGGACATCCGTACTTCCCGATCCTGGTCCTCCAGCGCCCGCAGGAGCCCCGCCGGCGCCTGCTCCGGCCGGATGGTTCCGACGGCCCAGGCGGCCTCCTGCCGGACATCCGCATCGGCGTCACCGAGGGCGCTGACCAGCGCCGGGAGCGCCGCCGGGTCGGCCACCGATCCCGCGGCCCAGACCGCGGTGGCACGGACGCGCTGATCCTTGTCCCGCCCGATCGCCTGGGCGAGCGCGGCGCTCGCGGCCGCGTGCCGGCGGGCGCCGGCCAGTGCCCACGCCGCCATCTCGCGCACGTTGGCGTCGGCGTCGCCAGTGAGCGCCGCCACCAGCGCATCCCGCGCGACATCGGTGCGGGCGAATCGCGCCAGCCCCCAGGCCGCCACCCGGCGCACCTCGGCGCTGGCGTCCCCCTTGAGCGAGCGGGCCAGCGCCACCGCGCGGTCGTCGTCCGGGCCGGAATCAGCATCCGCGGGCACCACCACCGGCGCCGGGGTCGCGGCCGGCGCGGGCAGCGAGCGCGGCCGGGGAGAAACCGCTGGAGTGGCCGGGGTCTGGACCGCAACATCACCGGGCGGCGCCGCTACTACCTGCGGCTGCTGCGCCGCAGCCGCCCGCGGAACAGGTACGACTACTCCGAGCAGGAAGGCGAGGGTGGCGAGGGTGCCTGCGACCATGAGCCGCTGCAGCCGGCTGGGGCCGCGGCGGGTGAGCTCGGGATTGAGGATGGCGAGCATGCGTCCCTCGAACTCCCCGCGGTGGGCAAGCGCCAGCGCCACCGCCGGCGTGTTATGGTCCCGCACGCAGGTGACGATATCCAGCAGGTGCTCGGCGTAGTCGCTGGGGCGGGTGCCGAACACCAGCGCCAGGTCGTCACAGGCCCGCTCGCTCTCGGCGCGCAGCTGGCGGGCCGCGGACCAGACCAGCGGATGGAACCAGTACAGCGCGCAGGCGATCCGTCCCAGGGTGTGCCCCAGGAGGTCGCGCCGTGCAGCATGGCCCAGCTCGTGGATCAGGACCGCGCTCCGTCGCTCCGGCGTCCAGTCGTCACACTCCGCCGGCAGGACGATCGTCGCCCGGAAGATCCCCGCGGCGAAGGGCATCTTCACCTCGTCGCTCCGGAGCAGCCGGGGCGCGGCGTCGAGCCCCAGGCGGTCGGCGATCTCGTACAACGGCACCTGCCACTCCGGGGCATCGAGCGGGCGGGCCCGCCGCACGATCCGCCCCACGGACCAGGCACCATGTCCGAGACGGCCAAGGAGGAGCAGGGCGACCAGTCCCCAGACGGCCGCGATGGTCGGGACCGGCGGCAGCCGTGAGCCCGCCTGCTGCGATGGCAGCACGAGCCCCGTAGCCGCCGACCCATTCGATGTGGCGGTCACGGCCGCTCCGGCCGCCTGCTCCGGGCTGCCTACCGGCCCATCCGTCGCGACGGTGGCCTTGGCCGGCAGCACTCCGACCCGCACCGGCCCCCAGGTTGCGAGGGCGGGCAGGAGCAGCAGGGCGCCGAGGGCCACCAGCCAGACCAGGTGGCGGGTGCCGGCGGAGGCGCGCGGCATGGCCCAGGTGGCGGCGAGCGCCAGCAGCAGGAGCAGGGTCAGCTTGAGCAGGATCACCACCACCGGCAGCGCCGGACCGAGCCACTCGGAGAGGGACAGGAGTGCGTCGCTCATCGGGCCTCCTGCCGTTCGTCGCTGCGGGCGCCGCGGATCTTCTCCCGCAGCTTGCGGATTTCGGCGTCGCTCAGGTCGGCGTCGGACAGCCGCAGGAGGGCGGTCACGGCGTCCTCCGGCGAGCCGGCGAAATAGGTCTGGACCACGTGCGCCAGCACGTCCTCCCGCGCCTGGTCGGTCGGCTTGGCGGGGAAGTACACGTAGCGCGGCCCGTCCTCCTTGTGGGCGATCAGCTTTTTCTCGCCCAGGATGCGGAGGATGGAGCGGACGGCGGAGTAGGTCGGCGGATCGGGGATGGCGCCGAGAATCTCCGCCACCGTGGATTCGCCGCGGCGGTGCAGGATGTCCATCACCTGCCGCTCCCGGCGGCTCAGGTCTTCCGTGGGTGACCGCTTCGGCATGTGGTGACTCCTCGACCAGGACGCTGCGCCGGCGCGGACCCTCCGCCCGCTGCGGTGCTGATATTTCAACACCACCTGTCGAAAGTCAAGGGCGGACGGTTTCCGGGCAGGACGGGCCGCTTGCACCGGGAGCGGCGTTCCCGCGCCTAGCACCTGGTGCAGCGGGTCACGATGGAGCGGTACTCGAGCGGCGAGTTGTCCGCGCCAGGGACCAGGGCCCGCACCCATTGCCGCTGGGAGAAGACGCCGGACGGGAGCGCGCGCGTGATCCACTGTCCCGTGGCGATTCCCGCCGCATCCGTCGTCGACCGGAACGGCAGCACGGCGGGGGTCACGTAGCCGTCGTCCCAGATGACTTCCACCCCTGCCGCCGGCTTGCCATTGCCGGTCGTGACCCGCACCGCGACGGTGACGGTGTCCCCGGGATTGAGGTGGGGGAAATCCGCGGCGAAGCCACTGGGGTAATCCAGCCGCGGGGTGAGGTTGATGGGCGGGGGCTCGTACTGCTGGCAGCCGGCGACGAGGGCGAGGCCCAGCATGAGGCCGCCCAGCACGGTGCGTTGCATGGCTCCTCCCACTCTCGGGATCCCCTGGCGCGGCGACGGCGCCGGGTCACTGCGCGGGACCGGTCTCCTCCCGGCCACCGGGCCGCATCCAGGGGAACACCAGCCCCGTCACCACCCCCAGGACCAGCCCGCCACCGGCCACGATTCCGAGGTACGCCAGCGCGCCCCAGATGCCACGGACGGCGTGCGAGCGCGGCAGCCCGTCGGCGACGGCGCCGAGACCGGCGGCCAGAGACCAGCCGGCCACGCTGGCCACCAGCCACCAGCCCGCCCGGGAGAATCTGCGGCGCAGGAGCAGCGCCTGCCAGATGCCCACGATGAGCCCGCCCAGCGCCACGGCGAGGTAGAGCGAGTAGGGGAGGGGCCGGCCGGCCAGCTGGGCCAGATCGGCCGTCAGGAAGGGGAGGGCAAGCCCGAGCGCGCAGGACCAGCGCCACGGCGCGGCGGCGCCGAGGAGGTTGCGGACGACCCGCCCCTGCATGATCCCGATCCCGAGGCCCATCCCCAGGCCGACGGGGAACTGCAGGGGCCCGATCCCCAGCGACTCCCCGGCCAGCGCGAGGAGTATCACGAGCGGCACCCCGAGAGCCCAGCCGGCCCCGGTGGCGCGAATCCAGGGACGGAGGAGTCGAGGATCGCTCGCAGTGGAATGCATGGCGGCTCCCGCGCGACTAGAGATACTGCTGGAACAGCAGCATGATGACAGTGGTCCCGCCCACCAGCAGCGCGATGGTGCGGCTCTCGGCCGCGTCGTAGGCCTCGGGCAGGATCTCGATCAGGACCATGTAGACCATCGCCCCCGCGGCGAAGCCGAGGCCGAACGGGAGCGCCGGCCGGACCCGGTCCACCAGCAGGAACGCCGGCACCGCCATGAGCGGCTGCGGCAGGGAAGAGAATACCGACCAGAAGGCGCAGGTCCAGAGCGAGATGCCGCGGGGGCGCATCACCGCGGTGATGGCCAGCCCCTCGGGGATGTTGTGGATGGCGAGCGCCAGGGTGATGGCGAGCCCCAGCGACTCACCACCCCCGAACGACACCCCCACCGCGACCCCCTCCGCGAACGAATGCACGGTCATCACCACCAGGAACAGCAGCGCGCGCCGGGCGTTGACGCCCGTCAGCTGGCCGATCTCCGGCTCGTGATGGCCCAGCAGCCGCTGGGTGATGAGGATGAAGCCGATCCCCAGGGCCGCGCCCACGAACGTGCGGCTGGGACTGTGGTGCACCCCCTCCGCGAGCAGCCCGAGGCTGGCGCCGAGCATGAGGCCGGCGGCGGTGGCGTTGGCCGCGGCCGCGCCCCGGGGGGATAGGCGCCGGATGAAGGCGAAGGGAACGGCGCCGAGCCCGGTCGCGAGCGCGGTAACCAGGGCCGCGAGGAAGACGGCCCAGAGGATCGGCAGCCCGAACGCGGAGGTCACCGGCCGCCGCCCATGAGCGCCACCACGCCGGCGGCGAGGCAGACGACGACCGCGATGGCGGTCCGCCCCGCGAGGCGATAGCTGTGCGGCAGCAACTCGGCGACGATCAGGTAGAGCAGCGCGCCGAACGAGGCGCCGACCAGCCAGGGGAGGAGCGGCGGCAGGGCAAGCACCAGGAAGAGGACCGACACCGCGACCAGTGGCTGGGTGGAGCGGGCGAGCATCGCCATCCCGGCGGCGGCCCGGCCGCGCCAGCCCCGCCCGGAAAGCAAGGCACCGAGCACCGCGCCTTCGGAGATGTTGTGCACCGCGAAGGTCAGAATGAGGAAGCTCGCGAGCGGCGCCCCGACCCCGGCCGCGGCGCCGATGGCGACGCCCTCCACCGCGGAATGCAGGGCGCTGGCCAGGATCTCGCCGGCGTCCGTGGCGGGGGGAGAGGAGACCCGCGCCGTGTCCGCTCCCGCCGTGGCGGTGCCGCGGCCCGTCGGCGACGCATCCGTGAGGCGCACGGCCACCAGCCCGAGCAGCGCTCCGAGGAGGGTCGGGGCCGGGGCGATGGCCTGCCCCGCGGCGAGGAGCACGTACCCGATGCCGAGCATGAGGCCGGCGGCGGCGGCGGTGGCCCAGCCGACGGCATGCCGCGCGAACCAGCGCCAGCCGCCCAGCAGCGCGCCCAGTCCCGCCGCCAGGGTGGCGGCGAGGGTGTAGAGGAGGAGGGTGGCGGGTGTCATGGCTTGGGCCCCGGAAAGTAGCGCGAACGGGCCGGGGGGGCACAGATTGCGCCCATGCAGCAGTCATGGTCGGCGCGCGCCGAGAGCGCGGCCGCAGTCGCGGCACGGGTGCAGTCCGGGATGCGCGTCTTCGTCCACGGGGCGGCGATGACCCCGACGCCGCTCCTCGACGCCCTGGTCGCCCGTCCCGAACTCCGCGGGGTGCGGCTCTATCACCTGCACCTCGAGGGGCCGGTGCCGTTCGCCCGCCCCGGGCTCAGCGACCGCCTCCGGTCGGTGTCGTTCTTCACCGGCGCGGCGCTCCGGCAGCCGATCGCCGACGACGACGCCGACTTCATCCCGGTGTTCCTGTCGGACATCCCGGGCCTCTTCACCACGCGGGCCGTCCCCCTGGACGTGGCCCTGGTGCAGCTCTCGCTCCCCGACGCGCACGGCCTGTGCACCCTCGGGACCTCGGTGGACGCCGCCAAGGCGGCGGTCGAGAGCGCCGGACTGGTGCTCGCGGAGATCAACGCGCAGGTGCCGCGGACGCTCGGCAACACCGTCGTGCCGCTGGAGCGCGTGGCCGCCTTCGTCCTGACCGACCGCCCGCTGCACCAGCACCCGACGGCGCCCGAGACGGAGGTCGAGGCCCGCATCGGCGATCTGGTGGCATCGCTGGTGGAAGACGGAAGCACGCTGCAGATGGGGATCGGCGGCATTCCCGGGGCGGTGCTGGCCCGGCTGCACGGCAAGCGGGATCTCGGCGTGCATACCGAGATGTTCTCCGACCGGCTGCTGGACCTGATCGAGGCGGGGGCGGTCACCAACCGGCTCAAGGTGGTGCACCCGGGCCGGACGGTCACCAGCTTCATCGCGGGGACCCGGCGGCTGTTCGACTACGTGCACGACAACCCGCTGGTGGAGTTCCACCCCGCCGACCGGACCAACGACACCTCCCTCATCCGGCGGAATCCCCGGGTGGTGGCGGTGAACTCGGCGCTGCAGGTGGACCTGACGGGACAGGTCTGCGCGGACTCCCTGGGTCACCGGATCTACTCGGGGATCGGCGGGCAGATGGACTTCATCCGGGGGGCGGCGCTGTCGCCCGGGGGGAAGCCCATCATCGCGCTGCCCGCCATGGCCGCCGGGGGCACGATCTCCCGGATCGTCCCCGAGCTGTCCCCCGGGGCCGGCGTGGTCACCACCCGCGGCCACGTCCACTGGATCGTCACCGAGTTCGGCGCGGCCTTCCTGCACGGGAAGACGCTGCGGGAGCGGGCCGAGGCGCTGATCGCCATCGCGCACCCCGACGCCCGGGCCGAGCTGCGGCGCGACGCCGCCCGGATCCGCGGGCGGCGCTGACCGCCGCGGGGCCGCCGGAACGAACCGCCCCCGCCCCGGACGATCCCGGAGCGGGGGCGGTCGGCGTCTGGGCGGCGGGGCCCGGCCGGGCTACTGCACCGCGTTCATCATGTCGAAGATCGGGAGGTACATGGCCACGACCATGCCGCCGACGATGACGCCGAGGATGACGATCATCATCGGCTCCATCAGGGAGAGGAGCGCGCTCACCGCGACGTCCACTTCTTCGTCGTAGAAGTCGGCGATCTTGGAGAGCATCTCGTCCAGGCCGCCGGTCTGCTCGCCGACGGCGATCATCGAGATCACCATCGGGGGGAAGACCTTGGACTTCTCCAGCGGGCCGGCGATGGTCTCGCCGCCGGCGATGGAGTTGCGGGACTCCATCACCGCGTCGTGGATGACCCGGTTGCCGGCGGTCTTGGCGGTGATTTCGAGCCCGTCCAGGATCGACACGCCGGAGCTGATCAGGGTGCCGAGGGTCCGGGTGAAGCGGGAGACGGCGGACTTGCGGAGCAGGTCGCCCAGGACCGGGGCGTTGAGCAGCATCTGGTCGATCTGCTTGCGGCCGTTGGGCGTCTTGTAGTAGGAGCGCACGGCGTAGATCGCCGCGATGATGATGGCGATCAGCGCCCACCAGTAGTTGATCAGGAAGTCCGACATCGCGATCACGATGCGGGTGGGGAGCGGCAGCTCCATCCCGACGCTGGCGAACATCTTCTGGAAGGTCGGGATGACGAAGATGAGCAGCACCGCCACCGCGATGGCGGCCACCGACATGATGACGCCCGGGTAGACCATGGCGCCCTTCACCTTGCGGATGAGGGCGTCGCTCTTTTCCAGGAAGGTGGCCAGCCGGAGCAGGATGGTGTCCAGGATGCCGCCGGCCTCGCCGGCGGCGACCATGTTCACGTACAGCTCGGTGAAGGCCTTGGGGTGCTTGCTGAAGGCGTCGGCGAGGGTGTGCCCGCTTTCGACGTCGAAGACCACCTGCTTGGTGACTTCCGCCAGCGAGGGGTTCTCGGTCTGGCGGGCGAGGATGTCCAGCGACTGCACCAGCGGCAGGCCCGAGTTGATCATCGTGGCGAACTGCCGGGTGAAGATGACGATGTCGCGGGTGCGGATGCCCTTCTTGCCGAGGCTGAAGGAGATCTGCTTCGGCTGCTCCCGGACGTTCACCACGATCATCTTCTGCTGCTTGATGTGCTTCAGGACGTCGTCCCGGCTGGGCACGTCCAGCGTGCCCTTCATGATCTGGCCCGAGGCGGCGTTCCGCGCGGTGTACTCGAAGACTGGCATCCGGGTCTCCTGGTCGGCTTAGCGGCGTCCCGCCGGCTTGGCGGGGCCCTTGTGAACCTCGCCCATCTCCTGCTCCTCGAGCGGGGTCTCCCCGCACATCCGCATCAGCTCGTTGGGATCGCCGGAGGCCCGCAGGCATTCCTCCAGCGTCACCTCGCGGCTCATGTAGAGCTGGAAGAGCGAGTCGTTCATCGTCTGCATGCCGTGCTTCTTGCCGGACTGCAGGGCGGAGTAGATCTGGTGCACCTTGTCGTCCCGGATCAGCGCCCGGATGGCGGGGGTGCAGACCATGATCTCGCAGGCCATGGCCCGGCCCCGGCCCTTGGCCTTCTGCAGCAGCGTCTGGGTCACCACCCCCTCCAGCACGAAGGCGAGCTGGGCCCGCACCTGCTGCTGCTGGTTGGACGGGAAGACGTCGATCATCCGGTTGATCGACTCGGCCGCGGAGTTGGTGTGCAGCGTGGCGAGCGCCAGGTGGCCCGTCTCGGCGATGGTGAGGCAGGCGGACATGGTCTCGAGGTCCCGCAACTCGCCCACCAGGATGACGTCGGGGTCCTCGCGCAGGGCGTACTTGAGCGCGCTGGCGAAGCTCTTGGTGTCGGTCCCGACCTCGCGCTGGTTGATGATGCACTGCTGGTGCCGGTGGATGAACTCGATCGGGTCTTCCACCGTGATGATGTGGCCCTTGCGTTCCTTGTTGATCTTGTCGAGCACCGCGGCCAGGGTGGTGGACTTGCCCGAGCCGGTGGGGCCGGTCACCAGGATGAGCCCGCGGGGCCGCTCCGCCAGCTTGGCCATGACCGGGGGCAGCCCCAGGTCCTGGAAGGTGCGGACGTTGAACGGGATCATCCGGACCACCATGGCCACGCAGCCCCGCTGCTTGAAGACGTTGCCGCGGAACCGGGCCAGGTTCTGGATGCCGAACGAAAAGTCGAGCTCGTCCTCGGTCTCGAAGCGTTTCTTCTGGTTCTCGGTGAGCACCGAGTAGGCCAGGGCGAGGGTGTCCTTGGGCGTGAGGACGTCCGCCGCGGAGGCATTGGTGATGTCGCCGTCAATGCGGAGCTTGGCGCGTTCCCCGGCCGTGATATGCAGGTCGGAGGCGTCCTTCTCGATCATCTCCTCGAGCAGGGCGCGCAGGTTGATCGTCATCCAGCGGTCTCCTTGATGACCTCTTCGAGGCTGGTCACGCCCTTTTCGATCTTCTTCATGCCGTCCATGCGGAGGGTCAGCATGCCGTCCGAGACGGCCTGGTCCCGAAGCTCCGCGACCGAGCCCCCCCGGAGGATCAGCCGGCGGAGTTCGGGTGTCATGGCCATGACCTCGTAGATGCCGGCGCGGCCCTTGTACCCGGTCCCTCCGCAAGTGTCGCACCCGCGCCCCTTCATGAAGGGGATCTCCTTATACTGCTCGGGGTTACCCCCCAGCGCCTTGAGCTCCACGTCGGAGTAGGTGTGGGGCGCCTTGCAGTCCTTGCAGATACGTCGCACGAGTCGCTGGGCCACCACCAGGTTGACCGCCGAGGCCACGTTGAAGGCCTCGATGCCCATGTCGATCATGCGGGTGATGGTCGAGGGCGCGTCATTGGTGTGCAGGGTGGAGAGCACCAGGTGGCCGGTGAGGGCCGCCTTGATGGCGATGCCGCCGGTCTCGAGGTCGCGGATCTCGCCGATCATGATGATGTTGGGATCCTGCCGCAGGAACGCCTTGAGTGCCGCCGCGAAGGTCAGCCCGATCTCGTTTCGGACCAGGACCTGGTTGATCCCCATCAGGTTGTACTCGACCGGGTCCTCCGCCGTCATGATGTTGGTCTCGATCGTGTTGACCCGGGACAGGGCGGAGTAGAGCGTGGTGGTCTTCCCCGACCCCGTCGGCCCGGTCACCAGCACCATGCCGTAGGGGTTCAGGATGTTCCGCATCAGGTCGTCTTCGGCCTTCTGCTCGAACCCGAACTTGGACAGGTCCAGCGTCAGGTTGCCCTTGTCCAGGATCCGCATGACGATCTTCTCGCCGTAGATCACCGGCAGGGTCGAGACCCGGAAGTCGATGACCCGGCTCCCCATCTTGAGCTTGAGCCGGCCGTCCTGCGGCACCCGCCGCTCGGCGATGTTCAGCTGGGAGAGGATCTTGATGCGGGAGGTGAGCGCGGCCTTCATCTTGACCGGCGGCTTCATGACCTCGAGCAGGGCGCCGTCGATGCGGTAGCGCACCCGGATCTCGTGCTCGAACGGCTCGATGTGGATGTCCGAGGCGCCCCGCTTCACCGCGTCGGTGAGCAGGCCGTTGATCAGCTTCACCACCGGCGCGTCGTTGATCTGCGCCTGGCTCGCCGCCTCGTCCTCGTGCTCCTCCACCACCTCCACGTCGCTGTCGCCCAGCTCCTCCATGTCCTTGAGCAGGGTCTGCAGCTGCTGATCGGAGGACTCGTAGTGCTTCTCGATCAGGTTGCGGAGGGTGTACTCCCCGGCGATCACCGGGAAGAGGTCGTAGCGGGTGATGAACTTGAGGTCGTCGAGGACCCCGGTCTGGGTCGGATCCGCCATCGCGATCGTCAGCGTGCGCCCCTCCCGCTTGAGCGGGAGCACCACGTGCTTGAGCGCGAAGTCCGCCGGAATCAGCTTGACCATCTTGGGATCGACTTCGAACCGCGTGAGATCCACCGCCGGCATCCGGTACTGCCGGGCCAGCACCTTGGTGATCTCCAGCTCCTGGACCAGTCCCAGCTTGACCAGGACGTAACCCAGGCGGTGGCCCGAAGACTTCTGCTCCGCAAGGGCCGACCCGAGCTGATCCCGGGTGATGAGCCCCTCGCGAATAAGAATGTCGCCAAGCCGGTCGTTTCCTCCGGCCGCTGCTGTAGCCATCGCCCCGCTGATGCTGGATTGTGAAGTGTGACAACGGTTTACGCCTATTGATCCAAGCTAGGCGGTCGGGGTGGGGTGTCAAGGCGGTTGGGCGGTTGGGCGGCAGGGCGGCAGGACGGCAGGACGGAGGCAATACCGCGGGTTCAGGGCAGCACCCGGAGCCGCTCGCGGATCCGTGCCAGGGTGGCCGGGCCGATTCCCGGCACCCGCACCAGGCTATCCACCGCGGTGAAGGGACCATGGCGTGCCCGGTGGGCCACGATCTGCCCCGCCATGTATGGGCCCACGAACGGGAGCTCCTCCAGCTCGGCTGCCGTGGCGGTATTGAGGTCGAGCGGTTCGGCGGTTCGGGTCTTCGGCGGTTCGCTGGGGCTCGCAGCCGCCGCGGGGGTTGCTGGAGCCTCGGCGGGCGAACCGGCGGACGGCGGGACCGGCTGACCCGAGAACGCGGCGTGCGGTCCGATCGCGGCAAGCAGCCCCGGCCCGATGCCAGGGACCCGATCCAGTCCCTGCAGGCCCCCGAAGAGGCCCCGAGCCTCCCGGTCGGCTACGATCTTCCGGGCCAGCCCCACCCCCACCCGCGGCAGCCGAGCGATTTCCGCCGCGCCCGCCCGGTCCAGGTCGATCGTCTCCCCGGCGCCGAGGGGCCGACTGTGGCGCAGGCTCGAGTCCCGGTGCGCCGTGGGGGCCCCCGCGGGCCCCGCACCGAGCAGCTGCACTTCCCCGGGCGGAGCGCCGGGAAGGGCGAGCCAGGTCCGCACCCCCTGCCCCAGCACGGCGAGCCCCAGGAGCAGCAGGACGGCGCGGCGTTCGGGAGACATGGTCGAACCTGGGGGCGAACGATCGGAGTCCGTGGAGCCGGAACGTGCGGGAAGGGGCGGGGAAACGGCAGGACGGCAGGACGGCAGGACGGCAGGACGGCAGGACGGCAGGACGGCAGGACGGCAGGACGGCAGGTTAGCACCAATCCCCTAATCGCCCAATCGCCTAACCACCCAACCGCCGCTGGAGAATCAGCCGCAGCATCCGGAGCGCGGTCTTCGCCAGCTGGGGATACCCGGTAGAGTGCTTCGATACTCCCGCGATGCGCGGATAGTAGCTCACCGGGATCTCGATCACCCGGCGGTGCAGCCGCAGGACCTCCACCATCACCTCCGGCGCGAACTCGGGGCCGACACCGGTGAGCCGGGGCCGGATCTTCTCGTACACATCACGCCAGATGGCGCGATAGGTGCACCCGACATCGGTGAAGCGGGTGTAGTTCCGCACCCAGAGGAACTGGATCAGCTTCCCCACCGCCACGTTGGCCCAGCGCACCGGCCCCTGCATGTTGGTCCCCTGCTCTACCATCTGCCGGGTGGTGCGGGTGCCCATGACCAGGTCGGCGTCCTTCATGTACTCGAGCAGCTTGCCCAGGTCCTTGGCGCGGAAGGAGTGGTCGGCCTCGGTGAGGACCAGGATATCCCCGGTCGCCTTCGACAGCCCGAAGCGCAGGGCATCCCCGTAACCGCGCAGGGTGGTGGAGTGCACCGTGGCGCCTTCCCCCCGGGCGATCTCCGCCGTGCCGTCGGTCGAATTGTTGTCCGCCACCACGACCTCGTCCACGTGGGGGCGGAAGTCCCGCACGACCGTGCCGATGGACCCGGCCTCGTTCCACGCCGGGATGATCACGCTCACCTTGTAGCGCCGGAACTCACGGCTCCGCACCAGGTAGTTGGCGTAGTTCTGGTCCTCGACGGTGTTGATGTTGTGGTAGTCGCCCTCGAGGGGAAAGGCGCGGACCGGCCGTCCTTCCCGGACCAGGGTGTGGATCGCGTCGGTCAGCTCCACCCGCCCGCTCCGGCCGCTCGGCGGGGTGCGATCGATGGCGTCGAAGATGGACGGCCGGAAGACGTAGGTGCCGCACCCGAGCCAGGGCTCGGCGATGGTCTCGGGCTTCTCCTCGAGGCTGGTGATGAGCCCTTCCCGGATGGTGAGGGCGTAATTCTTCCGGATGCGGGTGAGGTCCTCGGTGCGCAGCACCGCGCAGGCGGCCTCCCACGGCTCGGCCAGGGGGAGCAGCTGCTCGTGATTCGACTCGATGTACAGCTCGTCTCCGAGGATGGTGACGAAGGGCTCCGCCAGGTGCGGCCGGGCGAGGTAGAGCCCGCGGGCCAGCCCGATCTTCGGGTCGGGGACATCCACATAGCGCACGGTGACGCCGTGGGCGCTCCCGTCCCCCAGGCAGGCGCGCACCTGGTGGGCCATGTGGCCCACGATCACGATGAGGTCGCGGATGCCGAGCCGGTCCCGCAGGGTCTCGAGGTTGCGGACCAGGAGCGGCTTGCCGGCGACTTCGAGCAGGACCTTGGGGGTATGGACGGTGCGCGGGTAGGCCCGCACCCCCTGGCCGGCCGCCGTGAGGACGCCAAGACGGATGGGGGAATCGGTCACGGCGTGTGGCGGCGCACCAGGGCCATGCCCACGTCTCCCACCACCTGGAGACTCGCGGCGCTCACCTTGTCGAGGGTGTCGGCCGGGGTGTGCCAGTAGCTGTTGCCGGGGCCGTAGCTGAAGTCCACCACGTCGATGGCCCGGATGCCCACCTTCTGCAGCTCGACGTGATCATCGATCAGGGTGGGTCCCTGCCCGGGGGCGTTCACGAACACCGCCGCATGGCCGATCTCCTTTGCCACCGTCCACACCAGGTCCACCACTTCCGGCGCGCCCAGTACCGACTGCCCCTCGGGGAGGAGCTTGAGGTCGGCGTCGCCGACGAGATCGAACAGGACGGCGTAGAGCGGCCTGGGGCCGTCGGGCTGGTGCTTCGCGTAGTAGCGGGAGCCGATGAGGACGTCGCCGGCCTCGGTGTGGAAGTTGGCGTAGTCCTCGCCATCCACGAACAGCAGGTCCACCCCGACGGCGGGGGGCGCCAGCTTGAGCGCGTCGGCCATACCGAGAAGGACGGCTACCCCGGAGGCGCCGTCGTTGGCACCGGGCACGGGCGTCTGGGGCCCCTTGTAGTCCGGATTGTCCGACAGCGGCCGGGTATCCCAGTGGGCCAGGAAGAGGATCCGCTCCCGCGCCCCCAGGTTGAAGCGGGCGAGGAAATTCCGCATGGGAAGGGTGTCTCCCTTCCCGGTGACGTGATCCCAGGCCTGCACCACGACCGAATCGGCGCGGGTGCGCAGCAGCGAGTCGAGCCAGGCCGCGGTGGCGGCGTGCGCGGGTGTCCCGGGGATGCGGTACCCGAAGCCGACCTGCCGCTCGAGGTAGGTGAAGGCGACGGCGCCGTTGAACTCCCGTGGGGGCGGGGCGGCGTCCCCACAGGCGACGAGCAGGAGCAGGAGACCGGGCAGGTAGCGGCGCATGGGGGAGGAAGATCGGGGGGAGAGGGGAGACGAGGGAAGGGGGAGACGGGAGCCGCGGCCCTACCGATAGTCCCCCGCGTACAGCGACAGCTGGAAGCTGGCCGACACGGTCATCTGTGAGAAGGCGCGGTTGATGTGCTTGGCCTCGGTGAGCGCATAACTGAACTGGAGGCCGCCGGAGATGATCCGGCTCAGGTCGGTGTCCAGGGTGGCGCGGAGCTCGCGGCGCCGGTTGTCGGAGACGACGCCGCATTCGGTCTGGGAGCGGAGCTGCAGGCAGCTGGTGCTCTTCGAGAGAATGCCGGTAAGCTGGGAGCGGATGATGCGGCGGGCGCGGCTCAGCGACCGCGGCAGGGCAATCGCGTGGTTGACGCCGGCGGTGATGTCGTCCTGCTCCACCCGGGTGGTGTTCCCGCCGGAGAGGTCCCGCTGGTTCAGCATGGACCAGCTGCCGCTCACCACGATGCCGTTGGAGAAGGTGAGCTGGAGGTCCGGGGTCAGGCTGGAGCGCCGTTGCCGGCTCACCGCGGTGACGCCGCCACTCGACGGGGTCAGGGTGGAGCCGTTGGTGCTGCGGAAGGTCGCGCCGAGGCCGACGAGGGAGACGGGAAAGCCGCGGATCGGGCGGAGGAACCGGACGTTGCCCCTGGGCCACTCCCGCTGGTGCGACTCCGACGTGAGGAAGCTGCCGCCCCCGCGCTGGAAGCGGTTGGTCCGCAGCCGGCTGTACGCCAGCTGGAACGACAGCCCGAAGGGCAGCTCCGCACCGGACTGGAAGGTGGTGTTGCGCACCTCGGCGGCGCCGATGGCGGAGTCCCCCTGCGCCCGGAGGAAGCGGTTGAGGCCGCCCAGCGCCAGCTGGAATCCGAGCGACGGATCGAAAGCCGCGAGGTCGAAGGTGGCGTTCCGGGTCAGCCGGTCGCTGATGTCGAGCGGGCGGAGGCGCCGGAGCGCCCGGCCGATGCCGCTGGAGTCCCCGGCCAGCCGCGCCCCCAGGCGGCCGATCTCGATCGCGGCCCCCACCTCCTGCAGCCGGGAGTTGTTGAGCGTCTGGGGCAGGATGTATGCCCCCGCGCTGTCGCCATCCTCGCGGATTGGCTGCCGGCTGGTGAGGCTCCGGGAGAGCACGAAGTTGCTGGAGGTCACGTACCGGGGCCGGAGCCAGCTCGAGATCCGCGGCGCCAGGACCAGGGAGGTGGACAGCTGGCGGTCGCGCTCCACCCCGACGTCCATGCCGAAGAGGTTGCGCCGCGCGTTGCCGGCGAGCCGTCCGAGCGTGGTCGAATCGGAATAGCGGCGCAGGTCGCGGGTGCTGGCCAGGTCGCCCCGCAGGTTGAGCATGCCGAGCGGCTGCCAGCCCAGTCCGGCAGAGTTGCGCCAGGTGTGCAGCAGGGAGACCGACGGCACCACCT
>JAEUJI010000044.1 GCA_016794805.1 Gemmatimonadota bacterium
ACGTGACCTTCATCCCGTCGGGCTCGGCCATCCCCGGTTCCACCGGGCGGCCGGCCCGGACGCTCCGGAAGAGCCCCGTCAGCTCCGCGCCGGCCTCCGCCTCACCGACGCCGGGCGCCAGGCGGCCGTAGGCGTTCACCCGCCCGACGCCGGGGGTCTGCAGGGTCAGGACCCCGGGATCGATCGGCACCCAGGCCTCGGCCGCCACGGGGAAGCCGAAGCCGGCAGGCATCACGCCGATGATCCGGGTCGCGACGCCGCTCAACCGGACGGTCGTATTGAGCACCGTGGAGTCGCCGCCGAAGACCGAGCGCCAGCCCCACCAGCTCAGTACGATCACCGGCTCCGCCCCGGGGACCTGGTCCTCGGGGGTGAAGCCACGTCCCAGCGCCGGCGCGGTACGCGTCGTCCGGAAGATGTTCGACTCGACGGTGGCGGCGCGGATGGACCGGCTGTTCTCGCCGATCCCGATCACGAACTCGCGATCGCCATAGACACCCACGTCGGTGAGCCGGGTGATGCGGCCCCGCATCGCCGCGAAGTCCGCCGCGTCGATGCTCGCGAGGCCGAGCCCCTGGGTCGTGGTCATCAGGCGGACCACGCGGTCGCCTTCGTCCAGCGGCAGCGGCTTGAGGATGGCGGTGTGGAGGAAGGACCAGGTGAAAATGCTGAGACCCAGCCCGCCGGCGAGGACCACCACGGTGAGCAGGGTGAAGAGGGGGGTGCGCCACAGCAGCCGAAGGGAGTAGCGAAGGTCTTGCCAATAGAACATGGGGCACCCTGTGGCGGGGAGCAGTCGGGAGACGGGGGACCTACGACTCCCGGGGGTGTCGGGATTCAGCGTGAACCGCAACTACGCCGAGATGGGCGACGCTCCCGCGGTGTCGCGTCGGAGGGTGGCCGCACAGGAACTGGGAGACCGCCGCGCGGCGCACCCTCCTCCGCTCCCCCACGGGAGCGTCGCTTGCCGCCTTGCCGTCCTGCCGCCTTGCCGTCCTGCCGTCCTGCCGTCCTGCCGTCTTGCCGCCCTACCGCCCTACCGGCTCCGCCGCGAGCCGCGCCATGCGGTCGCGGACCTCACGCACCACCGGCTGCAGCTTCGGGTCGGCGTCGCGCCAGAGCTCCGCGAAGCGGCCATAGTAGTCCAGCGCCTTTTCCCGATCGCCCTTCGCCTCGTACAGCTCTCCCAGGCGCCGGAGGGCCCGGGGGCGGTTGAGCCCATCTTCGTAGTACTGCTCCCATTCCGGCGGGGCGTTGACCACCTGCTCCAGCACCGCAAGGACGGAGTCAGGGACCCCGGCGCGGTCGTAGGCCCAGGCGAGGTAGTAGCTGGCACAGTTGCGGCACCCCGAGGAGTCCACATTGGCGCGCACCCGGGTGAGGCCATCGGCGAACTTCCCTTCGGCGATCTCCACCCAGCCGAGCGAGTTCTGGGCGCCGCGGGTGTTGGGCTTGATCGTCGAGTCGGCCGCGAGCATCTGGGCGTAGAGCTGGCGGGCGCGGTCGCCGCGGCCAAAGAAGGCGTACTGGTTGATGTACGAGATGTAGGGCCGGTCCGGCAGCGGCATCGACTCGAGCGGGTCGCGGGCGAGCGCCTGGTCCAGCAGCTCCACCGCGTCCGGCGTTGGAAGCCCGAAGGAGGCCCGGACGTCCGCGAAGTACAGCGCCTGCATGAGCCGGCTGGCGGGGTCGGAGGCTACCTCCGCGGCGCCGGCGCGCATCAGTCGTTCGGTCTCGGCCTGGTGCCCCTTGAGGGCGGCCACCACGCCGAGGGTCGCGATCGCCCACTCGCGGTCCCGCGGGCGGGTCAGCCCCGGCAGCGTGGCCGCGGCGACCGCTGCGACGCTGTCCATCTGGCCCTGCATGGCGAGGATGGTCCAGCGGTAGGCCGGAATCACCGTCCCGGCCTTCGGCGCAATCCGGGCCATCCGCTCGGTCGCGTCCGCCGCCTCCGTGACCTTGAGCTGCCGCGCCAGCGCCTCGACGATGTTGACGTGGAAGCTGCGGACCGTGCTGTCCACCGCCAGCCCCCGGCTCAGCAGCGACTCCGCCCGGGCCCACTCCCGCCGCCGCATATGCACCAGCGAGAGGTTGTTGAGGCTGGTGATATCGTCCGGACGCCGTTCCAGCACCGCGCGGTAGGCCCGTTCGGCCTTCTCCGGCTCGCCCGTCACCGACCAGAAGTAGTAGGCCTCGGTGCTGAACCGCTCGATGTCGGGGAGTCGCTCCCGGTGCTGGTAGGCCATGGTGGAGGCGTGCACCTGCTTGCTGCGCGGGGCGCCGGTGTTGTAGTAGAAGACGCCGAGCGCGCGCCAGGCCGTGGC
This sequence comes from Gemmatimonadota bacterium, assembly GCA_016794805.1. Lineage (GTDB taxonomy): Bacteria > Gemmatimonadota > Gemmatimonadetes > Gemmatimonadales > GWC2-71-9 > JADJOM01. The sequence continues at coordinate 2,325 of JAEUJI010000044.1, forward strand.
GAAGCCGCTGTCGAGCGCGATGGCCTGCAGCAGCAGCGGCTCCGCCTGGGTGGGTTCGGAGGAGCGGCTGATCGCCTTGGCCTCGGTGTAGAGCCGGAGCGCCTCCAGCGAGCTGGTGGTCACCTGCTCCAGTGGCGGCGCAGCGCGGATGCTGCGCAGCGACTCGCCCAGCCGCTCTCGCAGCCGCTTGGAGAGCCGGTCAATGGCGCCCAGCACCCCGTTGTCGTCCGCGGCCGTCTCCCGCAGGGCCACGAGCTCCGCGTCCCCCTCGGTGGCCAGCAGCCGGGCGGTGAGCAGGAAGCCGCGACCCGCGCCGGTCACCTCTCCCACCAGGTACGCCTTGCCTCCCTCGCGCAGCGCCAGCTCCCGCGCGGTGGCGGGATCCACCCGTCCGTCGGCCCGGCCCATCCGCTGCAGGGCGGTGCGCACCTCGGAGGCATCCAGCACCCGCACCACCCGAGTCTGGCCCAGGTCAATCCGCAGCGCCTCGGACACCGAGGCGCCGAGGGCGCTGTCCACCCCGCGGCTCTGGAAGTCGGCGATGACAATCCGGTCCTCGGCGTGGAGCAGCCCGCTCGCCACCAGGGTGCCGATGGGGCCGATGCCGAGCAGCCGCATGGCGGTGTAGCCGGCGGCCGCGAGGCCGAGGCCGGTGAATCCGGCGACGCCGCCCTGTCGAGTGCGGCGCCAGGTCATGAGCCGCTGGATGCCGGTCTCGCCGCTCGGGTGCCAGGCGCCGGTGGCGCGCGCGGCGGCGCGGCGGCGCTCCATCACCGCGGTGCCGATCGCGACCGGGAGCCCGGCAAGAAGCAGCAGCTGGGTGCCGGTGAGTACCCAGTCCGGCAGGCCGATCCGGACCACGAGCGCGGTGACCGCGGCCATGAGGATGACGCCACCCAGCGCAAAGAGCAGCCCCACCTGCACCGGGTGGGTCTCGGTGCGCGGCATGGCCGGCACCGGCTGGGTGCCCGAGATCGGAGTGGAGGCGCCCGAGGGGCCGAGCCGCTCGAGCGCATCGCGCAGCGCGTCGGCGGTGGGCCAGCGCGCGCTGCGCTCCTTGGCCAGGCAGCGCATCACCGCGGCGGCCAGCTCCGGCGGCAGGTCCGGGCGGACGGTGGTGATGGGCTCCGGGGGCTGGGTGATGTGGGCGGCGAGGATCTGCTGCGGGGTGGTGGCGGCGTACGGCAGCCGGCCGCTGAGCATCTCGTACGCCACGATGCCGAGGGCGTAGAGGTCGGCGCGATGGTCCACGTCGGGATCGGCGGCGGCCTGTTCCGGCGCCATGTACGCCGGCGTGCCGAGCGCGAACCCGACGCTGGTCATCCGGTGGCCCGCGGCCGCCTCGCTCACCGCGCGGGCCACGCCGAAGTCCATCACCAGCGCGTGGCGCCCGGAGAGCATGATGTTCTCGGGCTTGATGTCGCGGTGCACCACGCCCTGCGCGTGCGCGGCGGCGAGGGCGTCGGCCACCTCGGAGAGGATGCGGACCGCGTCGCCCACCGGCATCGGCCCCCGCAGCATCCGCTCCCGCAGCGTCTCCCCCGCCACGTACGGCATGACGTAGTAGGGCCGGGCCTCCGTGCCCGGCCCGATCATCACCGACCCCGAATCCAGCAGCGACAGGATGTGCGGGTGCTGCAGCCTGGCGGCGATCTCGATCTCGCGCACGAACCGCTCCGGCCCGACGCTGGCGCCGAGCTCCGGGCGGAGCACCTTGATGGCCACCTGGCGCTGGTGCTTGAGGTCGGTGGCCAGGTAGACCGTGGCCATGCCCCCCTGACCGATCTGGCGCTCGAGGGTGTAGCGG
>JAEUJI010000049.1 GCA_016794805.1 Gemmatimonadota bacterium
ACTCGGCGTCCCCGCCCTGGCCCTGCTCCCCCTGCTGATCGGGTGCGGCGACTCGACCGGGCCCGCCACGTCCTCGTTGACGGCCATCTCCCCGGCGCCCAACGCCACGTCCGTCAGCACGGGCACCACGATCGTGCTCACCTTCCAGCATCCGATGAGCCCGGGGATGGCGCAGTATTTCGACCTCCACCAGGGCGGCGTCACCGGACCCACGGTGCCGATGTCCTGCACCTGGAGCCCGGACGCCACGACCCTGACCTGCACCCCGTCGAACCCGCTGACCCCGGGGACCCAGTACACCATGCACGTCGGGGCGGGCATGACCGACAGCGCGGGACACCGCATGGGGATGGGAGATTGGACCACCCGAGGCGGGACGTGGGCCACGAGCGGGATGATGGGCGGGACGCATGACGGGCAGCCGACCGGGATGATGGGTGCGGGGTGGAAGCACGACGGCCATTACGGGATGACCTTCACCTTCACGACGGCCTGAGCCCGGCGGGCAGCACCAGCCGGAACACTGCTCCGGGATCGTTGCCCACGAATTCGAGACGGCCGCCATGCGCTTCGGCCGCCGTCTTCGCGATGGCGAGCCCCAGGCCGGTGCCGGCGTCCTCCCGCTGCCGCGTTTCCCCCCGAAAGAACCGGCTGAAGATCTGCGCCTGATCTCCTGGGGGGATGCCGGGGCCCTGATCGCGCACGGTCAGGGTCACGGTCTCCCCGGCGGTGAGGGTAATGCCGACGGTTCCGCCCTCCGGGGAATGGCGGACCGCGTTGTCCAGCAGGTTGCCCACCACCCGCTCGAGCAACGCCGGGTCTCCGCGGAGCGCGGCCGGGGGGCCGGAGACGGTGATCGTCACCCCGCGCGCCCCGGCCACCGCCCGCCGCCGTTCCGCCATCTGGTCAGCGATCAGCCGCAGGTCCACCTCCGCCGTGTCCGGCGGGGTGAGACCCGCCTCGCTCCGCGCCAGCGTGAGCAGGTCGGTCGCCAGGCGGGTGAGGCGGATGACCTCCTCCCGGCAGCGCGCCAGGGTGAGCCGATACTCCTCCGGAGTCCGGTCCCGCTTGAGGGCCAGATCGAGCCCGCCGCGGAGCGCCGTCAGCGGCCCGCGCAACTCATGACTGGCGTCGGCGGTGAAGCGCCGCTGGATGGCGGAGGCCTGGTCCAGCCGGCCGAGCATGGCGTTGAGGACCTGGACCAGCCGGGCGAACTCGTCCATGTCGGCATGGGCGGTGATGCTGGGGGCGGGGGTGCCCTCCCGGATGGCTTCCGCCTGGGCGGTGATCTCCGCGGTGGGGAGGAGGGCCGCGCCGGCGATGCGCCACCCGACCCCGAACGCCGCCCCGCCGGCCACGAGCGTGAGCGCCAGCCCCAGCAGGATGAAGTCCCGGAGCGTGCGCTCCAGCGGCGCGAGCGGCGCCGCCACCTGCAGCAGGTGCATGCCATGCGCCGCGCCGACCAGCTGCAGCGGATAGACCACGCAGCGAAGGCGCTGTCCCTGCCAGCGATGGGTGTCCCAGACGACGCGACCATCCCGGGCGGCGGCCACCGCGCCGGCGGGGAGGAAGAGGTCGGCCGGGAGGTTGCGGCTCCGGAGGAGCGGTGCACCGTCACTGGTCCACAGCTGGGCGTAGCGGGTCAGCTCAGCGCTGGGGCCCGCGGTGGCGGTGAGCAGCACCCCCTCATGGAAGGTGAACTCCGAACTGGTGTGCGCCGCGCCGGCCTGGGCCTCGACTTCGGCCAGGTGAACCAGGGTGCGGTCTAGCTGCCGGTAGAGCAAGGTGCGGAGCGCAAAGACGCTGACCACGCCGAGGAGCAGGGTCAGGGCCAGCACCGCGCCGGCGGTGCGGAGGGCCAGCGCCGCGCGGAAGGAGCGCATCAGTCCGGCTCGGCGGGCCGGAGGGCGTACCCCGCCCCCCGCACGGTCTGGATCAGGCGGGTGCGCCCGCCCTCCTCCAGCTTCTTCCGGAGGTTCGAGATATGCGCGTCCACCACGTTGGTCTCGGGGTCGAAGGACATGTCCCACACCCGCTCCAGCAGCGTGGTGCGGGTGATGACGCGCTCGGAGTTCAGCAGGAAGAACTCCAGCAGACGGAACTCCCGCGGCGCGAGGTCGAGGGTCCGGCCGGCGCGCTTCACCCGGCGCTGGAGCCGGTCCATCTCGAGGTCCTGGAAGCGGAGGATGCTGGTGGCGGTCCCGAGCTGGCGGCGGGTGAGGGCGTTCACCCGGGCGAGCAGCACCTCGAGGGCGAAGGGCTTGGTGAGGTAGTCATCCGCCCCGGCGTTCAGGCCGCGGACGACATCCTGGGTCGAGTCGCGCGAGGTCAGCATCAGGATGGGACAGGTGAGGCCGCTCCGCCGCACTTCGGCGGCCACCTGGAGGCCGTCCCGGCCGGGGAGCTGCACGTCCAGCAGGATCAGGTCATAGGGGTTGGAATGCGCGAGGGTGCCGGCTTCGGCACCATCGCCGGTGGTGTCCACGGCATGCCCTTCCTCCGTGAGCGCCTGCCGGAGGAACCGGACCACGCTCGCGTCATCCTCGACGACCAGAATGCGCATCCCGTCTCCCGTGGCGGTGGGGCGTTGAGGAGAGCATAGCGAAGGTGGAGCAGTTCCGGGGAAATCTCAAGAAACGATAACATCGGGTGGTTGGGCGGTTGGGCGGTTGGGCGGTTGGGCGATTGGGCGATTGGGCGATTGGGCGATTGGCTGCTGAGGGGTGCCGCGCTGTGGCGCCGTCGCTCCCCCGCGGCATCGTCTCCAGCCTGCGGCCCGCCGGGCCGCCGAGGTGTTCGCCCGTCGGCCCGTCGGTCCGTCGGTCTGCCTTCACGCCGCCGACTCGGCCTTCTCGGGTGGCGCCGGCCACGAGACCCGCTTGGCGCTCCGCCAGGCGGCGCGGAGTTCGGGATCGTTCCGGAAGCGGTAGAGGTTCATGCCATCGAGCTGCCGCACCACGGCGAGGATCTGCCGGCCGATGTCCGCGAGCTTCTCTCGCCCGCCCACATGCGCCCGGCGCCCGGCGTGCACCTGGAGCGACAGCTCGTCCAGGCGGGCGAGCGCCGCGGTG
>JAEUJI010000067.1 GCA_016794805.1 Gemmatimonadota bacterium
ACCCGGCCACCTCGGCGCCCAGCGCGGCGCTGGTCTCGAGGGTGGTGCCCTCGGGAAGATCCAGGATCACCTGGAACTCCGACTTGTTGTCGAACGGGAGCATCTTCACCTGCACCAGCTTGATCGCGACCAGGCCCATCGACGCGAAGAGCAGCAGGACGACCCCGCCGTAGAAGATCGGCCGGGTGCCGGCGCGCGCCATCAACCCCTGCATCATCAGCCGGTAGAACCGGGCGAAGCGCCCCTCGTCCCCGGCCGAGTCGCCGAGCCGTCCAGCCGCCGAGACGACGACGTGCCCCCGCAGCAGCCGGAGCGCGATGTACGGCGTCACGATGAACGCCACCGCCAGGCTCGCCAGCATCGCCACGCTGGCGCCCACCGGGATCGGCCGCATGTAGGGGCCCATCAGGCCGCTCACGAACGCCATCGGCAGGATCGCGGCGATGACGGTGAAGGTGGCGAGAATCGTGGGGTTGCCCACCTCGTCCACCCCGTCCACCGCGGCCTCGGCCGGCGGCTTGAGCCCGAGTTGCAGGTGGCGGTAGATGTTCTCGACCACCACGATCGCGTCGTCCACCAGGATGCCGATCGAGAAGATCAGCGCGAACAGGGTGATCCGGTTGAGGGTGTACCCCAGGGCGTAGTAGCTGAAGAGGGTCAGGGCGAGGGTCACCGGGACCGCCACCAGCACCACCACCGCCTCGCGCCAGCCGAGGAAGAGCCAGATCAGCACCGCCACCGAGAGCGTCGCGATCACCAGGTGCAGGATCAGCTCGCTGGCCTTCTCCCGCGCGGTCTCGCCGTAGTTCCGGGTCTCGGTGACCGAGACCTCCGCCGGCAGCAGCCGCGCCCGGGCCTGTTCCACCCGTTCCAGCACCCGGTGCGCCACGACCGTCGCGTTGGCGCCCTTGCGCTTGGCCACGCTGATCGTGACCGCCGCCGCGGAGCCGGAGTCCCCCGCGGCATGGCTGACATAGCTCTCCCGCTCGCCGAAGTCCTCCCGCACCGTGGCCACGTTCCGCAGGTAGACCGGCACCCCCCGCCGGGCACTCACGACTACCGCAGCCACTTCCGCCGCCGTGGCGAGCGGCGCACCCACCTGCACCCGGTAGCTCGCGCCGGCGCTCTGCATCTCTCCCGCGTCCAGCCGGGCGTTGGCGCCCGTGAGCGCCAGCGCCACCTCACCCGGGGTGACGCCGGCGGCGGTGAGCCGCGCCGGGTCGAGGTCCACCCGCACCTGGCGGGGCGCACCGCCGGTCACCGTGGTGGCCGCCACATCCGTCACACTGCGGATCTCATCCTCGAGGTGCACCGCGAGCTGGCGCAGCTCGTTGGAGGAGTAGCGGCCCGAGGACAGCGTCAGGGTCAGGATCGGGACGTCGTCGATGGAGTGCGGCTTGACCAGCGGCGGGAGGGCCCCGGCCGGCATCCGGTCCATGTCCGCGAACAGCTTGGCGTGCACCCGGGTGACGCTCCGCTCCTGGTCCTCCCCGACCTTGAAGCGGACCGTCACCAGGGTGAAGCCCTCGCCGGCCATGGAGTAGACATGGTCCACCGCGGGGATCTCCCACATCCGCTGTTCCAGGGGGCGGGTGAGCAGGTTCTCCACCTCGGCGGGGCTCGCCCCCGGCAGCGCCGCGATCACGTCGATCATCGGCACCGAGATCTGGGGCTCTTCCTCCCGCGGCGTCCCCACGATCGCGATCGCGCCCACCGCCAGCGACGCGATGATGAGCAGCGGCGTCAGCCGGGAATGGAGGAACCGCTGGGCCAGGCGTCCGGCGAAGCCCATGTCAGTCGCCCCCGCCGTGAATGACATCCCCGGCCCGGAGTCCCGCGATTACCTCGACCAGCCGCGGCTCCGGCGCTGATGGCGGCGGCACGCTGCCGATGCGCAGCCAGCGGAGCTCGGTGCCGGCCCCGGCGCGCATCCGCACCCCCACCAGGTCGCCCTCCCGCACCAGCGCGCCCGCCGGCACCAGGATCGCGCTGCGGGTCCCGGTGGGGATGGCAAGCGTCGCCGAGCTGCCGGGCAGGAAGGCGCCGGTGGGATTGGGGATCATCGCGTTGACCGTGTACACGCCGCCTCCGGGGGCCGGCACCACCCCTTCGATCACGGCGGGAATGCTGACGGTTTCCACCGTCGCGGCGATCGTCATTCCCGGCTTGAGCCCCCGCGCCACGGACGGCGGCACCGTCACGCCGATGCGCAGGCGGCGGTCGTCCTGCACCTCGACCACCGGGGAGCCCGGCGCGGCCATCGCCCCGGGATCCACGTGGCGCATCGTCACCACCCCGGCGAACGGCGCCGTGATCGTGGCGTAGGCGCCCACGGCATCCAGTTCACTCCGTGCCGCCCGCGCGGTCCGCAGTCCCGCCTCGGCCCGGGCCAGCCCGGTCTCCACCTGATCCAGCTGGTAGCGGGTCGCGGCGCTGTCGGCGTAGAGGGCCCGGAACCGCCCCGCCTGGGTCTCCGCGTCGGCGTACATCGCCTCCGCCGCGGCGATCCCCGCCTCCACCTGGGCCCGTTTCGCTTCCACCTCCCGGGCATCAATCCGTGCGAGCACCTGTCCCGCACGGACCCGGTCTCCCTCCTGCACCAGGACCTGGGTGACCGTCCCCATGAGCCGGGTGCTGAGCGTCGCCCGCTCCACCGGCTCCGCGATCCCCGTCGCCTCGAAGGTGGCGCTGATCGTGGTTTCCTGGATGGCGAGGGTGGGGCCGGCCGGACCGGCGGGCGATTGGGCGACCGGGCGATTGGGCGATTCGCCCCCGCACCCCGCGAGCCCACCCGCCATCAGGAGTACCACCGCCGTCAGCTGTCGCATTGCCTTGCTCCCAGGCCACTGGCCCGGTGAATGGTCTACTGTTCCAGGTCCAGGATCACCGAGAGGTCGAGCCCCTCGGCCCGCCGCGCCTCCGCCACCGCCACGATCACGCCGTAGCGCGCGGCCGACGCGCTGAGCGCGGTCAGCGTCTCCACCGCCCCGGCGTCGAGCAGTTCGCTCACGGTGGCCAGGCCGCCATCGTACTTTCGCGCCACGATTCGATGCGCCTCCACCGCCTGGCTCACCGCCCGTTCCGCGATCACCAGCCGCTCCAGCGCCAGCTGCCGATGGTCGCGCGCCTCCGCGATCTCGAACGCGGCCTGCGCCTCCGCCGCATCCGCCATCGCCACGGCCGACTGGCGGCGTCCGCCGGCGCTCCGCCGCTCGGCCAGCTCCTGCGCCCCCGCGAAGGGAGACCAGGAGAACATCACGCCGACCGTCCAGGCGCTCTTGCCACCGAAGGGCCGGTCCGGGGTATTCCAGTCCACCCGCCCGAAGCCGTTCAGCCGCGGCAGATAGAGCGCCGCCGCGCGGCGGGCATCCGCCTCGGCGGCCTTCCGCCCCTGCCGGGCCGCATGCACGTCGGCCCGGAGTTCCGCGGCCCCGGTGTCCCCACTCGCGTGCCCGGCGACGAGTTGCGCCCACTCCGCGCGCGGGAGCGAATCGGGGAGGCTCCAGCCGG
>JAEUJI010000101.1 GCA_016794805.1 Gemmatimonadota bacterium
TCGCTTTGGTGCGGACGGCTGCCCTGCGGCGCCATCCTTCGGGAGGATCGGAGGTGGCTAGCGGAGTCCCGTTGCCCCGGGGCCGGCCGTCACACGATCCTGATGTCTCGCTCTTGAAGGACCGGCGAACTCCCCCGATCCTGCGAAGCCCGGCAAAGGTAACTTATGATCCCACAATGTCAACCGCGACCGGCGCCGGCTACCAGCGGTAGTGCGCGAACGCCCGGTTGGCCTCGGCCATCTTGTGGGTGTCTTCCTTCTTCTTGATGGCGTTCCCCTCGCCCTTGGAGGCGAGGATCAGCTCGGCGGCCAGGCGCTCCTGCATGGTCTTCTCGGCCCGGCCGCGCGCGAAATCGATCACCCAGCGCATGGCCAGGGCGGTCCGCCGCTCGGGCCGGACTTCCACCGGCACCTGGAGCGACGCGCCGCCGACCCGGCGGCTCTTCACCTCGAGGGCCGGCTTCACGTTGCTGATCGCCTGCTTGAAGACGGTGACGCCCGGCTGGCCGGTCCGCTCCTCGATCATGTCCATCGCGGAGTAGAAGATCCGCTCCGCGGTGCTCTTCTTCCCCTGGTACATGAGCGAACTGATGAACTTGGAGACCGTCTGGCTGTCGTAGCGCGGATCCGGCGGGACCGTGCGCTTCACGGCCTTGGTGCGGCGGCTCACTTCTTACCTCCCTTGGCCGCCGGGGCGCCGGCCTTGGGCCGCTTGGCCCCGTACTTGGAGCGGCTGCGGCGGCGGTCGTTCACGCCGGCCGCGTCCAGGGCCCCGCGCACCAGGTGATAGCGGACGCCCGGGAGGTCCTTCACCCGGCCGCCCCGCACCAGCACGATCGAGTGCTCCTGCAGGTTGTGCCCCTCGCCCGGGATGTAGGCGATGATCTCGAACCCGTTCGTCAGCCGCACCTTGGCCACCTTCCGCAGCGCCGAGTTCGGCTTCTTCGGGGTGGTGGTGTACACGCGGGTGCAGACCCCGCGGCGGAACGGGTTCTGCTTGAGCGCCGGCGACTTGTCCTTGTAGACAGGTGCCTTGCGCGGCTTCCGGACGAGCTGATTGATGGTCGGCATACGCCTGCGGTTTGGGCCGTGGGACCTTCCCCCGGCCTAGTCCGGGAGAGAACGGCAAAGGTAGCCCGGGGAAGGGGTTGGGTCAAGGCACCGAGGCGCGCGGAGCCCTACCCGGGGATCGCCGTGCCCACCCAGACGGGACCCGGGGTCCCGAGACTGACCATTCCGCCGATGAGCTCCCCCGGGCGGAGCGCCCGGACGCTGCGCGGGTAGTCCCCACCCGCCGCCTCGGCGACCCGGAACCGGAAGGTCGCCGGGACCGGCAGCGTCGAACGGAACTCGTAGAGCCAGAGGAAGCCCTCCCCGCCCGGCTGCCGCTCCTCCCGGGCCACCCGCGCCTCGATCCCCACGACCGCCGGGACCGGATACCACGGGCCCCACCCGCTGGCCAGCGGCGGTGACCGCTCCCCCGGTGCCAGCGGGATGCTGTTTGCCGCCGCGCCACCCTGTCGCCACCCGAGCGCGGCGGCCAGGCGGGCCAGGAACGCCCCGGAGCGCCGGAGCCCGCCCCCGGCCGCGGCCGGTGAGCCGACCCCCAGCTTGAGGATCCGGCGCCGCAGGTCCTCCAGTTCCGGCACCGAGACGCCCGTCGCCGCCGAGACGTCGTGCACCGACCGCCCCTCCAGGAGGAGGGAGGCGGCATCGGTCAGCCGGTCGAGATGGGACCGCTGGTCCAGTGTTCCCATGGGCGCCGATGCTAAGGGTCGGCTGTCAGGCCACCGTCAGCCGACCGTCACCCTGCCCCGCTGGCGGTCCCGGACAGGAATGGCTATCTCTGCCCAGGGCCCGGTGGACGACCGGGCGGCGAACTCCCCGCTGGAGGCGGCATGCGCTGGAATCGTGGGCAACGGAGCGAGAATCTCGAGGACATGCGGGGTGCGACCGGTGGCCGGTTTCCCGGCGGCGGCGGGGCGAAACTCGGGCTGGGTGGCATGCTGGTGCTTCTCGTCCTGAGCCTGGTCTTCAAGCAGGACTTCTTCCAGCTGGTTGGCGGGGCCGGCGGTGGCGCGCAGGCCGCCGTGCCGGGCCAGGTGGAGCCCGGGCCGGTGCAATCGACCCCGGAAGAAGAGGACATGGTGGACTTCGTCTCGGCCGTCCTGGACAGCACCCAGCGATTCTGGACCGTGGCGCTTCCCCGGGAGGGGGCGACCTACCGCGACGCCCGGCTGTTCCTCTTCCGGGACGCGGTGCAGTCGGCCTGCGGGTTCGCGGAGGCGGCGTCCGGCCCGTTCTACTGCCCGGGCGACGAAAAGGTCTACATCGACCTGGGCTTCTACGAGGAGCTGAAGCGGCGCTTCGGGGCACCAGGAGATTTTGCCCAGGCCTACGTCCTGGCCCACGAGATCGGGCACCATGTCCAGAACGTGCTGGGCATCGAGCGGCAGATGCGGCAGGCGCAGCAGCGGCGCCCCGGCGATGCCAACGAGCTGAGCGTCCGGATGGAACTGCAGGCGGACTGCCTCGCCGGGGTCTGGGCCGGCGCCTACGGGGCGCAGGGGGGACTGGAGCAGGGAGACTTCGAGGAAGGCATGCGGGCCGCGGCCTCGGTCGGCGATGACCGGATCCAGACGATGACCCAGGGCCGGGTGAACCCGGACGGCTTCACCCATGGCTCCAGCGAGCAGCGGATGCGGTGGTTCGACACCGGCTTCCGCTCGCGGGACCCGAAGCGCTGCGACACCTTCGGCGCCAGCGCGCCCTAGGGTCGGCTCGGCGGGGGAAGCACAACGCGGGGCGGACCGCCTGGTCCGCCCCGCCTCGTGTTCCGCCGGTACCGCCGCCGCGGCTACTCCTCGTCGTCCGCCATCAGGGCGGCCACCGAGACCGGCTGGGCCGCCGGCTCGGTGCCCGGCTCCGGCGGCGGGGGCGGTTCGTAGCCCGCCGGCGGCTCGATGTCGATCTCGGCATAGCGGTAGATGCCCGACCCTGCCGGGATGAGGTGCCCGATGATGATGTTCTCCTTGAGGCCGAGGAGGTCGTCCTTGGCGCCGCGGATGGCGGCATCGGTGAGCACCCGGGTGGTCTCCTGGAACGACGCCGCCGAGATGAACGACTGCGTGGTCAGCGACGCCTTGGTGATGCCCAGGAGCACCGGCTCCGACTGCGCCGGGGTGCCCTTCCGCTTGATGACGCGCTCGTTCTCGTCGCGGAAGGTGAGCTTGTCCACCGTCTCCCCCTCGAGGAAGTCGGTGTCGCCCGGATCGGTGACGCGCGTCTTCTGCAGCATCTGGCGCACGATGGTGCCGATGTGCTTGTCGCTGATCCGCACGCCCTGCAGGCGGTACACCTCCTGCACCTCGTTGAGCAGGTACTCCTGCACCGCGCGCGGGCCCTTGATCCGCAGGATGTCGTGCGGGTTCACCGGCCCCTCGGTGAGCCGGTCGCCGGCGCGGACCCGGTCGCCCTCGTGCACCCGGAGGTGCTTGCCGGCGCCCACCTCGTACAGCTGCGGCGGCTCGGGCTCGCCCTTCTTGCCCGGCTCGGCGACCGGGTACACGTAGATCTCGCGCTTGCCGCGCTTGATCTCGCCGAACTTCACGATGCCGTCGATTTCCGAGATCGTCGCCGGATCCTTCGGGCGCCGGGCCTCGAACAGCTCCGCCACCCGCGGCAGGCCGCCGGTGATGTCGCGGGTCTTGTACGCCTGCCGCGGCATCTTGGTCACGGTCACGCCGCGCGTGATCTTCACCGCGGGCGAGAGGTAGACGGTCTTGTCCTTCGCTTCCTTCTTGCTCTTGCCCGGCCAGGCGACGTTGATCGGGTACTCGTCCACCTTGAACTTGCCGGACCAGGGGTTCCCCTCGGGCGGCAGGTCCATGCCCCGGGTGATCTGGTCGGTGTCGCTGCCCAGGATGATCCGGGAGCCCTCGGCCAGGATGTACTCCTGCGGGTCCTTCCGGTTCGGGGCGTACACCAGCACCGACGGGTGCAGCTCCCGGTCGGGATCGGCCATGACCACGATCGAGCGCAGGCCGGTCGATTCGTCCAGCTCCTCGCGGAGCGTCGAGCCCGGCACCAGGTCCTTCCAGCGCAGTTCCCCGTCGAGCTTGATGATGCTCGGGTCGTTGTACGGGTCCCAGGTGTAGAGGATGGACATCTTCCCCTGGGCCGTGTCGCCTTCCTTCACGTGGATGATCGCGCCCTCGGGCACCGGGTAGCGGTTCAGGATCCGCTTCGGGTCGGCGGGATCCACCACCAGGATGCCTTCCTTCGCCTCCTCCTCCGCCGACTCGTCGTCGCGGGTGAGGGCAATGCGCACCATCGCCTTGCTGCCGTCCTCGTACTCCACCGGCACGTCGGCGTACTCCAGCCCGCTGGTGTACTTCACCAGCCCGCTGGCCCGGGCCCGCCGCTCCGCCTCTTCCGCGATGCGGGAGGACGCGCCGCCGATGTGGAAGGTCCGCAGCGTCAGCTGGGTGCCGGGTTCGCCGATCGACTGCGCGGCCAGGATGCCGATGGCCTCGCCCATGTCCACCATGTCCATCGTGGCCAGGTTGCGGCCGTAGCACATCCGGCAGCAGCCCCGGCGCGACTCGCAGGTGAGCACCGAGCGGATCTTCACCTTCTCGATCCCCGCCTCGTCGATCCGGGTGGAGAGTTCCTCGTCGATCAGCCCGCCCGCCTGCACCAGCAGGCGGGGATCGCCGTGCTCGTCCAGCTCATGCGGATCGAACACGTCCTCGGAGGCGACGATGCCGAGGATCCGCTCCTTGAGCGGCTCGATCACGTCCTCCCCCTCCTTCAGCGCCGAGATCTCGAGGCCCTGGATGGTGCCGCAGTCCTCCTCGGTGATCGT
>JAEUJI010000154.1 GCA_016794805.1 Gemmatimonadota bacterium
AAGGTGGACACCCTGCCGCGCGGCCGGCGGCTGTGGCACTTCCGGATGCGGCAGCCGATCTCCCCCTATGGGATGGTCATCGGCGCCGGCCCGCTCGCCACCACGGAACTCCCCCCCGCCGCCTGCGCGGTGAAGTGCGTCCCGCTCGCGGTGGTGACCTATCCCGAGGACTCCGCCTACGCGGTGGACGGCCCCTTCCGCCGCACCGGGGAGATGCTGGACTTCTTCAGCGACCTGATCGGCGCGTTCCCCTACGACCGGCTCTCCCACGTTCAGTCCACCACGATGTTCGGCGGGATGGAGAACCCCACCGCGATCTTCTACGACGCGGGCGCCTACCGGAAGCGCGCGGTCCGTGAGCTCACCGTGGCCCACGAGACCGCGCACCAGTGGTTCGGGGACGCGGTGACCCAGGACGACTGGCACCACCTCTGGCTCTCCGAGGGGTTCGCCACCTATTTCGCGGCGCTGTGGCTGCGCCACGCCGAGGGGGACAGCGCCTTCCGGGCGGAGATGCGGCGGCGGGCCGAGGCGGTGTATGCCTCGAAGGCCACGGAGCGCCCCATCCTCGACACCCTCGCCACCGACCTGATGGGGCTGCTCAACAGCAACAACTACCCCAAGGGCGCCTGGGTGCTGCACACCCTGCGCGGGCTGATCGGCGACAGCGCCTTCACCGCCGGCATCCGCGACTGGTACCGCACCTACCGCGACAGCTCGGCGCTCTCCGCCGACTTTGCCCGCATCATGGGCCAGGCGGCGGGGCAGGACCTGGAGTGGTACTTCCGCCAGGCGCTGCTGCAGCCCGGCTACCCGAAACTCGACATCGGGTGGCGGCACGAGGGGCGACGGCTGACGCTCACCATCCGCCAGGTGCAGCCCGAGGGGTGGGGCACCTTCCGGCTGCCGGGGCTGGTCATCCGGGTGGACGGCAAGCCGGTGACGGTGAACATCGAGAAGGGAGAGACGGCGCTCCGGCTCGACGACATCCGCCGCGCGCCGCGGGAGATCGTGGTGGATCCCGACGGGTGGTGGCTGCTGCAGGCAAGCGTCCGGGCGGAGCGGTGACGCTGCGCACGGTGCTCGCCGCGCTGCTGCTGGGCGCCGTGGGCTGCCGCGGGACGCTCTCCCCGATCTCCAACAAGCTCAAGGTGGGGGAGGAGCCGTACGTGGCCTTCACCGCCGACGGCGAGGACGGGGTGGGCGACCTCTTCGCCTCGGCGCTCTCCGCCGGGACCGCCTACCAGATCACCTTCTCCCGGGTCGATGAACGGCTCCCGGCCCTCTCTCCCGACGGCACCATGCTGGCCGCAGTCCGGTCCCGGGCTCCCGGCGATCCCTCCGCGCAATCGGTGTTCGTGATGAACCTGATCAACGGCAACGAGCGGCGCATCGAGGGGGAGATCTCCGGGATGCCGGACGCCCTGGCCTGGAGCGACGACGGCGCCACGCTCTACCTGCGTACCTCCGCGGCCGTCCTCCAGGCGGCGGCGCCCCCCGCGAGCGGGCGCTGGGCCCCCGCCTCTGCGGCGGAACCCTTCGCCGTCCGGCTGGGCGACCCGCCGATCGCCGTGGCCCTCCCCTGCGACAGCGGCGGGCTCTGCGCGCGGCTCGCGGGCGGTATTGTGACGCGGCTCTCCGCCACGGGGACCAATCCGGTGCGGTGGGCCGGTGACTCGGTGGGCTACATGGAAAACGGCGAGTGGCTGGTGCGGCCACTCGCCGGGGGGACGATCCGGGCGCTCCAGTGGAGCGAGCGGGTCAAGGCTCCGCGGGAGCTGTCGGTCTATCCGGGGCCGCGATAGCGTCCCACGCCGCCTCCAGCGCCAGGGTGAGGTTGGCCCCGTCGGCCGGCCACTCTCCCGCCGCCACCCGCAGCACCGCCAGCTCCACCACCGCCAGCCAGACCGCCGCCCACAGCTCCGCCGGCCCCGACCGCACCTGCCCGTCCGATTTCCCCATCGCCACGATGTGCACCAGCCCCTCGCCGAAGGCGCGCCGCAGGCCGCGGCTGGCGTCATCGAGGAAGGGGTCGTGCTCGTCGGTGAGGAGGATGCGGATCAGGGCGGGTTCCGCGGCGGCCCGCGCCGCGAGCTCCCGCGCGATGGTGCCGAGCCGCTCGGGGGCGGGGGTGGCGCGGTCAATGTCGAAGCGGCGCAGCAGCTCCAGCGCCCACATGTTGGCCACCAGGTGGCACTCGTTGAGCAGCTTCTCCTTGCTCTTGAAGTGACGGTAGATGGTCCCCTCCGCGATCCCCGCCCGGGCGGCGAGCGCCGGGGTGGTGGTGCGGAGGAAGCCGGTGGTGGTGTACAGCTCAAACGCCGCGGCGAGGAGCCGGGCGCGCGTGGCTGGGCCGGTGGGTTGGGCCATAGCCTCAATCTAAGGGGGAGTGTCCTGACCGGCGGGGCGGTAGCGACGGTAACGACGGTAGCGACGGTAAACTCAACGCCCTCCGGGATTCACTCCGAAGGGTCATTCTGCGGTAGGTCTACCGTCCTTACCGTCGCTACCGTCGTTACCGTCTCCTACCATTCACGGAACCTTCACACACCGCCGATACCTTTACTGGCAGGTGAGACGGGCGCAACCGGGAGGACCGATGGAACTGCGGGAATACTGGGAACAGGGAATGTCGTTCAAGGAGTTCGTCCTGCAGGCCGCCCCGGAGCACCGGGCGCTGTGGGACGCGGTGTACCGGACCGCGCGGATACCCGCCTGGGCGCTCGGCGCCGTCGCGGAGCCGCGGCGGCTGCTGGCGCTGGCGGAGGACTGGTGCGTGGACACCGCCAGCACGCTGCCGATCCTTGCCCGCTGGGCGGAGGAGGTGCCGGGGCTGGAACTGCGAATCCTCGCCCGGGACGCGCATCCCGAGCTGATGGACCGCTACCTGACCAACGGGACCCGTTCCATCCCGATCGTGCTGGTGCTGGATCCGGCCTTCAAGGAACTGGCGCACTGGGGACCGTTCCCCGCGCCGCTCGGCGCCTGGGTGGCGGTCAACAAGCCGCCGGCGCTGCCCAAGGATGAGTACGTCAAGGGGAAGCGGAGCTGGTACGCCCGGGACCGGGGCGCAACGATGCTGTGGGAGATGACGGGGCTGGTGGAAGTGAGGAGGGTGGCGTAGCGACGGGGAAACGGGGAAACGGGGAAACGGGGAAACGGGGAAACGGGGAAACGGGGCCTGGTCTCCGTTTCCCGGCCGGTGCGATCCTCCGGGACTTTCCCGGCGTTTAGTCCACTTCCCCGTTTCCCCGCTTTCCCGCAGTCAAAACGACCACCCCGTCCCGGCGTTGAACTGGAACCCGTCCGGCCCGGTGGCGAAGTTGAAGGTCCAGATGGTGAAGCGGAGCAGCCGGATGGCGAGCCCGCCGCCGCCGCCCACCTGCATCCCCTCGGTGGAGAGCTCGAAGTCGCGCTGCTCGAAGACCCGCCCCGCATCCACGAACGCCAGCAAAGTGAAGGCGCCGAAGTCCCCAAGGTTGAGCAGGTCGTGGCGCACCTCGGCGCTGGCCATGAGCACGCCGCGGCCGGCCAGCCGCTGGAACGGCAGCCCGCGGTTGGAGTAGGTCCCGCCCAGCACCGGTACCTCCCCTTCCCAGACCGGCACCTCGAACCGCGCGTTGAGCGGTGCGTCCTTGCTCGCGGATGAGCCCGCCACCCGCACCCCGAACACGGTCCCTTCCCGCACCGGGAGGAAGCCGCGCAGGTCCGCGCCGACGCGGGAGTAGCCGTCCCCGCCGCTCCCGCCCCCCACCGAGACCTGGCCGAAGACGCCGCGGGTGGTGTTGAACTCGTTGTCGCGGGTGTCGAGCACCAGCGCCACCCGGCTCCGGGCGTCGGTGTCGGTGAGGTCCCCGGTGCCGAAGTCGGTGCGGAAGAGCGAGGGTTTGGAGAGATCGCCCAGGTTGCTGTGCTCGAGGGTGCCGCCGACCGCGACCCAGAGCGGGCCGGTGAGCCGCCGGGAGACTTCCGCCGAGGCGAAGTAGCGGGTGCGCCGGGCGCGGTAGTAGTGGGGCTGGGCGTCGGTCTCGAGGTCGCTGTCGTAGGCGGCGCCGTTCCCCAGCCCGTAGTATCCCAGCCGCGACTCGCGGGTGGCGCCGAGCGAGGCCGCCAGGCGCCAGTCCTTCTTCATGAGCGGCGCCTGGATCCGGGCGATGAGCATGCGGCCGCCGGTGAAGCCGGTGCCGGCGTCAATGGAGAGGAGCCCTGCGTACGGCACCCGGGCGAAGTAGTCGGCGGCCTTCCGCTCCTCGAAGTGGAGGGCGATGAGCGGGAAGTTGTTGCCGAGGGAGGGGAAGAAGGGGTAGAAGCTGTCCTTCCACGGCGCGGTGGGTTCTTTCCACTCGTCGTCCTGGGCGGCGAGTGGCATCACCATCGCCAGCGTGATGACGATGGTGAGGAGGGCCCCGGTGAGCGGGCTCGTCACTCGGTTGTCGGTCGTGGCCATGCCCCGCCAACCCCACGACCGACAACCGAGCGACTCGCCCCGGGACCTCGCGGGCCGCGCGGGGGAGTCGCCAGGCCGAGCCGCCGAGCCGCCGAGCCGCCGAGCCGTCAATCCGTCGCTCATCATCACAATGCCTTGTCGTAGAGGAATGCCGTGTCCCGCGCCGCCGAGTCGCGCCCATCCCAGGTGGCGTAGGAGCTGGGATAGATGGAGGCGCTGCCGGCGTCGCCCCGCTTGTTGAGGGCGTAGAAGTTGAGCTGGTACTTGGGCCGCCCGTTGGGGTGGAGGAGGCGGGGCGGGGTGAGGCTGATGACGCGCTTCAGGGTCTCGAGGGCGGCGTCGGTGGGGCTCTTGCCGCGGCGCATGAACTCGACCGTGAGGAATCCGCCGCAGGCCATGATGTTCGCTTCTCCCAGGCCGGTGGAGCCGGCGGCGCCGATCTCGTTGTCGGTATACTGCCCCGCGCCGATGATGGGGCTGTCCCCGACGCGACCCGGGATCTTCCAGGCCAGCCCGCTGGTGGTGGTGACCGAGGAGATCTCGCCCTGGGCGTTCACCACGTTGAGGTTGACGGTCCCCGTCACCCGCGCCATCGGTGGGCCGTTCTCGGGGACGTCCACCCACTCGTCTTCCTTGCCCCGGTTGGCGCGCCAGCGGAGCCAGATCTCCCGGGATTGGGGGGTGAGCAGGTCCTCGTCCTTGAAGCCGTAGGAGAGGGCAAAGCGCTTGGCCCCTTCTCCGACCAGCAGGATGTGGTTGGTGTACTTGAGGACCAGCAGCGCCACCTCGCTCGGGGTCTTGATCCCTTCGAGGGCGCCGACCGCGCCGGCGCGCTTGCTGGGGCCGTGCATGCAGGAGGCGTCGAGCTGGACCACGCCCTCCTCGTTGGGGAGGCCGCCGTAGCCCACGGAGTTGTCGGTGGGGTCGAGTTCCTGGAGCTTCACCCCCTCGACGGCGGCGTCGAGGGTGTCAGCACCCCCGTCCACGAGCTGCACCGCCAGGCGAACGCCGCGGAGCGCGTTGTGGGAACCGACGGCCATGGGGCGGGCGGCGCCGGGGAGGATCACGGCGGGGGCCCCGGTGCGGGCGCCGTGGGCGGGGGGCAGGGATCCGGCGGCGAGGGCGGCGCCGGTGGCGCCGAGGAAGTCGCGCCGGGAGAGGACGTCGGACAGACGGCGGCTCCGATGGGGGACGGGGATAACACTAAACCCACCACCCGCCTCGGGGAACGGCCCTGTAAGGCCGGCCCTTGTGGCCGCCCGCTGCGGGGCTCCTCCCCGCCCGCTGCGGGGCTCGCCACCGGCCACCGGTTCGGGGGTCAGCCGCGGTTAACCGCTCACCACGGAACCACGGAATACACGGAATAGCACGGAATAGTGCAAGAAATTCCAACACTTGCGCGCCACTTTCCGTGTATTCCGTGGTTCCGTGGTGAATGTGATATGCCGGGGTGAGTCTGTGTTGCCGGAGTTACCGGCTAATCCTCTCTGCGTGGTCAATGAGAGCAATCCGACCCCCCGTGCGTATGAGGTAAGCGGCACCCACGCCGCCACCCTCGTGTGTGAGGATTGCCCCATGAGCTCCCGCCTGCCGGTCACCTGGAACCGGCTCCCCGCCGCCAGCCAGGCGGGCACCACGCCGGCCTCCGCGACCATCCTCGCGCCCCTGGCCCTGCTCCTCCTCACCCTCCTCTTCGGCTGCACCGCCGCCGACACGGCCGCCCCCGCCGAGTCCACGGCGGCCCGGCTGCCGCGGGCGAGCAGCGTCTATCCGCCGTCGAGCTACAAGGTGACGCTCGTCGCGGGGGAAGGGGTGTTCGAGGACGTCAGCTCCAAGAACCTCATCGTCGGCATGATGAACGGCCTGGCGGTGGCGATGCCGCTCGGCGGGGCCCTGGTCAACCTGCCGCTGGGGCCGGGGCAGTGGTCCCACGCCCATGGCGTGAACGCGCGCGGGCAGATCGTGGGCAACCTCAACCTTGGCTCCCTCACCGCCCCGAACGTGGTTCCGGCCTTCTGGCCCAGCACCACCAGCGCGCCGATCATCCTCAAGTACCCGGGCGAGGCCGTGGACATCAACGATCATGGACTCGTGGTCGGGACGATCAGCCGGGGCGGGTTCACGTACGGTATCGTCTGGGACGTCAGCGGGCTGGTCGGCACCCAGCTCACCGTCCGGCCACCGCTCCCCGGCGGGGGGCGCTCCACCAGTGCGGTCGCCATCAACAACGACTGGGTGATCGTGGGCATGTCGGACTCGCGCACCGGATGGGTGCCCGTGGTCTGGCTGAGGTCGGGGGCCGGGTGGGTGCCAAGGCAGGTGACCGGCGGGATCATCGGGTACGACATTGATGCCGGGATCGGCATCGTCGGCGTCACCAGCAACCGCGCCTCGTTCGGCGACCCGGACCACGCGGGCTATTTCGCGGCGCTCGGGCCCTCCCTGGCCTGGGCCGTGAACGACCGCGGGGTCGCCACCGGCGACGACGCCGGCTCGAGCCCGGGGTGGCCGCAGTACACCTCGGCCTTCGTCGCCGACCGCGGCGGGGCGTTCACGGTGCTCCCGATGCCCAACAACCCGAACGGCTTTGCCTGGCGCGCGAGCTACGGCTACGGGATCAACAGCTGCGGTGTCGTGGTGGGGACGGGGTGGGCCTTCCCCGGGCATCCGTACACGGCGCAGCCGATGGTCTGGGATCCCGGCTGCTGACCCCGACATCGTAAACTGCTCGACACGGAAGCACGGAAGCACGGAAGCACGGAAGCACGGAAGCGCGGAAGGGGCACGGAATGCCACTTGGGGTGATTCCGTGTCGTTTCGTGTGCCCTATCTTTCCGTGGCATATATGCCAACCCTCCTACAGGCCGCCCTGAATGGCGACAGCGTGCACCCGGCGACCCCCCGGACACCGGCGACGATCGCGGAGGCGGCGCGCGGCGCCGTGGAAGCGGGCGCACACTCGGTGCATGTTCACGCCTTCGATACGGCGGGTCGGGAGACGCTGGACGGTGTCGCCTGCGCCCAGGTGCTGGGAGCCATCCGGAGTTCCTGTCCCCGTACTCCCATCTCCCTGACCACGTCGGCGGCCATTGTGCGGGACCCCCAGGGGCGGCTCCGGATCGTCGCAGCCTGGGAAGAGGTGCCGGACCTCGTCTCCGCCAACATGGGAGAGCCGGGGATCGTCGAGCTCTGTGAGCTCCTGCTTTCCCGGGGCGTCGGCATCGAGGCGGGGCTGCTGACGCTGGCTGATGCTCGCGCCTTCGTCCGTTCCGGCCTGGCGCCGCGCTGCCGGCGGGTCCTGGTCGAACCGCTGGATTTGGACACCGCCACCGCGCTCAGTCACGCCGCCGCGATTGAAGGCGTCATCCTTTCGGCGGGGATTGCCCTGGAACAGGTGCATCATGGCTACGGCCCCGCCTGCTGGGCCGTGAACCGGCGCGCGCTTGCGCGAGGGCACGGCATCCGCACCGGGCTGGAAGACATCACGCTGCTGCCGGATGGATCGCCGGCACCGGACAACACGGCCCTGGTGGCGGCCGCCGCCAGGTTGATTCACTCCTCACCCCAAGCATGAGCCGACCGACATGCCCAAAGCCAAAGAGATCACCGGGAAGCAGCGCGACGGACTGCTCAAGACCCTGCAGGTCCGCTTCGAGGCGCACATGCACCGGCATGCGGGCCTCGCATGGCGCGCGGTGCAGGCGCGCCTGGAGGCGAACGGTGCCAGGCTCTGGTCGCTCCATGCCATGGAGGAGTCCGGCGGCGAGCCAGATGTGGTGGGCATCGACAAGAAGACCGGCGAATGCCTCTTCGTGGATTGTTCGGCGCAGAGCCCCAAGGGGCGCCGCAGCGTCTGTTACGACCGCCAGGCGCTCGATGCCCGGAAGGAGCACAAGCCGAAGGCCAGCGCCGTCGAGATGGCCACGGACATGGGATGCACCCTCCTGACCATTGAGGAGTATCGGGGGCTGCAGGAACTGGGTGAGTTCGATACGACCACCTCCAGCTGGGTGCAGACGCCTGCCCCCATCCGAAAGC
>JAEUJI010000183.1 GCA_016794805.1 Gemmatimonadota bacterium
AGACTCGTCAGGCGTATCCGCGCGCCGATGCGGCATCGCCTCGAGGGACGGTCATAGCAAAGGAGGACCGATATGGACTACACCAAGCACTTCGCCACTCGCCTGCTCCGTCTCCTGACGCCGCAGTCCGAGCCCATCCCCAACACGACCCAGGTCCCCAACTCGGCCGGTGGCTACGCCTGGCCCGTCGACCAGTGGACTCGGCTCGATCGCTTCCTGATCCTGGGGAGCGAGGGGGGGACCTACTACATCGGCGAGCGGAAGCTCACGCAGGAGAATGCCCAGGTCGTGGTCGAGTGCCTGGCCGAGGACGGCCCGCGGGTCGTACGGCGGATCCTCGAGATCAGTCTGGCCGGCCGTGCGCCGAAGAACGACCCGGCCCTCTTCGCCCTGGCAATCGCCGCGGGACTGGGCGACGCCGCGACGAAGGCCCTGGTGTGGGAGGTGCTGCCGCAAGTGGCCCGGACGAGCACGCACCTCTTTCATTGGCTGCAGTACGTGAAGGCGTTCCGTGGCTGGGGCCGAGGTGTGCGTCGGGCGGTCGCGCGCTGGTACACGGCCAAGCCGGCCAAGGACCTGGTCTACCAGGTCCTCAAGTACCCGAGCCGGGACGGCTGGGCCCACCGTGATGCGCTGCGGCTGGCGCACCCGAAGGCGCCGACCGTGGCGCATGACCTGGTGTTCCGCTACGCCACCAAGGGTTGGGAGGGTGTCCTCTCCCTTGCCGGCGTGGACGACATGGACGTGGTCCAGACCATCGAGGCGGTCGAGACCCTCAAGCACCAGACGCCGGGCCTCGCAGCGCAGACCATCGTGCGGCACGGTCTGACCCGGGAGATGGTGCCCACCGAGCTGCTTTCCCACGCGGTGGTGTGGGAGGCGCTGCTGGAGCGGATGCCGGTCACCGCCCTGATCCGGAACCTCGGCGTCATGAGCAAGGTGGGGCTCCTGGTGCCGATGGCGAGCGCGGTCGGTACGGTCATCGCTCGGCTGGGTGACCGGAAGGCGCTGAAGGTCGCGCGGGTCCATCCGATCGCGCTGCTGGCGGCCCTGAAGACCTACGCCCAGGGTCATGGCATGAAGGGGAAGAATGCCTGGCGGCCGGTGCCCCAGGTGGTGGATGCGCTGGACCGGTCGTTCTATCTGGCGTTCGAGAACGCGCCCAGCACGGGCAAGCGGGTGATGCTGGCCCTCGACGTCTCCGGGTCGATGTCGGCCCGAGTGAATGGCATGGAGTATCTGGACTGCCGGGAGGCGTCGGCGGCGATGGCACTGGTGACCGCGGCCAGCGAGCCGAACCACATGTTCACGGCGTTCACGGCCGGGAACTATCCCTCCCGGTGGTCGCCTCGGCTGGGGAGCGGACTGTCGACGCTCGCCATCTCGCCGCGTCAGCGGCTGGATGACGTGGTGAAGCGCATCAGTGGTCTGACGTTCGGCGGCACGGATTGCGCGCTGCCGATGCTGGAGGCGCTCAAGCACCGCTGGCCCATCGACCTGTTCGTGGTCTACACGGACAGCGAGACCTGGGCAGGGCAGGTGCACCCGGCGCAGGCGCTCCGCCAGTATCGGGAGCGGATGGGCATCCCGGCCAAGCTCGTGGTGGTCGGGATGGCGTCGAACGGGTTCAGCATTGCGGACCCGACCGATGCCGGCATGCTGGACGTGGTCGGGTTCGACACGGCCACGCCGCAGGTGATCGCCGATTTCGGTGCTGGCGGTCAGGCCCGGTGAGCTGGGGGTCTCGCGCGCCACCCAGGACGCCATCCGGGCGCTGGACGAGCACTGGGACGGGGCGGGGCTGCCCTACAGCCAGCGGGGCGACCAGATCCCCCCGATGGGACGTATCGCGGAGCTGGCCCAGACCGTGGAGATCTTCGCCAGCGGCTTTGGGGTGGTGGCGGCGTACGACATGGCGCGGGGCCGGCAGGGGCGATGGTTCGACCCGGCGCTGGTAGGGGCGCTCGGCAGCTTCGAGGGGGACCACGCCTTC
>JAEUJI010000194.1 GCA_016794805.1 Gemmatimonadota bacterium
GGACTCGGTGGGGCGGGGGATCGGGCTGCCGTTCCAGCGGGCGATGATGAACCTGACGGCGAGCCACGACACGCCGCGGTTCTCCACCTCGGTCCTCAACCTGGGCCGCTACAAGTATCACAACGGACCGCGGGAAGATTCCCTCTACAATGTCGGGCCCCCTGACGCGCGGGCCCGGGCGGCGATGGCGCTCATCCTGGTGCAGCAGTTCACCTGGGTGGGGGCGCCGCACATCTGGAATGGGGACGAGGTCGGGATGTGGGGCGGCGACGACCCCGACGACCGGAAGCCGGTGGTCTGGGCAGACCTGCGCTACGAGGACGAGACGGCCCATCCCGCCGGCCGGGCCAGGCCACGAGCCGCGGTGGCGCCCGATACAGCGCTCCTCCGGGTGTACCGGGACCTGATCGCACTCCGGAAGGCGCACCTCAGGCTCTTCGTGGACGGGAGCGCCGGCTGGCTGCTCGCCGACGATGCCAAGGGAGTGGTGGCATACGAGCGGGTGCTGGGGGAGCAGCGCGCGGTGGTGGTGCTCAACGCCTCCGACCTGCCGCAGGACGTCTCGCTCAAGGCGGAGGGCCGCTACCGGCAGGTCTGGCCGGCGGGGGAGGCGATCGCGGCGGAAGGAGGGCAGCTTCGGGTGACGCTGCCGGCGCGGTCGGGAAGGGTCTTCGTCAGGGAGTAGGGTGCTGAAAAGCACACCACGGAAACACGGAAGACACGGAATGGCACGGAAAAGCTTCAGAGGTTCTTCCGTGTAATTCCGTGTTTCCGTAGTGAACGTGAGCCCTCAAACCGAGAGCAGGACTCGCCGGATGCCGTGGGGCAGGATGGTCACATTGAAGTTGAGAAGCAAGCCGCATTGGATGCTCATGAGCCTCATGTAGGTCATGATCTGAGCGGAGTGGACCGGTTGCAGCGCCTCGACCGACTTCACCTCGACGATCAGGGTGTCCGCGATGACCAGGTCGATCACGTAGCTCCTGGGGAGCGTTACCCCCTTATAGTCGAGCGGCAGCGCGACCTGGCTCTGAAAGGGGATTTCCCGCAGCTCCAGCTCCCGGCAGAGGCAGGTGTGGTAGCTGGATTCCAGCAGCCCCGGGCCGAGATGGCGATGGACCTCGATCGCCGCCCCAATGGCCTTCTGGGTGACGGTATTGACTGGTAACTCGACAAGTGCCATGGCGCCTCCCTGTGGATTGGAAGATCGCGCGCACTGGCATGAGCAAGGCCCCACAATGATGCGTCAGTGGGCCGATAAACGCACAAAGCCAACTTCTCACCACGGAAACACGGAACACACGGAATGATATCAGGTCCTTTTCCGTGCAATTCCGTGTATTCCGTGCTTCCGTGGTGATCATTTGTAGTTGTTGTTCTCAGCGTACGGAAAACCGGTAGGAAGTCGTCTGGCGGTAGGTCTCGCCGGGGCGGAGGATGGTGGACGGGAAGTCGGGGTGGTTGACGGAGTCGGGGAAGTGCTGCGCCTCCAGGGTGAAGCCGGTGTGGGGCGCGTAGGCGGTGCCCCGCTTCCCGATGACCGACCCGTCGAAGTAGTTGCCGGTGTAGAGCTGCACCCCCGGCTCGGTGGTGCGCATCTCCAGCACCCGACCGCTCCGCGGCTCGTGGATACGGGCGGCGAGCACCTGGCCCGGCCCGGAGCGGTCGAGGACGAAGTTGTCGTCGTATCCGTTGGGATCCCGGCCGAGCTGATCCAGCCGGGCACCGATCGGGGTGGGTCGGGTGAAGTCGAACGGGGTGCCCCGCACCTCCCGCAGCTCCCCGGTGGGAATGAGGGTGGCGTCGGTGGGGGTGTACCGCGCCGCGGCGAGCTCAAGCTCGTGGCCGAGCACGTCGCCCCCGCCGGCCAGGTTGAAGTAGGTGTGATTGGTGAGGTTGACTGGCGTGGCCCGGTCGGTGGTGGCGGTGTAGTCGAGGACCAGCTCGTCCGCCTCCGTCAGGATCATCACCACCGCCACCTCGAGCTGCCCCGGGTAGCCCTGATCGCCGTCGGGGCTGATGTGGGTGAAGCGCACGCCGACGGCCGGCCCCACCAGCGGCTCCCCCCGCCACAGCGCCTTGTCGAACCCCACCAGCCCGCCATGCAGGTGATGCGGGCCGTTGTTGGGCGCGAGGGCGTAGTCCACCCCGTCCAGGCTGAACCGTCCGCGCGCGATCCGGTTGGCCACCCGTCCCACGGTGCAGCCGAAATAGGGGTGCCCGCGGAGGTACTGCGGGAGGTTGTCGAAGCCGAGCACCACGTCCCCCAGGCGGCCGTCGCGGTCGCGGAGGTGGAGCTCGGTGAGGCTGGCGCCGTAGTCGCTGATCCGGGCGATATGGCCGCGGCGGTTGGTCAGGGTGTAGAGCTGTACCGGCGTGCCGTTGGGCAGGGCCCCGAAGGGATCCACCCGGACACCCGGTGTCACGCCCGGCATGCTCAGCGCCGCTCGCTCAGCAGCACCAGTCCGGCGGGAGTGGTGAGCGAGACGCCGCCGCCGGTCACCGTGCCCTCGGTTCCGGTGTACGCATCCACCAGCACGGCGCCGTCCCGGAAGATGCCGGCCACGGGGATGGTCTTGGCGCCTGCCGGCTGGTCCAGGGCGACAACGACCCGGTCGGTGATACCGTCCGCCTTGAGGGTCCGCCCGAAGACGTAGGGTGCGGCCTGCAGCGTGTGATGCTCCCCCGCGCCGACGGCGGGGTGGGCCCGGCGGAACTGCCCCAGCTTCCGCCAATGCGCCAGGACCGCCGCCGTGGCGCCCCCCGCCTCGAGGTCCGCCCAGTTCATCGTGGAGCGGAGGTTGGCGTCCCCCTCCGCGCCCGGGACGACCAGCAGCCGGGCCAGTTCGTCGCCGTAATAGACCTGGGCCGCGCCGGGGGCGAGGAGCAGCCTGGTGCCCGCGCCGAAGGGATCCTTGCGCTCCCGGTCGTAGGGGCCGCCGTCGTCGTGGGAGCTGATGTAGTTGACGATCGACACCCCGCGGAGCGCCCCGGTGTCGAGGGTGGCGGCGTAGCGGGTGTAGAGGCTGTCCAGCGGACCCGCCGCCTCCGCCTTGAAGGCGAAGTTGATGAGCCCGTCGTAGCCGTGGCTGAAGAAGTCCACCTTCCGGTCGCCGAAGTCGTAGGCGCGCCCCTGGTTCGGCGCATAGCCGTAGACCTCCCCCATCGTGTAGAAGGGGAGGCTGTCCACCGCCTTCCGCGGATGGGCCCGCTTCCAGTCCTCGAAGGCCAGCGCCGCCTCCTGCACCAGCTCGGCGCTGACATTCTCCCCGAAATGCTTGGCGGTGTCCAGCCGGTAGCCGTCGAAGCCGAACTCCCGCACCCAGTCGGTGAGCCACTTGATGATGTAATAGCGCGGTGCGCGCGGGTACCGGGTGCGGGTGAAGAAGGCATCGAGCGATGCCACCTCCGCGTCGAGCCGGCCCTCGCCGCGCCACTTGGCGATGAGCGGCAGGGGCAGTTCCACCCGGTCGTCCGAATCGGTGCGGATGTCCGGGAGCGTGGGCACCAGGGTGCAGTCCACCGTGGTAGAGTAGTCCTTGTAGCTGCAGGTGGGGCTGGTGCGGACCCAGCTGGAGGGCCAGGCGGGATCCTGCGGCGTGACCGGACCGGGGTGGTTGATGACGGCGTCCATGAGCACCCGGATGCCACGCCGGTGGGCGGCGTCCACCAGGGCGTGCAGCTCCTCGCGAGTGCCGAGGGCCGGGTCCACCGCCGTCCAGTCGCGGGTCCAGTAGCCGTGGTAGCCGTAGGTCTTGCCGGTGCCTTCGTCCACGCTGCCGTGGATCTGTTCCAGGAAGGGGGTGAGCCAGATGGCGTTCACCCCGAGGCTGTCGAAGTAGCCCGCCTCGATCCGCCGCAGGATGCCGGCGAAGTCTCCCCCCTCGAAGTTCCGGAGCAGCGCGCCATCCTTCCGGCGGCCCAGGGCGCCGTCGTTGGCGGGATTGCCGTTGTCGAAGCGGTCGGTGAGCAGGAAGTAGATCGTGGCGCTGTTCCAGTAGCGCGCTTCCGCCGAGGCGGCGGCGGTCACCGGGTCGGCGCCGTCCGCGTCATTCCGGGGGGCACAGGCGACGCCCCCGGCCAGCAGCGCGCCGAGCCCGATCAGACCTGCGACGTGGGGAAGCCGGGGTGCCATGTGCTCTTGGCCTCGGTGTCGTCCCGGTCCTCGACCCGGAGGGTGAGCAGGGCGGCGAGGATGAGGGATCCTCCGCCGATGGCGAGGGCGTAGATCGCCTCGCCGCCGAAGAAGCGGCTCACGAAGAAGCCGAGCAGCGCGGCCGCGACGATCTGGGGGATGACGATGAAGAAATTGAAGACCCCCATGTAGTAGCCCATCTTCGAGGGTGGCAGCGAGCCGGTGAGGATGGCGTAGGGCATGGCGAGGATGCTGGCCCACGCGATCCCGACGCCGACCATCGAGCCCAGCAGGAAGCGCGGGTTCTCGAGGATCAGGATGCTGAGGAGCCCGAGCGCGCCGCAGACCAGGCAGATGGCGTGGGCCGCCTTGCGGCTGGTGCGGCGGGCCAGCACCGGGATGGCGAAGGCGATCAGGGCGGCGACGCCGTTGTAGGCGCCGAAGCCCACCCCGACCCAGTTGGCGCCTTCATTGTAGAGGGCGGAGCCGGTGTCGCTGGTGTGATAGAGATGGCTGGTGACCGCCGGCGTGGTGTAGATCCACATGGCGAAGAGCGCGAACCAGGAGAAGAACTGCACCCAGGCCAGCTGCTTCATGGTGCGAGGCATGTCCTGGAAGTCGTTGAGCACGGTGACGAAGCCGTTGTTGAAGCGGCCGTTCCGCTGCATCAGGCCGCTCACGATGAGCAGCAGGCCGATCACCGCCATCCCGGCCGAGAGAATCATCACCTGGTAGATGGCCCGGCTGGCGAGCCAGGCGCTGAGCGCCGCGCCGATCACCAGCAGGATGCCGCCGAGCTGGATCTGCCGCCCCCCGTTCAGGACGAACTGCTCCGCCGTCCGCCGCTCCGGCGTGGTGCCTTCCCGCTCCTGGTGCTCGCCGAAGGTGGCCATCTCTTCCGGCGAATACTCCTTCGACCGGAGCACCGTCCACAGCACCGCCAGGAAGAAGACCGCGGCGCCGAAGTAGAAGGACCAGCGCACCGAGTCGGGGATGGTGTGGGGCGGCGCCTCGTTGCTCACCCCGAACTGGGTGGTGAGCAGCCAGGGGAGGATGGAGGCCGCCACCGCGCCGGTGCCGATCAGGAAGCTCTGCATCGCGAAGCCGGTGGTGCGCTGCGCCGAGGGGAGGTTGTCTCCCACGAAGGCGCGGAACGGCTCCATCGAGATGTTGATCGAGGCATCCATGATCCAGAGCATCCCGGCCGCCACCCAGAGGGTAGGGGAGTTGGGCATGAAGAAGAGCGCCAGCGAGGCGAGGATGGCGCCGGTCAGGAAGTAGGGGCGCCGCCGGCCCAGCCGGTTCCAGGTGCGGTCGCTCAGGTAGCCGACGATAGGCTGGACCAGGAGCCCGGTGACTGGGGCGGCGATCCAGAGCAGCGGGATGTCCTCCACCCTGGCGCCGAGGGTCTCGAAGATCCGGCTCACGTTGGCGTTCTGCAGCGCGAAGCCGATCTGGATGCCCAGGAAACCGAAGCTCATGTTCCAGATTTCCCAGAACGAGAGCCGCGGCTTGGTCCGGGCGGCGAGGGTGGCGGTGGCGGCGTGTGATGCCATGATGGGCCGTGGCCTCAGGGGTTAGCGGGAGTCCGGGCGTGGTGGAGGCGGCGGAGCAGCGCGTCCACCTCGGGGTCGGTGAAGATCTGGTCCAGCAGGCGGTTCATGGGGCGCTGCCAGTTGGGCCGCACGGACGAAGGCGTGCCGGGAAGGTTCACCGCCACCTCCTCGAGCCAGAGGTCCTCGAGCCAGGGAACGACCAGCGGGCTGTCGGTGCGACCGAGCCACTCGAGCAGCGCACGGAGGAAGGCCGGCGGGTCCTGCAGCGAGACCCCCAGGTGCGCCGCCAGCCACCCCACCGCGCGCCCCCGTTCCTCGATGGCGGCCGGCGCGCCCGGCTCCGCGAGGAGTCCGTAGCGGATCCGGTCGGCGATGTCGTTCCCCTTGAGCCAGCCAAGGAACGTGGGGGTATCGTGGGTGCCGATCAGCGCCATGTCCGCCTCGGTGGGCGGCGCCACCTGGGGGCCGGCCGAGGCCTGAAACATGGCGAGGTACATCCCCCAGATCCGGTGCCGCGGCAGCGCCTCGAAGATCTCCCTGGGGACGGTGCCGAGATTCTCGCCCACGACCTCGCAGCGATGCCGGTTGGATTCCAGCGACAGCACCGCGAACAGCTCGTCGGCAGGATAGGAGACATAAGTGCCATCGTGCAGCCCGAGGCCGTGCGGGATCCAGTAGAGCCGGGTCCAGGCCATGATGTGGTCTACGCGGAGGACGCCGGCCAGGCTCGCCTGGTGCGAGATGGACGCCGCCAGGTAGCGGTGGCCCTCGCGCCGGGAGGCGTCGGGGAGGACGGGGCTGAAGCCCCAGTCCTGCCCGCTGGGGAAGCCCTGGTCCGGCGGCGCGCCAACCGACATCCCGTGGCCGAAGATCGCCTGGCGGGACCAGGGGTCGTAGCCGTCGGGGTGGCCGCCCACCGCCAGGTCGAGCCCCAGACGGAAGCCGTTGCCCTCGAGCCGCTGCCGCAGCCCCTTGAGCTGGCGGCGCACTTCGGCCTGGGCCACGAGGTGGAAGCGCTCCTCGTCAGGGTCCACCTGGTCCGGCGTCAGGGTGCCGGCACGGGCCGCCGCGGGCCAGTCCCGCCAGTTGCGGCCGAGGCGGGCCTGCGCGCCGCGGAACCGGGCGTAGCGGAGCAGCTCCTCATCCAGCTCCGGCAGCGGCGGCAGCGGATGCCCGGCGAGCGCGGCGCGGACCTCGGCATCGGCCTGGCGCACGTCCAGCGCGGCCGGAGCGGGGGTGGGGCGGTGGGCATCGCCCAGGTCCAGGATCAGCTCGGACCAGAAGAGCCGGCTCACCGGGGAGTAGGGACTCGGCTCGGGCCACTGGGTGTTGAAGGTGGGGAGGAGCGGCAGCACGGTGACGAGGT
>JAEUJI010000262.1 GCA_016794805.1 Gemmatimonadota bacterium
CGCCGAGCCGTCCGGCCGCCGAGCCGCCGAGCCGACCGCCCTCGCCTTCTACGACGCCATCGCCCCGATCGTGAGCCGCGAGTCGCTGGACGAGTCGCGAATCTACGCCCTTTCCCGCTACGGGAAGGGCGGCGGCGATGACTACCTCAACTGCCCGATGAGCCGCGAGGAGTACGACGCCTTCATCGCGGCCCTCGCCGCCGCCGACCAGTTCACCGCGCACGAGTTCGACCAGGTGCCGTACTTCGAAGGCTGCCTCCCGGTCGAGGAGATGGCGCGCCGCGGGCCCGAGACGCTCCGCTTCGGGCCGATGAAGCCGGTGGGCCTCCCGGACCCGCGCACCGGGCGGGAGCCGTGGGCGGTGGTCCAGCTCCGGCGCGAGGATCGCGCGGGGCAGATGTGGAATCTCGTCGGCTTCCAGACCCGGCTCCGCATCCCGGAGCAGCAGCGGGTGTTCCGTTCCATCCCCGGCCTGGCCGGCGCCGAGTTCCTCCGCTACGGCAGCATCCACCGGAACACCTATCTCAACAGCCCCGCCTGTCTCGGGCCGGCGCTCACCGCGCCCGGCGATGACACCCTGTTCTTCGCCGGGCAGCTCACCGGGGTGGAGGGGTACACCGAGTCGCTGGGGACCGGGCTCCTGGCCGGGATCAACCTGGCGCGGCGGCTCGGCGGCGCAGCGGCCAGCGTGCCTCCGCCCACCACGATGCTCGGCGCACTCTACCGCTATCTTCGGGAAGCCGATCCGGCGCACTTCCAGCCGATGAACGCCAACTTCGGGCTGCTGGAGCCACTCGACGACTCGGCGGCTCGGCGGCTCGGCGGCAGGAACCGGAAGGACCAGAAGAAGGAGGCGCTGGTGCAGCGTGCCCAGCGGGACTTCGAGGAATGGGTGACGACCCTGCCATGAGGCCGAGCCGCCGGGTCGCCGAGCCCCCGAGCCGTCCGGAGGTCCGCGCCTTCCTCGAGCACCTCGAGAAGGAGCGGCAGGTCTCCGTGCACACCCTGCGCGCCTACCGCCGCGACCTCGAGGCCTTCACCGCGTTTCTCGACCGGCACACTGGTGGCGACTGGGACTTCGGCCGGGTGGATCGCCTCGGGGTGCGCGGATTCCTCGGGGAGCTGCAGCGCCGCGGGCTCGCCAAGCGGTCGCTGGCCCGGGCGCTCTCGGCGGTGCGGACGCTGTACCGCTTCCTGCAGGCGCACCACGGGCTGGAAAAGTCCCCCATGCGGTCGGCCAAGGCGCCGCGGCTGGGCCGCACCCTCCCGGCATACCTGGACCGGGAACGGACCGAGCGGGTGTTTGCCGCCGCGGAGGCGCGGGCCAGCGGCGAGGAGCCGGGCGGCCTCCGCGACCTGGCCATGCTCGAACTCTTCTACTCCAGCGGGCTCCGGCTCTCCGAACTGGTGGGGCTCGACCTGTACGATCTCGACCTGCTGAGCGACCAGGTGAAGGTGCGCGGCAAGGGGCGCAAGGAGCGGCTGGTCCCGGTGGGAAGCCGTGCCAGCCGCGCCCTGCGCCACTACCTCGAGGAGCGGGAACCGCTGGCCCACCTCCCGGGGGCGGACCGGCAGGCGGTGTTTCTCAGCCGGCGGGGGAAGCGGCTGGCGCCGCGGTCGGTCCAGCGGATCGTGCACCGCGCGCTGGACGTGGTCGGCGGCGAGGGCCTCAAGACCCATTCACTCCGGCACACCTTCGCCACCCACCTGCTCGATGCGGGGGCGGACCTGCGGGCGGTGCAGGAGCTGCTGGGGCACGCCAGCCTGAGCACCACCCAGATCTACACCCATACCAGTGTCGAGCGACTGAAGAAGGTCTACCAGCAGGCGCACCCGCGGGCGTAGGGGCGGCCACCCGGTCGCCCGCGGGCATGCGGGAGAACTCATGAGTGGATATCACGGCACCACGATCCTCGCGGTGCGGAAACAGGGCCGCGTCGCCATCGGCGGCGACGGGCAGGTGAGCATCGGGGAGACGGTGGTCAAGTCCACCGCCACCAAGGTCCGCGCCCTCAAGGGGGGCAAGGTGCTCGCCGGCTTCGCCGGGTCCGTGGCCGACGCGATCACCCTGTACGAAAAATTCGAGGAGAAGCTGGAGCGGTATCCCGGCAACCTCCCCCGGGCGAGCGTCGAGCTGGCCAAGGACTGGCGCAGCGACCGGGTGCTGCGGCGCCTGGAGGCGCTGCTCGTGGTGGCGGACCAGGACCACACCTTTCTGCTCTCCGGCGGCGGCGAACTGATCGAGCCCGACGACGGCATCCTCGCCGTGGGGTCCGGCGGGAACTACGCCCTGGCCGCCGCCCGCGCCCTGCTCCCCGACGAGCGGCTTACGGCGCGGGACGTGGTGCAGCGCGCGCTCGAGATCGCGGCCGACATCTGCGTGTACACCAACCGGCACCTCACCATCCTCGAGCTGTGACCGGGCGGAACTCCAGGGGCATGGTCATCCTCGGCACGCTGGCGCTGGGCTTCGGGCTGCTCATCAGCCTGATGAATTCCTCGTTCTGGGGGGAGATGGCGGGGATCGGGCGCGGCGGGGACAAGTCCGGACTCGGCGGGCTGGCCTGGGTGCTGCTCTTCATGGCGATCCGGTGGACCGCGATGCTGGTGGCGCTCGCCGCCGCGGTCTCCACCGGCGCCTTCGAGCCGTTCGTCGCCAGCCGGTGGGGGCAGTACGGCCTGGTGCTGGGGCTGCACCTGGTGCTGGGCCTGGCCGGCATGGTCGGCTTCAACTGGATCTCCAGTGGCCTGACCCGGGACGAGATGGGCCCGCAGCGCTTCTCCTGGCTCTTCGGCGTGGTGCTGCCCCTCCCGGCGTTCCTGGCGGCAGGGTGGGGGCTCTACGGCGGCTGGCTGGCCCGCCATCCCCGGCTGACCGCCGCGCTGCTGCTGGGGCTCCTCGCCCTGCACGCGCTGCCGTTCCGGCACCGGCTCCTCGACATGCGCGCCACGGCGGAGCGGCTGCGGGGAATCCGGGCCGCGGAGCGCGCCGCCCAACCGGACCCCAATCCCCCCGCGGGCGCCACGCCAGACTAGCTTCCGTCCATGAGCACCGATCCGACCCCCAGCCCGCTCCCGGGCGCCGACCCCGGGCCGCTCCCGCCGCCCTGGCTGGAGGAACTGCCGCCGCGCCAGATCGTGGCGGAGCTCGAGCGCTACATCGTGGGGCAGGACGCCGCGAAGCGCGCGGTGGCGATCGCCATCCGCAACCGCTGGCGCCGGTCCCAGACCCCGGACGAGATCCGCGACGAGATCACCCCGTACAACATCATCCTCATCGGTCCCACTGGGGTGGGGAAGACCGAGATCGCCCGCCGGCTGGCGCGCCTCGCGGGGGCGCCCTTCGTCAAGGTGGAGGCCTCCAAGTTCACCGAGGTGGGCTACGTAGGGCGCGACGCCGAGTCGATGGTGCGGGACCTGGTGGACGCCGCGATCACCATGGTGCGTACCGAGCGGGAGGACGAGGTCTATCCCAAGGCCGAGCAGCGGGCGGAGGAACGGCTGCTGGACATCCTGCTGCCGCCCCCGCCGCCCCCGCCGCCCCCCGCGCCGGGGTCGGGCACCGAGAAGCGCCCCGGGATCTTCGTCGTCAGTCCCGGCGGGCAGGCGCGGGCGGAGTCGAGCCCCGGCAGCGAGGAGGAACGGCGGGACCGCTCCCGCGAGAAGCTGCGGCAGATGCTCAAGGACGGGAAGCTGGACGAGCGCGACGTGGAGATCGAGGTCTCCCCCCAGAATTACCCGATGATGGACCTGATGCAGCCGCCGCAGGGCATCGAGGGGGAGCAGATCAACTTCATGGAGATGTTCCAGGAGATGCTGCCCAAGCGGAAGAAGCGCCGCACGGTGCGCATCCCCGAGGCCCGCCGCATCCTGGTGGACGAGGAGCTGCGGCGGCTGGTGGACATGGACGACGTCGTCGCCGAGGCGCTGGACCGCTCGGAGAACCACGGCATCATCTTCGTGGATGAGATCGACAAGATCGCCGGGGAGCGCGGCACCAGCACCGGGCCCGACGTCTCGCGGGAAGGGGTCCAGCGGGACCTGCTGCCCATCGTCGAGGGGTGCACGGTCCAGACCCGCTACGGCTACGTGCGCACCGACCACATCCTGTTCATCGCGGCGGGCGCCTTCCACGTGTCCAAGCCGTCGGACCTGATCCCGGAGATGCAGGGCCGGTTCCCGATCCGGGTGGAGCTGACGGCCCTCACCGAGGCGGATTTCGTCCGGGTCATGACCGAGCCGGAGAGCGCGCTCACCAAGCAGTACCAGGCCCTGGTGGCCGCGGAGGGGGCGCAGCTCGAGTTCACCCCGGACGGGATCGAGGAGATCGCGCGGGTGGCGTGGCTGGCCAACGACCGGATGGAGAACATCGGCGCCCGGCGGCTGCACACCGTCATGTCCACCCTGATGGACGAGGTGCTCTTCGAGCTGCCGGCTTACCCGGAAAAGCACATCGTCTTCGACCGCGCGGCGGTGCGCCGGCGGCTGGAGAAGATCATTGATGACGACGACCTGCGGCGGTTCATCCTGTAGGCGGCTCGAGCATCCGCGAATCGCCCAACCGCCCAACCGCCCAATCGCCTAGAACCCCGCCGCCCCGCCGTCCTTCCGGCGGTCCGATCCCGCCACCCACCCCGCCCCCTCCCGGATGATGATCTGCGCCCCGCCGGCGTTGTCGGGGTGAAGCATCCCGACCTCGTGGCCGAGCGCGGTCAGCGCTTCCCGCACCCCCGGGGGCATCCCGTCCTCGAGCACCACCCGCAGCCCCGCCATGTGCCGGAAGCGCGGCGCATCCGCCGCCTGCTGCGGGTCCATGCCGAAGACCAGGAGGTTGAGCAGCACCTGCACATGGCCCTGCGGCTGCATGGCGCCGCCCATGACCCCGAAGCTCATCCACGGCTCGTCCCCCGCCGGCGTGATGCGGGTGACGAACCCCGGGATCAGGGTATGCCGCGGCCGCTTCCCCGGCGCCACCGTGTTCGGGAGCCCCTCCTCCAGCGTGAATCCCGCCCCCCGGTCCTGCAGCGCGAAGCCGGTCCCCGGCACCACGATCCCCGATCCGAAATGCTCGTACAGGCTGTTGATGAAGCTGACCATGTTGCCGGCGCTGTCCGCGGTGGTGAGGTAGATCGTCTCACTCGCCGTGGCCGGGGCGCCTGGCTCGGCGCGGGCCAGGGCGCGGGTCTCGTCGATGAGGCCCCGCCGGCCGGCGAGGTAGCGTTCATCCAGCAGCGCCGCGGCCGTCACCCGCATGGCGCGCTCGTCCCCGACGTACCGCTCCAGGTCCGCGAAGGCGAGCTTCTTCGCCTCGATCAGGCGGTGGAGATACGGGGCGGAGTTGTGCCCCAGCGCGGCGAGGTCCTCCGGCGCCAGCAGCCGGAGCATCGTGAGCGCCGCGATCCCCTGGTTGGGCGGCGGCAGCTCCCATAACCGGTAGCCGCGATACTCCGCCGAGATCGGCTCGACCCACTCCACCTCGTGGGCGCGGAGGTCCGCGAGCGTCAGGAACCCGCCCAGCTGCCCCAGCCGGGCGACGATCCGCTCCCCCAGCGGCCCGCCGTACAGCACCGCGGGGCCCTCCGCCGCGATGCGCCGCAGGGTGGCCGCCATGTCGGGATTGCGGAACCGCTCCCCCGCGACCGGCGCGCGATTCCGGTCCACCAGGAAGGTGGCTCGCGCCCCGGCGTCACGGCGCAGCACCTCCACCTCCTGACCCCATTGCCGCGCGATGATCGGCGTGACCGCGAACCCCTGTTCCGCGATCCGGATCGCCGGCTGCAGCAGTTCGCCGAGCGGCCGGGTGCCGTAGCGGCGGACCAGCGCATCCCATCCCGCCAGTGCGCCCGGCACTGTGACGGGTTCGGGGCCCCGGTCCGGCACCACGCCGTACCCGCGGGCCAGGATCGCTTCGCGTGTCATCCCGCTGCCCGCCCGGCCGCTGGAGCGCAGGGCCACCAGGCGGCGCTCCTTGGCCGACCAGGCCAGCGCGAACATGTCGCCGCCGATGCCGGTCATGTGCGGCTCGACCACCGCGAGGACCGCGGCGGCCGCCACCGCCGCGTCGAAGGCGTTGCCGCCGCCCGCCAGCACCTCCCGCCCGGCCGCGGTGGCCAGCAGCTGGCTGGTGGCCACCATGCCGCGCTCGGCGCGAACCGGGTGGCGGGGGGCGTCCTGGGCGGGGAGCGAGATGGACGTCATGAGAAGGAGCAGCGGAGTAAGGAGGGGAGTCTTCATGCAGCTGATCATGCCGCGGCGGAGGACACTCCCGCAAGGGGCCGGCCGGCCGTAAGCTTGGGCATGCGCCTCCTGTTCGCCGGACTCGCCCTGCTGCCGCTCGTTGCATTCCCCCTCGGCGCCCAGGATCTCCTGGTCCGGGACGCGCTGATCTACGACGGGAACGGTGGCGACCCCTTCCGCGGAGCCGTCAGGGTCCGTGGCGGCGTGGTGGTCGAGGTGGGGCTGCTGCAGGCGGCTGCGGGGGAGACGGTGTTCGACGCGCGGGGTCTGGCGCTTGCCCCCGGATTCATCGACACCCACAGCCACGCCGACGACGACCTGGCCGACCACCCGGACGCCCTCGGCGCGGTGAGCCAGGGGATCACCACGATCATCGGCGGGCAGGACGGCTCGTCCGCCTTCCCGCTGCAGCGGTTCATGGCCGAGCGGGAAGCCGCGCCGGCGGCCATCAACCTGGCGATGTACGCCGGCCACAACACCATCCGGGACATCATCCTGGGACGGGACTTCCGGCGGCCCGCCACGGCAGAAGAAGTGGGCCGGATGCGGGTGCTCCTCCGGCAGGAGCTCGCCGCCGGCGCCCTCGGCCTCAGCACCGGGCTGGAGTACGATCCGGGGATCTTCAGCGACCCCTCCGAGGTGCTCGAGCTGGCCCGGGTGACGGCCGCCGCGGGGGGCCGGTACATCAGCCACGTCCGGAGCGAGGACCGCCGCTTCTGGGACGCGATCGAGGAGATCATCACCATCGGCCGGGTGGCGAAGCTGCCGGTGCAGGTCTCCCACACCAAGCTCGCCATGCGCTCCCTCTGGGGAATGGCCGACTCGCTCATCGCACGGCTGGACGCCGCCCGGCGCGAAGGGATCGACATCACCGGCGACATCTACCCCTACACCTACTGGCACTCCACCCTCACCGTGCTCTTCCCCGACCGGGATTACCAGGACCGCGCCGCCGCGACCTTCGCCGTGACCGAGGTCTCCACCCCCGAGGGGCTGCTGCTCGGCCGCTACGCGCCGACCCCGTCGTTCGCCGGCCGGACGCTGGCGGACGTGGCGCGTGAGCTGGGGCTGCCACCCGCCGACGCGCTCATCGAACTCATCCGGCGCGCCGAGCAGGCCCGCGCGGAAGGGGTGGAGAATGCGGAGAGCGTCATCGGCACGAGCATGGTGGAGCCGGATATCGAGCGGCTGCTGCAGTGGCCGCACATGAACCTCTGCACCGATGGCGCCCTCGCCGGGCGGCACCCGCGCGGCTTTGGCAGCTACCCCCGGGTGCTGGGCCACTACGTCCGCGAGCGCGGCGTCCTCACCCTGGCGCAGGCCATTCACCGGAGCACCGCGCTCGCCGCCGACCATGTGGGGCTCAGCAAGCGCGGCCGCATCGCGCCCGGGCAGGCCGCCGACCTGGTCCTGTTCGACCCGGCGGCGGTCAGGGACCGCGCCACCCCCGCGGACCCGCAGGCGGTGAGTGTCGGGATCGCGCGGGTGTGGGTGAACGGGGTGGAGGTGTTTCGGGAGGGAGCGGTGACCGGGGCCCATCCGGGCCGGGTGCTGCGGCGGGAGCCGGGGCCGGCCCGGTAGCCGCGCGCGCCGGGCTACCGTGTGGGCAGCCGGAGCAGCACCGCAATCCACCCCATCCCGAGGCCGCTCAGCGCCACCTGCCCGGCAGGGTGCGGCATGAAGAAGACCACCGTGGTGCCGATGCTCACCGCGATGAACCCGATCGCCATGAGCTTGTGCCGGGGCGCGATGGCGCGGTGGTCCCGCCAGTTGATGATCATCGGGCCGAAGGTGCGGGTGTTGAGCAGCCAGTTGTAGAACCGGGCGGAGGCGCGCACGTAGCAGGCGGCGGCCAGCAGCAGGAACGGGGTCGTGGGAAGGAGGGGAAGGAACGCGCCCAGCACCGCCAGGCCCACGCAGGCGTGACCCGCCCCCAGCAGCCAGAACCGGGTGAGGCGGGACCGGGAGAGCTTGAGTTCGTGACTGTAGTCCCGCGGTTCCGGCGCCTGCGCCATGTCGTGCTCCACTGAGGCTCTCGCGCGACCCACCAATCCCGAATATTGCAGTCGAAATACTTTCACCGGCACCCCACCTTGCTCGGCGGGCCCGCTCCCCACTAGACTGCCTCTGCCAAAATGGCCGACCCGCAGCACCGGATGCCCATGCCCAAGCGCGACCTCCTGGCAATCACCGATTTCTCCCGGGCCGAACTCGAGGCCCTTATGGCGCTCGCCCTGCGGATGAAGCGGGGGGACTACCATGAGCGTCCCCTGGCCGGGAAGACCCTGGCCATGATCTTCGGCAAGACCTCCACCCGCACCCGGGTCTCGTTCGAGGTCGGGGCCTGCCAGCTCGGGGGCCAGCCCCTCTTCCTCTCCTCGCGAGAGATGCAGCTGGGACGAGGGGAGCCGATCCGGGACACCGCCCGGGTGCTCTCCCGCTACGTGGACGGCATCATGATCCGCACCTACGCCCACACCGAGGTTGAGGAGTTTGCCCGGTTCGCGACGGTGCCGGTGATCAACGGCCTCACCGACCTGTTGCACCCCTGCCAGGTCCTCGCCGACGTGCTCACCATGCGCGAGGAGCTCGGCGGCTGGGCAGGTAAGATCGTGGCATGGGTGGGCGACGGCAACAACATGGCCAATACCTGGCTGGAGGCGGCCGGCCAGTTCGGCTTCGAGCTCCGGCTGGCCTGTCCCGAAGGGTACGAGCCGAACCACGCCCTGTTCGACCGCGCCGCCGCCCGCACCCGGGTCACGATCACCGAGCTGCCGGAGGAAGCCGTCGCCGGCGCTCACGTGGTGACCACCGACGTCTGGACCTCGATGGGCCACGAGGAGCAGGCGGAGGTCCGGCGCCAGGCGTTCGCCGGGTACGGTGTGGACGAGAAGCTGATGGCCCTCGCGGATCCGGCCGCGATCTTCCTGCACTGCCTCCCCGCCCATCGCGGCGAGGAGGTGACCGACGCGGTCCTCGAGGGTCCCCAGAGCCGGGTCTGGGCCGAGGCCGCGAACCGGCTGCACATCCAGAAGGCCCTGATGGCCACTCTCATGGGATCACCCACACGATGACGACGCTGCTCCGGACCCCGCTGTACGACGTCCACAAGGCGCTGGGCGCGAAGATGGTCCCCTTCGCCGGCTGGGAGATGCCGGTGCAGTACGCCGGCATTCTGGCCGAGCACCGGGCGGTGCGGGAGGGGGCGGGGATCTTCGATGTCTGCCACATGGGTGAGTTCGAGGTCACCGGCCCCGACCGGAACGCCTTCGTCAACCGGATCATCACCAACGACGTGGCGGCGCTCGAGCCGGGACAGGTGCAGTACGCGGCCCTGCTCAACCAGCAGGGCGGCATCGTGGACGACTGCACCGTCTACCGCTTCGAGGACAAGATCATGCTGGTGGTGAACGCCTCCGGCATCGAGAAGGACTGGGACCACATCGTGGCGCAGAAGAAGGGCGTCAACGTGCGCCTGCGGAACATCTCCGAGGAGGTCGGGCTGCTGGCGCTGCAGGGCCCGCGCGCGGAGGCGATCCTCCAGCCCCATACCGACACGATCCTGCGGGACATTGGCTACTACCACTTTGCGGTGGGCCGGGTGGCGGGGGCGGGCTGCTTCATCTCCCGCACCGGCTACACCGGGGAAGACGGATTCGAGCTCTACTGCCGCTCCCCCGATGTGCGGGCCATCTGGGACGCCCTCACCGGGCCCGGCAAGGCGGAGCCGATCGGACTCGGCGCCCGCGACACCCTGCGGCTCGAGGTGGGCTACGCCCTGTACGGGAACGACATCGACGAGACCACGACCCCGCTCGAGGCGGGGCTGGGCTGGATCACCAAGCTCGACAAGGGCGCCCCCTTCATGGGGGAGGCCGCACTCAAGGCGCAGAAGCTCGAGGGGCTCGGCCGGCGGCTGGTCGGGTTCCGCATGGTGGGGAAGGGAATCCCCCGCCACGGCATGCCCACCTTGGTGGATGGGGTGCCGGTGGACATCGTGCGGAGCGGCACCATGAGTCCGTCCCTCGGCTACGCGGTGGGCACCACCTACCTGCCCACCAGCCGCGCCGCCGTGGGCAGCCGCTTCCATGTGGACATCCGCGGCGAACAGCTGGAGGCGGAAGTCGTGCGGCGGCCGTTCTACACCAAGGGCTCGGTGAAGCGCTGATGCCGGAGGCGCCGGTCCGGCTGGCCATCCTCACGATCTCGGATGCCGGGGCCCGGGGCGAGCGGGCCGACGGCTCCGGCGACGCGATTGCGGCGTGGGCCGGCGCGCGCGGGCACCGCATCGCGGCCCGCGCGCTGGTGGCGGATGACGGCGCGGCCATCCAGCAGGCGCTCCGCGCCTGGGCCGACGCCGATGCCGCCGACCTGGTGCTCACCACCGGCGGCACCGGACTCACCGCTCGCGACGTCACTCCCGAGGCCACGCGCGCCGTGCTGGAGAAGGAGGCGCCGGGGATCGCGGAGGCGCTCCGGCTGAGCGCCTATCCGCGCTTCCACCGGGCGGCGCTCTCCCGCGGCGTGGCCGGAGTGCGCGGCCGGATGCTGATCGTGAACCTGCCGGGAAGTCCCGGTGGCGTGCGGGACGGGCTCGCGGTGCTGGACGACCTCGTCGTCCACGCCGTGGAACTGCTCCGCGGGACCAGGACGGGACACTGATGCCTTCCAGGATTCTGCTGACGATGGACGACCTCGAGACCGCGGTGCGGGTGAACGCGGCCCTGGAGGCGGCGGGTCATGCCACCGTGATGGTTTCCTCGCTCGACGAGGCGCGGCAGGCGCTGCGCCGGGAGACCGCCGAGCTGGTGGTGCTGACCGGCGCCGTGTACGAGGCGCCCAACCGCCAGCTCGCCGCCCTCGCCCGCGACGCCGAGATCTCCACCCTGGCGCTGCTCGAGGCCACCGACCTGCATGCGGCGGAGCGGGATGCCCGCCCGGTGGATGTCACCGAGATCGGGGTGAAGCCGGTCAACCCCGCCGATGTGCTGCACCTCGCGGAACGCCTGATCGCGCGCCGGGCGCTGCAGCAGCGCACCGGGATCATCGGGGAGAGCGCGCCGATCCAGGAACTGCTGGTCAAGGTGGAGCAGATGGCGCCGGTGTCGAGCACGGTGCTGGTGCAGGGGGAATCCGGCACCGGCAAGGAACTCGTCGCCAAGGCGATCCACGACCTCTCCCCCCGCCGCGGCAAGCCGTTCATCGCCGTCAACTGTGCCGCCCTGCCCGAGACCCTGCTGGAAAGCGAGCTGTTCGGCCATGAGAAGGGCGCCTTCACCGGCGCGGCGGAGCGCCGGCTGGGACGCTTCGAGCTGGCGGACACCGGGACCATCTTCCTCGACGAGATCGGCGAGATCCCCGGCAGCGTGCAGGTCAAGCTGCTGCGGGTGCTGGAGACCCGGACCTTCTTCCGGGTGGGCGGGGTGCAGCCGATCAAGGTGGACGTGCGGGTGGTGGCCGCCACCAACAAGAGCCTCCGGGATTCGGTGGCGGTCGGGGATTTCCGCGACGACCTCTACTACCGGCTCAACGTCCTGACCCTCTACCTCCCCCCCCTCCGCGACCGCCGGGGGGACATCCCGCTCCTGATCCGGCGGTTCATCCGGGAACTGACCCAGACGCACGACCGGGCCTTCCGGGGGATCACCCAGGAGGCCATGCAGCGGCTGGTCGAGGCCCCCTGGCCGGGCAATGTGCGGCAGTTGCGTAACCTCATCGAGTCCATGGTGGTGCTGTCTCCCGGACGGGAAGTCCGAGCTTCAGACATTCCGCCGGACGTCCTGGAGGGGGCGGGGCGCCTGCTGCCGGTCCGGGTGGGCCAGGGCCCCACCGCTGGAGCCCAGGAACTTGAGTTCATCCTCAGGAATATCATGGACTTACGGCTCCAGGTGGAGGAACTGCGGCGCCGCCTCGACGACCGCCCCCAGCGGGTCCAGGTCATCGAGCTGGGGGAGACCCAGCCGCTGGCCGACGTTTTGCCTGCGAATGAGCCGGAGGAGCGTGGAGCCGTGGTCTATCGGCCGGGGATGACGATGGCGGAAGTGGAGAAGGAGGCCATTGCCGCCGCCCTCTCCCAGCACCGCGGGAACCGCCGCAAGGCGGCCGAGGTGCTGGGGATCGGTGAGCGTACCCTGTACCGTAAGATCAGAGCTTACAAACTAGACTAGGTGAGGGCACCTAAGTCCTGAAGAAATATGAATTTCCCGGTTTTGGGCTTCTTGACACGACCGGGGCTGGATCCCATATTGGCAGCGAGACCCCGCACCCCTAAAGAACCAGGGTCTTCTCCATTGATCTTCTCGATTGATCCCAGTGCATGCGTCGCGTGCCTGGCATGCGTACGTGTCTGCCCTACCGGGGCCGTGGAAGTGCAGGAGCCGCTCGTCCGGATCGAGGACGGCGCCTGCATTCGCTGCGGGCTCTGCGTACCGGCCTGCCCGCATGATGCGATCGAGGTTACCGGAGAACTGGGCCGGGCGATGGCGGTCGCCGCCCGGGGCGGCGGAGTCCTGATCCTCACGCCTGAGGCGGCGGCGCATTTCTACCCCGCCACCCCGGAGCAGGTGGTGAACGCCTGCTACGCGGCCGGGTTCCGGGTGGTGAACCGCGGGGTCCTGGGCGATGAATTGGTGGCGCAGGAGTACCTCAAGCTGTGGCGTGACTCCACCTGGGGGACGCTGATCCGCTCCACCGATCCGGTCGTGGTGGATACGATCCGGCGGGATTACCCGGA
This sequence comes from Gemmatimonadota bacterium, assembly GCA_016794805.1. Classification (GTDB taxonomy): domain Bacteria; phylum Gemmatimonadota; class Gemmatimonadetes; order Gemmatimonadales; family GWC2-71-9; genus JADJOM01. The sequence goes on from JAEUJI010000262.1 coordinate 12,971, forward strand.
GCTGGTGCCCTACCTGGCGCCGGTGACCATCCCGGCGGTGGCGGAGGCGCGGTACCTCCGGGCGATGGTGGGCGAGCGGCTGGAGATCGTGTACGCCGGGGTCTGTCCGCCGGCGGGGCGCCCCGAACTGGACGCCGCGATCACCTTTCGCGACCTGGAACAGCTGCTCGAGCTGCGCGGCGTGAGCCCCGCCGCCCAGCCCGACTTCTTCATCCGGGTGCCGAGCGAGCGGCGGCGCCATCTCTCCACCGCGGGCGGGCTGCCGATCGCCATGCTGGAGGAGGTGCCGTACGCCAGCAAGCGGTTCCGGAAGGTGCGCGGGCTCCGGGAGCTGCGCGGGCTGGCCCGGGCGGTGACGGTGGACCGGCTGGACCTGGGCTTCGTGGATGCCCTGTCCCACGAGGGGTGGCTCGACCACCCGCTCTCCGGCCCTCCCGAGGAGCTGTTCTGGCGCCGTTCCGTGGTGGCGAGTGCCGAGCCGCCACGGAGCCGGTTCCCGGTGGTGGATCAGTCGGTGGTGGCGAGCTACGGGGCCACCTTCCAGATTGAGCCGCGGCTGGTGCAGGCCGATCCGACCCGCGTGGAGGAGGTCCTCGAGGCCATCGGGCCGGGCCCGAACGGCCGGGCGTGGGACTGCCGGGCCTGCGGGTTCGCCACCTGCGAGCTGTTCGCGCACGCAGCCGCGATGGGCCGGGCCAGCCTGCGGCAGTGCCCGCCGCACCAGGCGCGGCGGGTGGACGAGGCGGAGCGGGATTCGGCGGTGGATGCGCTCACGGGGCTGGCCGCCTACCGGGTGCTGCATGACCGGCTGACGTACGAGATCGAGCGCAGCAAGCGGAGCCTCGAGGGGTTCGCGCTGCTGTTCATCGACCTCGACCATTTCAAGCAGGTGAACGACCAGTTCGGGCATGAGGCGGGGAACCAGGTGCTCAAGGCGGTGGCCGCCGAGATCCGCCACGCCATCCGTGCCTCGGACCTCGCGGCCCGCTACGGCGGGGACGAGTTCGTGGTGATCCTGACCCGGACCGACCTCGAGGGGGCCAACCGCGTCGCCGAGGCGATCCGCGCCGGCATCGAGGGCGTGGGCCGCCGGCTCGGCTATCCGGTGGGGCACGTGACCGCGAGCATCGGGGTGGCGGAGTACGATGTGGGCCGCCCGCACGAAGGTGACCTCCTGGTCCAGGCGGACCGGGCGCTCTATCAGGCGAAGTCTCTGGGGCGGAACGCCGTCGCATGACGGTGACCGCCCATCGGGAGTAAGACCGTGACCGGACCGTCCCCCCTGCGTCAGCCCGACTCCCCCCGCGATGCCCGGGGGGGGAGTTCGCTCGACAACGCCCCCGATCCCTGGGGCGTCCGGCGGGCGGAGAACCTGCTGACCAGCCTTGAGGGGGTGCTCTCGGCCCGGGTGGTCACCACGCCGCTGGGTGAGGTGAGCGAGGTCCACGTGCTGGCGCAGGCGGGGCTCCAGGCCAAGCAGCTGGTGCGGAACATCGAGTCCGCCCTGCTGGCCCAGCTCGGTCTCAAGGTGGATCACCGGAAGATCAGCATCGCCCAGACGGCGGAGGTGCGGCCGCTCGAGGTGGTGGAGAAGGGCGTGGCGCGGGACCGGGCCATGAAGCGGGCGGCGCTGTTCGAGTCGCTCTTCGTGGCGCCCGGGAAGCGGCCCCACCGGGTGAGCCTCACCGTCTCGCTCTCCTTCGGGGGGCGTACGGGGACGGCGGAGGAGGAGTCGAGCGACACCCCCCGGAGCAAGGTGGAGGCGGCGGCGCGGGCGGCGGTCCACGTGCTGGACCAGCTGCTGTCGGACCATTCGGTGGCCCTCGAGGGGGCTAAGATGGTGGACGCCTTTGACCGACAATTCGTGCTGGTGGCGGTGCAGGGGCTGGGGGGCCGCGAAGCCGTGCTCCTCATCGGCACCGCGGAGATCAAGGAAAGCGCGGAGCGTGCGGCGGTCTTCGCCGTGCTGGATGCGACCAACCGCTGGGCGGAAGCCCGGCGGCCCAATTAGGGAGAGGACTTACGGCGGCAGCCCTGGTCTCGGTCGGAAAGCAGTAGCGGAGGCTAGCGGAACAACTGTAGAGCGGAGCGTCGGCTGAGCCATAGCGGGGCTTGGCTCCTTCTCGAGGGTTCTTTCAGTACTCGCGCAAGGAGACGCTCATGCAGGCAACTGTGTATGCCCTGGTCACGACCTTTGTCGTGCGCGCCGCGGTGAAGCTGTTCACTGCGTCGGAAGGGGCGGTCTGGAACTAGTGTGACGCAGGATGCCGGGGCTGCTGCCAACTCTCGGGAGATACGGACAAAGTGAAGCTCAAGGTTTCCGTTCTTGTAGTTGCGGTGGTGTTGCTGGCAGGGGGGGCTATGCTCCTCGGCTACCAGCAGTACCACGCATTTCCCGGTGTCTGGAACCTCCTGAGCTTTATCATCGCCGCGTACTTGCTGGACCGGACCGGCAATGATTTGCGCTTCGACGCCAAGGGCTCCACTTCGTTTGTAG
>JAEUJI010000269.1 GCA_016794805.1 Gemmatimonadota bacterium
TTCGGCGCATTCGGCTGGGCCCTGGTCGGCACGTCCCTCGCCCTTGCCGTCATTCCCTGGCGCCTGCATCAGCGATTCGCCCGATGGGTTGTGCCGCAGATGGCGCGTCACCTGCCCTTCATCGGTGTCTCTTCAGCCTTAGGGGGCCTCGTCCTCCTGGGCGCGCTCCTGATACCACGACGTCCGGGCCCGTAACCTCGGGTCCCCGCCCACAACAACCGACCGGTGACCGCGATGCGATCTGCGGTACTCGACGCTGCCCTAGCGACCCTTCCCGCACTGGTCCTGGCGGGCGTAACGTGGCGCGTGGTGTGGCCGCGATGGAAGCTTGTCGGAAAGTTGCTGCTGCATCCAGTACTCTACTTCGCCCTCGCACTGGCCATCGGTCACTGGAGCGTGCCCCTCGCATGGGTGCACCAGGGCGCCGGGCTGGTCGGTCACGTCTGGTTCAGTCGGAAGCACGGCTTCACGTGGTATGCGGTCGAAGATCCCGCGCGCTATGTGGCGCTGTCGAAGGCGGCCGTGGACGCCTTGGCCCAAGGGCGCGATCACACGCCCTGAGCCACAGCGGTCAGGGACCGCGGACGTGGCGTGCAGGCTCCACAGGCCCCAACGGCATCGGGCGGGGCGGTACGGTGGCGTGGCCCGCTCGTGACCGAGGGGCCGGCTAACAGCTGCTTGCTGCGGCCGCGGCAGGAGGCTAAGGTAGACGCACCACGGATGGGTGATGCCATGCTTTCCGGTCCCCCGACAGGCCACTCGGCCACTCACCCACTTGTGCCGGTCGCAGAGGGGAGTCGCATCGACGTCCTCGATGTCCTCCGTGGCTTCGCACTCTTCGGGGTGCTCCTGGCGAACCTCACGTGGTACTTCAGCGGTTACGGCGACCTCGGACCGGATGAGGCCACACGCCTGCCGACCGCTGCCGTGGACCCCGTGGTGCTCTGGTTGGGGTCTTTCTTCGTCGACCGCAAGTTCATCTCCATCTTCTGCTTCCTCTTCGGTGTGGGCTTCGCGCTGCAGATGCGGCGCGCGAGCGGGTCCGGGACGGGCGTTAGGCGCCTCTACGTGCGGCGGATGCTGTGGCTCTTCGTCTGTGGCGTGGCCCACGCGCTTCTGATCTGGTACGGCGATATCCTCCACCTCTACGCGGTGCTCGGCCTGCTCCTCATTGGGTGGGTCGCCCGCAGCGACCGCGCGCTGGTCGGGTGGGGGCTCACCTTTGCGCTCCTCATTCCCGTGGCGGCCCACTCCGTGCTGTGGGGACTCCCCATCCTCACCGAGGGCTCAGTTGATCCTGCCGCGGCGTTCAGCGCTCGGTGGGAGGCCGCATCCGCGCTCAAAGTCGCCTTCGTTCACGGCTCCTACACTGAAGTGATTCGTGCCAACGTGGCGGACGTATGGGCGTGGCTATCGACGGACGACGCGCTGACGACGGGTTTGGCGAGTTTCGGGAAGCTCCTCCTCGGCTTCTGGGTCGGCCGGACCAGCATCCTCGATCGTGCGAGTGCGAGTCCCGCAGGTACGGAGCACCCCTCTTCTACCGTCACCCTCATGCGACGCGGATTCGTGTGGGGGCTCGCGCTGGGCGTGGTGTGTCAGGGTATTACCCTAGCGGACTCTTTCGTCCCCGCGGCGCAGGCGGACTCCCTCGCGGCGCGAGTTGGAGAAGCAGCGCTCTGGCAGATCGGCGTTCTCGCGCTGGCGGCGTCCTACGTCTGCGGGATCGTCCTGCTGTTCCGGCGGCCGGCTTGCCGCGGCTTCTTGCGCATGTTCGCTCCGGTGGGCCGGATGGCCCTCACGAACTACATAGGGCAGAGCGTCATTTGCATCTATCTGTTTTACGGGTGCGGGCTCGGTTGGTACGGCAGCGTCGGCCCCACCGCCGCGCTCGGCGTGGCCCTCGTCGTGTTCACGGCGCAGGCCATAGTCAGCGCGCGGTGGCTCCGGCTATTCCGCTTCGGACCGGCCGAGTGGGTATGGCGCTCTCTCACATACGGACACAGACAACCGCTGCGATTGCGACCTGCGGCATGACAACCGGTTACAGCGGACGGTCCGCTGTGCGGCCCGCACCTGAACCGGGACGTCATACGGACACAGGGGGGGAACTGCTCAGCCAGGAGCTACTGCTCGCAACCTGCTCCGAAGGAGATGAGAGGCTATGGTGAAATGGGTCTTGGCCGCCGGCGTGGGCTTTCTCCTTGGTTCGGCGACAACTGCTGGATTGCGTGCCCCGGCCACGCGGGCAGTCGCCCTTGGGGATCTCCCCAAGCCCTACTACCGAGTGCTCTGGGAGAACCATGAGATCCGGGTGGTGGAGCACCTGCTTGAACCGGGCGATCGTGAACCGATGCACTACCACCCGAGAATGATCGGCTACTTCCTGGAGACTTCTACGGTCCGGGTCAGGGAGTCCAACGGGACGACCGAAGAAGCGGTGTTGATCAAGGGCACGATAGCTGAAGCCGGCCCATGGACCCACGAGATCGCCAACATCGGGCAGACACCGCTTCACTCGCTGATAGTGGAGTTCAAGACCGAGCGCCAGTAGTTTAGCCACAAGCGGGGGCCGCATAACAGCCGGCGTCAGCGGACGGACCGCCGCGCGGCCCGCCGCGGAACCGGAAACATTTGACGGCTCTGAAGGCAGAATGATGCTACGGACTTCCTTGCTCCCGGTCATCGCTGCTGCCCTTGTCGCCTCTGCGGTCGGCTCCCCCGCGGCGTCCCCACGGCAGCTCCGCCCCGGGCTTGCCGTCCTGCCATTCGAGTTCGTGCCCGATGACAGCGCCAGCCTGCATCTGGCCGACACCACCACCGGGCGCATGCGAGCCGTCTTTGGGCTCGACACAGCCCTCGTCCTCGTGCACCGGCATGATCACGACGGCATCATGGCTGAAGCCATCGCGCAGGCACGCGGAGAGGCCCGCGAGGGTTACCTCCAGGTCGTCATGCATCCTTCAATCGCCCCCCGATCGTGAGCCGCCATTCAACGCCGTCCCTGCGCCTCGAGAATAGGCATACAGGCGAAGTCCTCGAGCTCCGGCGGCGCCACCAGGACGGCGAGGTCACCCTGGAGCTCCGCGGCACCCTGCCCCCGCATCAAGAGGGGCCTCCGCGCCACATCCACCACCAGGAGGACGAGGAGGGTACCGTCACCGCCGGCACCCTGTCCGTCGAGGTGGAGGGCCGCCGTCTCGACGCCGGCCCCGGCGAGTCGGTCGTGCTGCCGCGCGGCGCCGCCCATCGGTGGTGGAATCAGGGGGAGGTGCCCCTCGCCTTCGAAGGCCGGGCCCGACCCGTCGTGGACCTGGATTCCTATCTGCAGGCGATCTTCGAGATCCTGAACGCGGGACCACCCAACCGCCCGCCGCTGATCTACCTCGCGCACGCGGCGCTGCGGCATCGCCACACCCAGACAGTCCTGGTTCTGAACGGGCCGGTTCGGGCCCTGCTCTTTCCCGCAGCCTGGCTCCTGGGGACCCTTCTCGGGCGGTACCGGGGCACCAGCTGGCCCGGGTGCCCAGCTCGCTGTCGCGGGGCCCCGGTCGTCCCTGCTACGGATGCCTAACCGGCGCATGGACCAGTCGGGGCGCGGCCGCCCGTTGTCGCGGCACTGGCACGACCCGCCGGCGGACGGTAAGGTTCCCTGAACGCGCCGCCGCCCTCCACGTCATGCGCGGGCGTCAGGCCCCACACCACCCCGCTACCCGAACGGGTTCGAGGATCGCGATGCTTGCAACCCTGGCTTTCGTAGGGGCCGCCGTCCTCACGGTGATCGCCGTGATTCACGTCTACTGGGCGTTCGGCCCCCGGGGCATCTTCCCGGCTGCCCTTCCGACCGGCCCCGATGGCTCTCCGGTCCTCCAACCCGGTGTCACCGCAAGCCTGGGGGTCGCCCTCCTCCTCCTCCTGGCCGCGTTTCTCCTCATCGAACAGGCCGGCGAGGGCCCCGGATGGCTCCCCCCGCTCTGGCGGGTCGTTGGGACCGCCGGCGTGGCCATCGTCCTGGTGCTGCGTGGGATTGGCGACTTCCGCTACGTCGGCCTCTTCAAGCGGTACCGCGGCACCCCCTTCGCCCGGCTCGATACGCTGGTCTACACCCCACTCGTGCTGGCACTCGGCGCCTTGGCCAGCGTCGTCGCGCTGAGCCGTCCCTGACCCGCGGGTTCGGGGGCCAGAGGCGGGCGGGCCTAACCAGCGCATGGACCCTGTCGGGACGCGGCCGTCGGAGGGTGTATGTGTGAGGCCGCCCGTCCTGCCCGGGCGGGGTCTGAGGACCGAGCCGGCGCCCGCAGGTCAGGCGCAGTTTGGTAGACGACAGCAGAGCATCGGAGGACCGCATGGATCCGGCATCTGGTTCGATCCGAACCTTCCTGCGTGTGGAGGGGCTTGCCGCCTTTGGCGTGAGCGTGGCGGGCTATGCGCAGTGGAGTCACCAAGGCTGGGTGCTGTTCGCTCTCCTATTCCTGGTGCCCGATCTCTCCATGCTTGGCTATCTACGCGGTCCCCGCGTCGGTGCAGCCGCTTACAATCTTGTTCATACGTACATCGGGCCAGCCCTCCTCGGGGCATTGGCGGTATGTTGGTGGAGCGACGTGTGGCTGGCGGTCGCGCTCATCTGGAGCGCGCATATTGGCTTGGATCGTTTGTTGGGGTATGGGCTGAAGTGGCCAACGAGTTTTCAGGCAACTCATCTCGGTCCGATCGGGCGTGCACGAGTCTCCGGCGCGTGAGGCGCACTGCCGTCTCACCCGCCAATGCAGTCTGACCGGCCGATCGGCGCGGGGCTCCGCGCGGGCGGCACCGTCGCTGGCTACGTGGAGGTTCCATGAGGCTACTTGACTTCACCAACGTTGCGCCACGTGAGGTCGCGCCGGGCTACCTCGGCCGCTATGTGCACTCGGACCACATTACCCAGGGCCGTGTTGACATCGCTCCCGGCGCCGTCCTCCCCGACCACTCCCATCCGCACGAGCAGTGGACCCTGCTGCTTAGTGGCTCCTTCGCACTTACCGTCTCCGGCGTCACGCACGTTCTGCGACCAGGTCAGATGCTTTACATCGCACCACATGAGCGCCATTCCGCGCGCGCCCTCACCGCGAGCGCCGTCCTCGATGTGTTCCATCCGCCGCGCGACGATTACCGCTGAGGCTGGGCCGTGCCTGGCGGATCGGCTCCTGACTCCGTACGATGCCGCAGCCTCACCAGCGCATGGATACCGTCGGGACGCGGCTGCGGTTTGTCTCATGCTGGCACACCCATCTGGCGGGCAGTCGAGTTCCCTGAACGCGCCGCGCCACGCAGGTCATGCGCAGGCGTTCTACAGCATTGTGTCTTGTTGCTTGCGTCCCCACTGCTGCGAATGTGGCTAGCCCGTGCAAATCTACGTTCTCCCGCTCACCTGGTCAGACCTCGGCTTACG
>JAEUJI010000284.1 GCA_016794805.1 Gemmatimonadota bacterium
CCGGTGTAGGTCCCCTCCAGCCGGTTGCTGCCGTCGAAGACCCCGGCGAAGGAATAGCCGCCGCCGGTCAGGGTGACCGCCTTGGTGCCGTCGTCGTAGGTGCCGGTCAGGTCCACGCTCGAACCGCCCAGCACGGTCACGGAGCCTTCCGCGGGGACCACGGCATAGGAGAAGCTGGTGGGCACCGGCGGGGCCGGGTTGGGGGTCGAGATCGTGATGCTGATGGCGCCGCTCTCGGCGGCATCGTCGCTGGAGATGATGCCGAGGAAGGAAGAGACGGTATCGGCGCCCGGGCCACCGTTGCTGGAACCGCCGCTGTCGCTGCAGGCGGCGAGGAGGGCGAGCGCGATCGCGGGGACCCCGCAGGCAATCGAGGAGGTGAATCGGGACAGGGCAGGCATCGGAGGACTCCTTCTAGAGGGGTTGAACCACCGCCGTTCGGCGGGCCCGGCTTACCCGGACACCGGACGGCGCGTAGCTTATTCCCCGGGTGTTAGTGCCTTGTGTCCCAGCCGTTAATCGTGTCTCGCATCCTCCGCTTCCCGGCCGAACTGACTCCGTGAAATCCCTGCAACTGCTTGGCGGCCTTGCGCTTCGACTGGAGGACCCAGCCGAGGCCGAAGCGCTGCTGGCGCAACCCAAGCGGGTAGCGCTGCTGGTATACCTGGCGCTGGAGGGGCCGGCGACCTGGCACCGGCGGGACCGGATCGTGGCCCTGCTCTGGCCCGACGCGGACCAGGAGCGGGCGCGCAACTCCCTGCGCCAGAGCCTGCACCGGCTGCGCCGGGCGCTGGGCGGCGACAGCATCATGAACCGGGGTTCGGAGGAGGTGAGGCTGGCGCCGGAGGTCCTCGCCTGCGACGCCACGGGCTTCCTCGAAGCCGCCCTGGCCGGCCGCTGGCAGGCGGCGCTTGACGCCTACCGGGGCGACCTGCTGCCGGGGTTCCACCTGTCCGGCGCGCCGGAGTTCATGGATTGGCTGGAGGGAAAGCGGGAAGAGCTCCGGGGGCTGGCGCTCCGCGCCTCCCGCACCCTCTCCGAACAGGCGGCGGCGGCAGGCAGGCTCCGCGAGGCGGGTGATTGGGTGGCGCGGGGCCTGGCCGTGAGTCCCCTCGATCCGGACCTGGTCGGCCGGCGCATGCGGCTGCTGGACCAGGGTGGGGACCGGGCCGGCGCGCTCGCGGAGTTCGAGGCCTTTGCCGGGCGGATCCGGCGTGAGCTCGAGCTCGAACCCGACCCCTCCCTCTCAGCGCTGGCCGCCGCGATCCGCAACCGGCCCCTCACCGAGCCGGCGGTGCAGGCGCCGCCGTCGCCCCCCGCCCTGCCCGTTGGCGTGCCGACGGAGGCGAAGCCATCCGCCCGCCCGCGCGGGATCCCGCGATCCCTTGCCGCCGCGGCCATCCTGTGCCTGCTCCTGCTGGCGGCCTGGACCATCACCCGTTCCCGGGACCGGAAACCCGCGGCCACCGCGCACGCCCTCGTGATTCTCCCCTTCCGGGTCGCCGGGGCGGACCCCGCCCTCCAGTACCTCCGCGAGGGGATGGTGGACCTGCTCACGGCGAAGCTCACCGGCGAGGAAGGGAGTCTCGGCGCGGTGGATCCGCGGACCGCGCTCAACGCCTGGCGGCGCGTGGCGGGCGATACCGCGGAACTGGGGCCGGAGGCGGCGGCGCGGCTGGCGCGGGAGCTCGGCGCCGGGCGGGTGCTGCTGGGGGGAATCGTGGGCCGGGCCTCACGGCTGATGCTGCAGGTGGCGGCGTACGACGCGGTGAGCGGCGAACTCCGGGCCCGCGGCACCGCCGAAGGGCCGACCGACAGCCTCCCCGAGCTGGTGGACCAGCTCGCGGCGCAGCTGCTCTCTGGTGAAGCGGGCGGGATGGCCGGACGCTACCCGCTGCTGGCCGGCACGCCGCTTCGCGCGGTGCGCGCCTACCTCGAGGGAGAACAGGCCTACCGCGCCGGCCGGTACGCGGAGGCGTTCGAGCGCTTTCAGGAAGCGGTGGCGGCGGATTCGACCTTCGGGCCGGCGGCGGTGGGGCTGGCCGTCGCCGGGCTGTGGTACCCGACGGCGGAGGCGGAGCGGCAGCGCGGCCTCCGGCTCGGGTGGGCGGCGCGGGAGCGCCTGGGCGCCGCGGACCGCGCGCTGCTGACGGCGCTGGCGGGGCCGCGCTATCCGTCGGTGTCGCCCTGGCGGGAACGGCTCACCGCCTGGGAGCGCGCGGTGCAGCTCCAGCCCGGCCGCCCTGAGGCCTGGTACGAGTACGGCGACATCCTGATGCACCGGGGCCCGGTGCTCGGCATCGTCGGCTCCGCGGCGCTGGCCGAGCGCGCCTTTGCCCGGGCGGTGGCGCTCGACTCGAGCTACGCGCCGCCGGTGAGCCACCTCTTCGAGCTGGGCGCCGCCCGGGGGGACACCGCCGTGGTCGAGGCGGCGGCCGCGCTCTTCCTGGCCCGCGATTCCGCGAGCGACCTGGCCGACTACATCCGCTGGCGCCGGGCCCGGAGCCGCGGGGACGCGCGGCTGCTGGCGTCGCTCCGGCGCCGCTTCCCGCTCATGCCGGCGGCGAGTCTCGGCCGGATCGTCGGGGTGTCGCAGCTGGACGACCTCGGCCTGGATGACGCCGTGAGCGCCCTCGGCATCATGCAGAGCCGCCCGCTGCAGCGGGACGACCAGGTGGAGACCCTCGCATTCGCGATGGAGCTGGCGCTCAACCGTGGGCGACCGGAGGAGGCGCGGGACGCGGCGCAGGCGCTCGGGAACCGGAGCCCCGGGGAGGACGCGCAGCTGGCGGCGCACATCCTCAATGCCCTCTACGGGGATGGCGATACCGTCGCCGGGGAGGGCATTGCCCGGCGGTTCGCGCCGTACCTGGAGCGGCCGGCCCCGGCGCGGGGGGAGCCGCGGGCGCTGCACCTGTGGAAGGCCTGCGCGGCGGCGGAGTGGCGCGCCTGGCAGGGCGACGCCGCGGTCGCCACCCGCATCGCGACGGCGCTGCGGGACACCACGGGGGCCGAGCTGCCCTGGTGGGCGCCGGAGAACCAGCTGCTCTGCGCCGCCCGGCTCGACGCGATCATCGCCGGCGGTGCCGGCCGTCCCGACGCGCGCGGCCTGGTGCTGCGGCTCGACAGTATCGCGCTGGCCGCGCCGGACGTGGACGTCCGCGATCCCTCGACCATCACCCTGGCGCGGCTCTGGCTCCGGCTGGGCGAGCCGGCGCGGGCGATGGATGCCTACCGCCGCCGGCAGTACCACCACCGGACCGGGCTCCCCTACCTGGCGACGCGACTCCGGGAGGAAGGCGGGGCCGCCCTGGCGGTGGGGGATACCGCCGCCGCCGCCGACGCCTGGCGCCGCTTCCTTACTCTTTACGCGGCGCCGGCCGCGTCACGCCGCCCGGTGGCGGACAGCATCCGGGCGCGGTTGGCGCAGCTGGGGCGGCACTGAGAGCGGTGATTAGGCGATTGGGCGATTGGGCGATTGGGCGATTGGGTATCTGCGGTACACGCGTGGTGCGCTTCCGTACCGCTTCCGTTTTTCCGTGCATCCGTGTCGTGCAGTTCCTGAGCGACTAGAGGTATCTCCCCAGCCAGTTCAGGCTCTCGTCGAACACCTCGGAGAGCGCGGGCGTCATCCCGGCGAAGGGATGCACGGCGCCGAAGGTGTGTCCGCCGCCCGCGATGGTGACCCGCCGGCGCGGCTGCTCCGGACGCCAGCCAGCGGCGAGGGCGTCCGCCTCGACGATGGGCACGGCCTCATCTTCGGCGCCGTGCAGCAGGAGCCAGGGCTGGGTGAGGCGCGCGGCGGCGGCGCGGATGTCCAGCGCCACCGGGTTTCGCTCCACGTCATCCAGCAGGCTGGGGTAGAGCGGAAGCACCTGGCCGGTGCGGGCGTTGACGATCTGGAGGGTGCCGGCCGCGCGCCATTCCGCCTCCCGCCCGCGCCAGCGGTGCACGTCGGCGATGGCCGCCCACGTCACCAGGGCGTGGATGCGGGCGTCGCGCGCGGCGGCGAGGATCGCCACTCCCCCGCCCCGCGAGTGCCCCACGATCCCGACATGGCTGGGTGGCGCGATCTCCAGCGATCCGCCGTGCAGGCCGTCGAGCACGGCGGCGAGATCCGCCAGCTCGGCGGAGTAGGTGTTCCGCCCGAAGCGCTCGGGAAGGCTGAACTCCCCGCTGGCATCCACCCCGCTGCCGCTCAGGTTCACCGAGACCGCCGTGAAGCCGGCGCGCGCCACCCGGTCGGCGAAGGGGGGGAACATCCCCCAGTCCTTGAACCCCTTGAACCCATGCACGATCAGCACCGCCGGCCGCGGGTGGGCGCGGTCGCTGGTCCGCAGGTCCACCAGCAGCGGTCCCAGCGCCCCGGCCAGGGTGTGGCTGGTGAGCCGCGGGGTCGCCATCAGCCGACCGCTGGTTCCAGCAGCTCCACGGTGCCCCGCCCCGCGTCGAGCCGGGCGCGGACGCCGAGGGGCAGGGTCCACTGGTCATCCACATGGCCGAAGGGGAAGCCGTACGCCACCGGCACGCCGAGGGGGAGGAGGTAGGTCTCCAGCACCTCGTCGAACCGGAGTGCGCCGCCATCGCCGGCGCCGCGCTGCATGTCGGTGAACTGGCCGACGATGACGCCGGCC
>JAEUJI010000338.1 GCA_016794805.1 Gemmatimonadota bacterium
CCGCATGCCACGCGACCCCACTCCCCACCCGGCCAGATGACGCCGCCCCTCGACCGGTTCGAGACCACCCGCCTGCTGGCGGAACGGCTGGTCCCCGAGCACCTGCCGGAGGTGCATCGCATGCACCAGGACCCGGTGCAGATGGAATATCTCGGCGGGGTCCGGGATGCGGCGGCGTCCGCCACCTACCTCGAGCGCAACCTGCGGCACTGGGAGGAACACGGTTTCGGGCTCTGGATCCTCAGGCTCCGAGAGACGGGCGAGGTGGCGGGCCGGGCGCTGCTCAGGCACCTCGACATCGCCGGGGTGGATGAGGTGGAGACCGGCTACAGCTTTCACCCTGCATTCTGGGGCCGTGGGCTGGCCACCGAGACCACCCTTGCCTGCCTCCGAATCGGCCACCAAGGCCTCGGCCTCCGCTCCATCGTCGCGGTGACCCACCCGGCCAATCTCGCGTCGCACCGGGTGCTCACCAAGGCCGGGATGTTCAAGGACCGCGAGCTGCGGCTCGACGGTAGCCCGCAACTGCTTTACCGTTCGAATCCCAGCCACCAACCCTCCTCCTGAAGAGGCGAACATGGATCGCACCGCGGAAGCCCGCTGGACCGGGGACCTCAAGTCCGGCAAGGGCAGCATCCGGGTCGGCAGCGGGGCCTTCGAGGGCCCGTACTCCTTCACCAGCCGGTTCGAGAGCGGGTCGGGCACCAACCCCGAGGAACTGCTGGGCGCGGCGCACGCGGGGTGCTTCTCGATGGCGCTCTCGCTGGCCCTGTCCCTGGCGGGACACACGCCGACCAGCGTGACGACCACCGCGACGGTCCACCTGCGGAAGGTCGGTGAGGGTTTCGGGATCACGGGCATCGACCTGGTCACCCGGGGGGTGGTCCCGGGCATCGCGGCGGCGGAATTCCAGCGCCTGGCCGAAGCGACCAAGACGGGGTGCATCATCTCCAAGGCGCTTTCCGCCGTCCCGATGACGCTGGATGCACGGCTCCTCGCTGGCGGGTGAGCCGAACGGACCTTCATCCGCGCTTCATGGTTGGCGCCGGCACGGCTCCTAGCTTGGAACCAGGCATCATCTTCCAGCTGCGGAGGCCACCGTGAAACGCCTGCTGCTCTTCTATGGCACCACCGACGGCCAGACGGCCAAGATCATGAAGTTCCTCGACGCCGAACTGCGCGGCCTGGGGGCCGGCGTCACGCTCGTGGCGGCGGATGCGGCGCCCGGGCCGGCGGAGCTCTCGGAGTACGACGGCGTCATCGTTGCCGGCTCCATCCACGCCGGCGGGTTTCAGCGCCGCCTGGTCCGCTGGGTGCGGCAGCACCGGGAGGCGCTGAGTGCACGGCCCCACATCTTCCTGGCCGTCTGCCTGTCGGTGCTGCAGCAGGATCCGGCGGTGCACCGGGAACTCGAGCGGATCCTGACCCGCTTCGTGCGCGCGACGGGGTGGCGTCCCCGCGCGATGAAGAGCGTGGCCGGCGCCCTGAGCTACTCCCGGTACGGCTTCCTGCGGCGCTGGGTGATGCGGCGTATCGCCCGGAAGGCCGGCGGCGTGACGGATGTCACGCGGGACTACGAATACACCGACTGGGATGAACTCCGTCGCCTGGCGAGAAACTTCCTCTCCTCCTGTGGCGCGGAGCCGGAGTTGGCGGTGGCATCCATGGCGACCGCGGTCTCGGCGACGGGGGAGATTACCTGATCCCGGCGGCCCGGAGGCTCAGGCGCCGGAACCGGGCGCACTTTCGGGAGGAATCCACGGCGCTATCTTGAAAACCGATGCCGCCCTTGGTGAGCCGACCCACCCCGCACTCGAGCCATCTGTGAGCCTGCAGCCGATCGGCGGGTCCTCAGTTGAGGGGGTGGACGCACCCAGTTTGGGCGAATCCCTCACCGCCATTCTGCGGCGTGACCTGCGGGCCCTGGCGCGCGAGGTCGAAAGCTACCCCGACGACGCCACGCCCTGGGCCCTCCTCCCGGGACTGCCGAACTCCGCCGGGGCCCTGATCCGCCATGTGTGCGGCAATCTCCAGCACTTCGTTGGCGCGGAGCTGGGGCGGAGCGGCTACCGGCGCGATCGCGCCGCCGAGTTTGGGGCCCCGCCAGTCTCCCGTGCCGCGCTCCTCGCGCTCCTCTCGGAGACCGAATCCATGCTGCACCGGACCCTCCCGGCACTGACCGCCGCGCGGATGGCCGCGGCCTACCCGCAGCCGGTGGCGGGGACGCGACTGGTAACGGGGGACTTCCTGATCCACCTCGCGGGGCACTGCGCCTTTCACCTTGGCCAGGTGGACTACCATCGGCGCGCCGTCACCGGAGAGGGCGGCAGCATCGGCCCCACCGCGATCCCCGAGCTCGCCTCGGCGCGTCCGGTGCCATGATGGCCTCGCGTCGCGCCGGGCGGGTGGTGGCAGCGGGTGCCGGGATCCTGGCGCTGGGCCTTGCAGTCTGGACGGCGATCGTCGAATCGGACCCGGTGCTGCGCCTGTTCGACGGGTACTGGATGCTGGGCGGAGGTTTCGCCGCCGCGCTGCTGCTGGCGCCCTTCGCGTGGCGCTGGCCGCGGGAGCGGGCACTGGCGGGGGTGGCGCTGGCCAGCCTGGCCGGGGCCTGGCTGCCGCTCGCGCTGCTCGGGCTCCGGGCCGGCGTCCCGGTGGCGGCGCGGCTCCGCGGCGCGATCTTCTGGAGCAGCGCCGACGTCATCGGGCTGGCGCTTCCCGTCGGCTGCACGCTCTGCTGGCTTGCGCTGCAGGAGCACCAGGGCCCCGGACGCGCCACGTGACTCACCAGGGAGGGAGGCATGCCGCCAGCCGTCACCGACCCGGATGCAGCGCGGACGCTGGCCATCGTGGACGCGTTCAACGCAGCCTTCAACCGGCACGACGTCCCCGCCATCATGGCGATGATGACCGACGACTGCCTCTTCGACAGCACCCGCCCGCCGCCCGATGGCGAGCGCCTGGTGGGCCAGGGGCCGGTACGGCAGTTCTGGGAGGGGTTCTTCACCCGCTCCCCCGCGGCCCGCTTCGAGACCGAGGAGGCGTTTGCGGTCGGCGACCGCGCCGTGGTGCGCTGGGTCTATCACTGGGTACGGGACGGCGGGCCCGGGCACGTCCGCGGGGTGGACCTGTTCCGGGTGCGCGACGGGCGGGTCGCGGAGAAGCGCTCCTATGTGAAGGGCTAGCGATGCCGTTAGATTCCTCCCGCATGCACGCGCTCCCCTTCCGCCTGAAGGTGCCCGGAGAGGACACTTTCGAGGGCGTCAACGTCATTTCCCGCAGCTTCAAGTTTCACGGCATGCTGCGGTTCGACGGCGAGATCCTGCGGCTGGAGTGGGCCGGCTCCGCCTCGGTGGACGAGGTGTCAGCCCTCGACGTCAGCTCCCGGACCCTGTCCCTCCCCTCGGAGCAGATGGAGCTGTCGGCGGCGTACCTGCGCCGGGCCGAGTTTCGCGGCGGGTGGTGGCGACCGCGGCTGGAGCTGGAAGCCTGGGAAGTGGACCTGCTCCGTATCGTCCCGGGGGAGGCCGGTGGGGTGGTCCGCCTCTGGCTGGCCCGGGGGGACCGGGAGCTGGGCCGGGCCGCGGCCCGGGCGATCACCACCGCGCTCCGGGCCCAGCGAGTGTCGGATCGCACGCCCCATCTGGAGCTGCCTGCGGTGACCCCGCCCGAGGGCGTGGGATGACGCGGGCCCTCGGGGTGGTACTCCTGCTCGCCGCCTGTTCCGGACTGGGCGAGCGCGTGGGCCGCGCCACTCGCGGGGACGCCACCCTCGATTCCGCCGCCGTGGCGGAGAGCACGGCCGCGGCCCGGGGCGCCGGATCCTCATCGGTCTTCGACAGCGGCATGGACACGACCGTCTCCTGGGAGCGGCTGGAGGAGCTGGTGCGGGCCACGCCGGAGTCGGTCCGCGCCGTGATGCAGCGCCGGGACCGCCGGGTGACGGTGGTCCTGCTCGACGGCCGCCGGTACAACTCGACACAGCCCGCGATGGACGGTATCATCTCGCTGGTGCGCAGCGTGGACCCGAGCGGCAGGATCCTGATCGCGACCGAGTGACCGCGCCCCGACGGACCCTTCAGCCCCCAACAATGCCGAACCTCCTGACCTCCCGATGATCCCGATCCGCCCGATACCCGCGCTGCTCGCCCTCTCCCTGGCGCTTGGCGCCTGCCGGGGGGACGCGGGAGATGCGCCCGGCCTTCCCACGCCGGCCGTGGTGACCCTGGAACAGTTCCAGGGGCTGCGCTGGCTGCAGGGAAACTGGCGGGGCGCCGAGGATGGGGACCCGCCGTTCTTCGAGAGCTATCTCTTCCTCGATGATTCGACCATCCGCAGCTTCACCTACACCGACTCGACCTTCCGCCAGGCCGGCGACAGCGGGGTAGTGAGCTGGCGTGGGGGCGCGGCCCGGGTCGTCGGCGGTCCGGCGTCCTGGGTGGCGACCCGGTTCGACAGCGGCGGGATCCACTTCGAGCCGGAGCATGGCGCGGGCAACAGCTTCGACTGGACCCCGGGGGGTCACGACGGCTGGACCGCGAGCCTGACCTGGCCCGGAAGCGGGGATCCCCCGCGTACCCGGACCTACCGGATGACCCGGGTCGGCTCCTGATGCGGCTCGCGGGCTTCCAGGCCCTGCTCGAGCACCTCGCCGCCTGCTGGTCCCGGCGGGACTACCCCGCGGCGGCCGAGCATTTCACCCCCGACGTCCGCTACGCCGACCCGCTCCGCTACGCCTTCCACGGCCGGGAGGAGCTCCTGGCCTTCTTCACGGCGGACGATGGCCTGCCCCAGCGCACCGCGTGGCACGCGGTACTGTTCGATGAGGCGCGCCAGCTCGGTGCGGCAGAGTACAGCTACGAGGGCACCAGCCGCTATCATGGCGTGGCGCTGATCCGGCTCCAGGAGGGGCGGATCTCGCATTGGCGCGAGTACCAGCACGTGGATTCCCGGGGCTGGGAGGAATTCAGCGCCGCGACCGCCGGGCTCGACGGCCGCTAGCGCCAGGGACGGACGCTTCCGGCTTCCGGGACGGCTACCTACCTTCGAGGACGCGCCTGCCCCGCCCCCTCCACCCCGGTCCGGTCATGCGAACTCCCGGTGTCCCGCCGCTCCTCCTCCTGCTGGCGCTGGCCTGCGCCCCCGTGGCGCACCCGGGCGGGACCTCCTCCGCGGCCCAGGCACCCGCCGCATCCTACGTAGTACGGGTGACGACCGGGGACCGGGAGGGAGTGGAGGTGGACTGGGCGATCTTCCCCGATGAGAGCTGGCCCCTCGAGGGACGGCGGGACCGGACCCCGTTCCAGCTCGACTTGCCCGCGGGTCGTGTTGCCGCGCTGCTGCGGCCAACCCGTCGCACCGGCCGGCTCGAGGTGACGATCCTGCGACGTGAGCCTGACGGGACACTCCGCCGCCTCGGGACCTCCGCCAGCCTCCCGATCGCAGTCGTCGTCGCCGACCGGGCGTCGGAGCCGCCCGCCATTCTCGGCCCGGACTCGGCGCCCGGCCTCGGGACCCAGCCCTGACGGCGCCGATGCACTCCCTCCGGGTCTATGACGTGGTCCCGGAGCACCTCGCCCGCCGCGCCGCGTACCTGGGTGAGCACCTGGCGCTGGCGGACGCGGCGGTGGCGCGCGGGGACCTGGTGCTCGGGAGCGCGCCGGCGGACCCGGCAGACGGGGCCGTGCTCCTGTTCCGGGGCCCCGGCCCCGAGACGGCAGAACGATTCGCCCAATCCGACTCCTATGTTCGGCATGGGCTGGTCACCGCCTGACGGGTGCGGCCGTGGACCACGGTGGTCGGGCCGCTGACCGAAGTTCCCCGCTAGTTGGAACCGGGGGCGGGTGCCTTCCGCCAGCCGGGGAACCTGTGCATACTACTGCTGCCACTCTCCCCCCATGAGGTAGTCGAGATGAAGGCGACCAAGACTCCCAAGCGTTCCCGGCCCACGAAGCTCAAGGTGCCCCTTCCGCGCGCCCGTGAGGGCCGCCGTCTCTCACCCGGGATCATCCGGCTCGACTATGAGCGGGCCACCGGCTACATGGTACGGCTGGCGTACAAGCTGACCAAGACCGGCTACCGGCCGAAGTTCCGCGCCTACTTCAGCGACGTGAAGTACGGCGGGAAGCAGAAGGCACTGGCGGCCGCGGAAGCCTGGCTCGATGCGGTGACCCGCACGGGCAAGGCCCCGAAGCTGCCCCGCGGCTGATCCCCGCCCCGGGCGCCACGGCATGATCGGACAGCTGGCGGGAGGGGAGTTCGACATCCCGCACGTGATCCAGCTCGCCGTGGCGCCCGTGTTCCTCCTCTCCGGCGTCGGCGTGACGCTCGGCGTCCTGGTCAACCGGCTGGCGCGGATCATCGACCGGGCGCGGACGCTGGAGGCGTCGCTCCCCGTCACCACCGGGACCACCCACGAGGTGGCCGCCACCGAGCTGCACACCCTGTCCCGGCGTGCCGCCCTGGTCAACCGCGCCATCACCCTCTGCACCGCCTGCGCCCTCCTCATCTGCCTGCTGATCGCCGGCCTGTTCATCGGTGCGATCCTGGGGCTCGAGCTGACCGTCCTGCTGGCGGGCCTCTTCATCCTGGCGATGGTCGCCCTGATCGGCGGCTACCTCAGCTTCCTGCGCGAGGTCTTCCTGGCAACCGCGAGCCTCCGCTTCGGCGCCCGGCACCACTGACGCGCCTGTGGTGGCGTCGTGCCGGTAATCGTGGCACCTTCCCCGGATGCCCACGCCGCAGCGTCCCGCCAGGAAGATGCACCGCCGCGCCCCTTCCAAGCCGGCGGGGCCCTCAGAATCGGTGCTGCCCTCCTTCCCCGAACTCCTCGCGCTGCTGGCCCCGTTTGCCGGCGCGGCGATCGGCTGGTGGTTCGGCAGCCGCCTGGGGACGGTCTGGCACGGGGTCGTTGGCGGCGTCGTGGGCACCGGCCTCGGGGCGTGGATCGCCCGCCGCGGCGCCCCGGATATCCTCCCCTGACTCCGCGTTCGCGAGCCGCACCATGACCAGCCCCCTGCATCCTGACGTCCGCATCGGCCACGTCCACCTCAAGGTGGCCGACCTCGAGCGCGCGATCGCGTTCTACTCCGGCGTGCTCGGCTTCGCCGTCACCCAGCGATTCGGGGCGGAGGCCGCCTTCCTCGCCGCCGGCCGGTATCACCATCATATCGGCCTGAACACCTGGGAGAGCCGGGGCGGGACGGCTCCCCCCCCGGGCCGGACCGGCCTCTACCATCACGCCATCCTGTACCCCACCCGTCGAGAGCTGGCCGACGCCCTCCAGCGGCTGCAGGCGGCAGGCCATCCGCTCGATGGAGCGGCCGATCATGGCGTGAGCGAGGCGCTCTACCTGCGGGACCCGGACGAGAACGGCGTGGAGCTGTACTGGGACCGGCCGGAATCCGATTGGCCGCGGGGCCCGACGGGGGAGATCGCGATGTACACCCGGCCACTCGACATTCGGGGGCTGCTGGCGGAGCTGGGCGATCGTACCCGGCCCGGCTCCTGACCAGGCTCCGAGGCGCCCGTGTCCTTCCACGACCACTTCTCCGGACATGCGCCGGCCTACGCCCGCGCCCGACCGCACTACCCCGCGGAGCTCTTCCCTGCGCTCGCGGCACGCGCACCGGGCCGGGACCTGGCATGGGACGCGGGGACCGGAAGCGGCCAGGCGGCGCTGGGGCTGGCGGAGTGCTTTTCCCGGGTGGTCGCCACCGACCCGAGCGCGGCCCAGTTGGCAGAGGCCCCGGCCCACCCCCGGGTAGAGTACCGGGTCGGGACAGCGGCGGAGAGCGGCCTGAGCGGCGGTTCCGTGGATCTCGTGAGCGCGGCCCAGGCGGCGCACTGGTTTGATCTCGGGCGCTTCTACGCCGAGGCCGCCCGGGTCCTCCGACCCGGCGGGGTGCTGGTCCTCTGGTGCTACGGCCTCAGCCGTGTTACGCCCGAGATTGATGGCCTGGTGGAGCGGTTCTACCACGAGATCGTCGGTCCGTACTGGCCCCCGGAGCGGCGCCACATCGAGACGGGGTATCGCGACCTGGGCTTTCCATTCCCGGACCAGCCCTTTCCGGCCATGGAGATGCGGCAGCAGTGGACCCTGGCGGAGTTCCGGGACTATCTCGCCACCTGGTCCGCGGTGCAGCGCTACCGGCGGGAGCGGAGGACGAATCCGCTGGAACTCCTGCTGCCCGCCCTGACCCAGGCCTGGGGCGACGCGGAGCAGCCGCGGCCCGTGACCTGGCCCCTCACTGGCCGCATCGGGGCCCGACCCTGACCCGCGAGTCTCACATGCAGATCCGCCAGGCCACTCCCGCGGACCTCGACCTGGTGGCGCCGCTGTTCGACGGCTACCGCCAGTTCTACCACAATCCGGCGGACCCGATCGTCGCCCGCGAGTTCATCGCGGACCGGCTGGGGCTCCAGGACTCCGTGATCTTCCTCGCCGAGCGCGACGGAGCCGGGCTCGGGTTCGTGCAGCTCTATCCGGTCTTCTCCTCCGCGGGGACCCGGCCGGGTCGCCTCTGGCTGCTCAACGACCTCTTCGTGGCCCCCGCCGGACGGCGCCTCGGCGTGGGGCGGGCGCTGATGGAGCGCGCCACCGCCCACGCGCGGGCGACCGGCGCGACCGGCCTCTTCCTGCAGACCGCGCGGGACAACCACGAGGCACAGGCATTGTATCTGTCGCTGGGCTACCGGCGGGATGACCTGTACCTGGTGTACGAACTGCACCTCTGACGCCGGTCGATTCGCTGGCCTCCCTCCCGTTCGCGGGATATACTGACCCGATGCCCCCTGCCTTCGAGACCGGCACCCCGCATTCCGGGACGGAGCTGAGTAATGCCCTGGGCGCCCTCCTGGCCGCCGGCAGCGCCGCGCTGGCGGCGCTGCCGGATTCCCAGTTCTTCGCCCCGCAGGGTGCCGCCTGGTCTCCCGCCGAGCATGTCCGGCACCTGACCCAGTCGAGCGCCCCCCTGGCCCAGGGCCTCCGCCTCCCCCGCTGGATGCTGCGGCTGCGGTTCGGCGGCGGGCCCGGCCGGTCCCGGAGCTTCACCGAGATGCGGGAGCACTACCTCGCGGCGCTCGCGGCAGGCGGGCGGGCCAGCGGCCGGTTCGTGCCCGCGGCCGAGCCGTTGCCCGCCGCGCCGGGGGAGCGTCGCCGGGAGATCCTGACCGAGTGGACCCGGGTCACCGTCGAGCTGCAGAATGCGATCGGCCGCTGGCCCGAGTCCGCGCTGGATGGCCTGGCGCTGCCCCACCCGCTGCTCGGCCCGCTGACCGTACGGGAGATGCTCGCCTTCACGGTGTACCACACGTCGCATCATCTGCGACGGATCGTGGAACGGGCGGTGGCGTGACGCCGGCGCCACGGCACCCCTGAGCCCGCCCATGCGCCGCCCGTCCACGACCTACGGCCGCATCGCCGCGGTGGTTCGCCGGGTGCCGCGCGGATCCGTGGCGACCTACGGGCAGGTGGCCCGCCTGGCAGGGCTGGGTCGAGCGGCACGACAGGTCGGCTACGCGCTCCACGCCCTGCCGACAGGGACCAGCATTCCGTGGCACCGCATCATCAACGCCGGGGGGCGCATCAGCCTGCCCCCGGATGCCGGCGGCATCGATCAGCGCCTCCGCCTGCTCGCGGAGGGGGTGACGGTGACCGAGAGCGGCAGGGTGTCCCTGGAACGGTACCAGTGGCGGCCGCGGGGCCGGGCATGACCACCTGGGACCGCAAGATCTGCCTCCTCGGCGCCGCCGGCGTGGGCAAGACCAGCCTGGTGCGCCGGTTCGTGGAGGGGATCTTCTCCGACGCCTACCTGACGACGATCGGGGTGAAGATCGACCGCAAGGAAGTCCCCGTCGGCGCCGACCGGGTGCAGCTGGTGGTCTGGGACATCGAAGGGGAGACGGAGTACCGCAGCGTCCGGCTGCGCTACCTGCGTGGCGCCGCCGGTTATCTCGTGGTGGCGGACGGCACCCGGCCGGCCTCGCTCGACGCCGCGCTCGCGCTCCAGGAGCAGGTGGCCGACCGGACGCCGGCGATCCCCTTCCTGTTCCTGCTCAACAAGTCCGACCTCGCCGGCCAGTGGGTCCTGCCGGCGCAGGACGAGGCCGCGCTGGCCCGACGGGGGCCGGTGTTCCGGACCAGCGCCCGCACCGGGGACCATGTCGAGGAAGCATTCCTGGAACTGGCCCGCCGGGTCATCCCGCCGACCGACTGACTCATGCCCCTCTCCCTCCTGCTCCTGCTAGGCGCCCTCGGGCTGTACCTCTACCTCCGGGGGCACCTGGCCCAGGCCCGCGCGCGGCGGGTGGCAGATCCCGACGCCGCGCCGCTCGACGAGCTGGCCCGGGCCGGATCGAACCTCTCCCTGCCGCATGAGATCGAGTTCTTCCTCTACTTCCCCGACCAGCCGGCGGCGCTCCGGGCGGCGCGCACCCTGGAAGCCGAAGGCTACCAGACCGAGGTGTCCCGCGAGGGGGCGGCCGAGGACTGGCTCTGCTTCGCCACCCGTGAGATGGTGCCCGACCTGGGAGCCCTCCGGACCCTGCGGGAGCGGTTCAACCGCCTCGCCGACACCGACGGCGGGGTGTACGACGGCTGGGGCACGACGGTGACGTCCACCGAGTCCCGTCCGTGAGCGCCCCGGACTCGCTCCGCATCCGTCCGGCGGTGCCGGCGGATGCGGCCCTGCTGGCGGAGCTCGGTGCCCGTACCTTCCGCGACGCCTTCGGCGCCCTCAACGATCCGGCCGAGCTGGCGCGCCACCTCGCGGCCAACTACGGTGAGGCCCGCCAGCGCGAGGAGATCGCCGATCCGGCGTGGACCACGCTGCTCGCCGAGGTGGACGGCGTGCCGGTGGGATACGCCCAGAGCCTCCCCGAAGCCCCCCCGCTGGCGCTGCCGTCCGCGGGGGCCTGGCTCCTCCGGCGGCTCTACCTTGAGCAGGCCTGGACCGGGCGGGGGGTGGGGCGGTCTCTGATTCAGGCCATCATCGCCGACGCGCGCCGGCGCGGCGCCACCCTGCTCTGGCTCACGACCTGGGAGCGGGCGGCGCAGGCCATCGCCTTCTACCGGAAGCAGGGCTTCGTCGAGGCGGGGCGAACGACCTTCCTGGTGGGCAACGACCCCCAACGGGACGTGGTCTTCACCCTCCGTCTGTAGCGGCGCTGACTGGCGCGTTGCCGTTTCGGGGGCTACTATCGCCAGCACCCCCCGACCGCGGAGCCACCATGGCCACCGTCAGCGAGATCCTGGACCGGAAGGGAACCAACGTCGTCACGGTCACGCCGGATACGACCGTCCTGGACGCCGCCCGCCTGATGAACGAGCGGGGTATCGGCGCCGTGCTGGTCACCAGCCAGGGTGCCTTGCTCGGCATCTTCACCGAGCGGGACATCATGCGCCGGGTCGTGGCCGCCGAGGGCAAGCCCGGCGTGATCCCGGTCCGCGAGGTCATGTCCACCGGCCTCACCACCACGACGCCCACGAGCACGGTGGAGGAATGCGCCGCCCTGATGACGGCCCGCCGCATCCGGCACCTCCCCGTGCTCGGCCCGACGGGGCTGGCCGGCGTCATCACCATCGGCGACCTCCTGGCGTACCAGGTCTCCGAGCAGGCGCTGACCATTGCCCAGCTCAACAGCTACCTGTACGACACGCGGTGAGTGGGCGCTCCGGCTGGCCTGCCTGCTGCTGGCGGCCAGCCTGCCCGGGGCGCCGCTCACAGGGCAGGAGGCCGCCGCGGCCCTGCCCGCCTGGCTGCAGGGCTGCTGGCGGCTGACCGGACCCGATCAGGTCATCGAGGAGATCTGGCTCACGCCGCTGGGCGGCGCCATGATCGGTCTCAGCCGCACCGTGAGCCGGGACACCCTGCGGGGTCATGAACTGATGCTGATCCGCGCCGGGGCCAACGGCCTGGTCCTCGAGGCCGCCCCAGCCGGGCAGCCCGCGGCCGCCTTTCTCGCCGCGGCCCGGGGGGACAGCGCCATCACCTTCGAGAACCTGACCCACGACTTCCCTCAGCTGATCAGCTATACCCGGGTCAGCGCCGAGTCCCTCGTGGCGGTGATCAGCGGGACGGTCCGGGACCGCCAGCGCACGATCACCTACGGGTACGCCCGCGCCGCCTGCCCCCTGCCCTGATCCGCCTCGCCTACCTCGCCGACCACCCGGAACAGGTTCCGGCCCTCGCCCAATGGCACCATGCCGAGTGGGGGGAGCTGATCCCCGGCTGGCCCATCGAGCTGGCGCAGGAGGAACTGGAGAGCCACCAGGCCCGGCGGGCCATCCCGACCACGATCATCGCCCTCGATGGCCATCACCTCGTGGGATCCGCGAGCCTGCTGGCGGAGGACATGCCGGACTTTCCGCCGATTGGCCCGTGGCTCGCCAGCGTGTTCGTGGCCCCCGGGTACCGGCGTCGGGGGACCGGCGCCCGGCTGGTGGCGCGCGTCCTGGAGGAGGCCCGGCGGCTCGGGGTGGAGACGGTGCACCTGTTCACCACCGAGGCGGCCGCGTACTACGTCCGCCAGGGCTGGCGCATCCGGGAGCCCCGGGTGGTGCAGGGGCAACACGGGGTGATCATGTCCTACGACCTGGCCTCGGAGTGATGTAACTTTGGGCGCCGGCTGCGGGCCGGCCGAACCCTGGAGGACCCATGACAGGCTGGCGCGAGAAGTTACGGCAGGTCGTCGCGGACCTGGAGCGGGAGCGGGATGAGCTCAAGCTCAAGCTGCACCTGGCCAAGGCAGACGGGCGGGACGAGTGGGCCCGGCTCGACGGCAAGCTCGCCGAGCTTCGGCTCCGGGCCGATGCCGCGGGGACCGAGGCGCGGGAAGCAATGGACGACGTCGGAGACGCGGCCCGGAAGCTGGCCGACGAAATTCGCGAGGGTTTCAAGCGGGTGCGCAAGACCCTGTAGCTCCCGGCACGCACCCCGGTCCCATAGAGGAACAGTGATGACGCAAGCGAATCTGGAGCAGCAGGTCGCGCAGCTGCGGGCCCAGCTCACCGCGGTGGATGGCCAGCTGGCGAAGAGCGGGGGATCGGTGGACGGCCTGGAGGACCTCAAGGTCGCGGTGGACAACCTGCGGACCAGCGTCTGGGCTGTGCTCTCGGCCTCGCGGTCGGCGAATTATCCGGGATTCATCGCCCGGTTCCGGGC
>JAEUJI010000185.1 GCA_016794805.1 Gemmatimonadota bacterium
GGAGAACATCCCGCCGCGGGGCGACAGGTTGTTGCCGTCCACCGAGACCTTGGAGCGGGTGGTGCCGCGCACCTCGCAGCGGAGCCGGAGGCTGCCGGCGGCGGCGGTGACGCCGCCGTTGCTGAGGGCGTCGGGGGTGCCGGGCTCGGTGGTGGTGCCGGCACAGGCGGCCATGAGGGCGGCGGCGGGGAGCAGGAGGGCGATACGCATGGGAGACTCCAGGCTGAGGGGACGCTGGTGACCTTCGGTGGCCCCTCCTAACGCATCTCCCCTGCCGCGGTGCGCCAACGGCGAACTGCTTCTCCCGCAATCACTTGAGTTCCGGGCGGCTGGAGCGCGGCGCGTTCCGGTTCGCTTCGGCCTGCTCCGGAATGGGACAGCAGATGTGATTGGCGGGCTCGAGGGAACTGCCCACCACGGAATCACGGAAGACACGGAATCACACGGAAAACAACTCTTGTTCATTCCGTGCCCTTCCGTGTATTTCGTGTTTCCGTGGTGATCTGTTGAACCGTTGGTATTCGGTGCCACTGCCGTAACCGGTTGCCTCTCCCAGCCCCCCAAGCCATTCTCAGTGATGCCTCCCTACCCCACCCCCTCACCCCGGAACCAGCCATGACGATGGACAACCGGTTTACGACCACCGCCTTCACCTTCGACGGCTACCGGGTGACCCAGACGCTGGGCGTGGTCCGCGGCATCACGGTGCGCTCCCGCTCGGTGTTCGGCACCTTCGGCGCCAAGGTGCAGACGGTCTTCGGCGGCAACATCACGATGTTCACCCGGCTGTGCGAGAATGCCCGCGAGGAGGCGTTCAACATCATGCTGGCGCACGCGGAAGAGCTGGGCGCCAATGGGGTGATCGGGATCCGGTACGACGCCGGCGAGCTGATGGCCGGGGTGACGGAAGTGCTCTGCTACGGGACGGCGGTGGTGGTGGAATCGGCGTAGGGGTGGGAGGGCGATTGGGCGATTGGCCGGGCGGGGCCCCACGGGGTTCCGCCCGGTTTGGTGACCTGGGTTACAACGCGGATGGGTGCTGTGCCGCTGGGAGCTACCTCACAGTCTCCCGCGCCGCCGGCCCGTAGTTTGCCACCCATACGGATGTGATTCCGCCCGATTCCCAGATCCAGGACCAGGGACCATGACCATCCTGCACCAGCTGGCCCAGGCCGTGGCGCCGTGGGCCGACTTCTACAACGCCAGTGCGGTGGCCCAGAGCGCGGTCAACTTCGGCCACTTCGGCGGGATGATGACGGCCGGCGGGTTTGCCCTCGCGGCGGACCGCGCCACCCTGCGCGCGGCCCGGGCCGGCGCCGACCAGGCCCGCCAGCTGCACGAGCTCGCCGCGATCCACCCGATCGTGGTGGGGGCGCTGGGCGTCACCGCACTGAGCGGGCTGCTCATGTTCGCCGCGGACCTCGAGTCGCTGGTGACGCTGCCGGCCTTCTGGCTCAAGATGTCGCTCGTCGCGCTGCTCCTCGCCAACGGCTACACCATGCTCCGGGCGGAGCGCTCGCTCGAGCGGGGCGATCCGGCGGACGCCCGCGGCTGGCGGCGGCTGCGCCGGGCCTCGATCGGGAGCCTGGTGCTCTGGTTCGCGGTGGTGCTGGCCCGGTCCGTGCTGCCCAACGAGGGTTGATGCGGCCCGAGACACCGGCCTGCGCCGGCGGCTGCGCGCCCACCGGCCGCCGCGAGTTCCTGGGCCGGGTGACCACCGCCCTCGGCGCCATCATGCTGGGCTTCTCCGCCACCGCGCGGGAGGCGGCGGCGCTGCCGTTCGCCCTGGGGGAGGCGCTGGCCGTGGAGGGGGACGAGGTGAGCTACCCCCTCCCCGCCGCCGACGGCGCCACCATCGACCGGAAGAACGAGATCATCCTGGTGCGGTGGAAGGGGCACGTCTACGCCTTCAACCTCTCCTGCCCGCACCAGAACACCGCCCTCAAGTGGCTGGCCAGCGACGGCCGGTTCCAGTGCCCCAAGCACAAGTCGAAGTACCAGCCGGACGGCACCTTCATGTCGGGGCGCGCCACCCGGAACATGGACCGGTTCGCGGTGAAGAAGTCGGGGAAGAACGTGGTGGTGAACGTGGCCCGGCTGTTCGAGAGCGACAAGCAGAAGGCCCCGTGGGAGAGCGCCCGGGCGGCGGTGTAGCGCCGGCCGGCCACCTGACAAACGCCGCCGGCCCCGCTACTCTGGACTGATCCCCACCCGCCGACGGAGCATGTGATGAGCCTGGCCGCCCTGGCCCTGGCGCAGGCGCTGGTGAGCCTGACGCCGACGATGGAGAACACCCGCCTGCTGCGGGAGCTCGTTCCCGAGGCGCCGCCCGGGGTGGAGCTCACCGGCGCGGCGCCGTTCGGCGAGGTTCCCGCCCCCTGGGCGCTGCTGCCCGACACGGTGCGCCGCCGGGCGGTGACCCTCTCCGACGGCTACTACACCCGGCTCGACATTCATCGCATTGCCTCCTACGGCACCCTGCCGCTCTTCCTGCTGGAGTACCTGGCGGGGCAGAAGCTGCTGGAGGAAGGGAGCGGCGCGCCGCTCTGGGCGGAGAAGGTGCACAAGCCGGCGGCCTACCTGGTGGCGGGGCTGTTCACGGTGAACACGGTGACGGGGCTCTGGAACCTGGCCGAGGCGCAGAAGGTGGAATCGGGGAAGACCCGCCGCTGGGTCCACAGCATCATGATGCTGGCGGCGGACGTGGGGTTCATCTACGGCGCGTCGAAGGCGCCCTCCACCCAGCAGATCGACGACCGGATCGAGTCCGGCACCCGGGGCGGCTGGACCCCCCACAAGGCGACGACCGTCGCCAGCATGGGAGTGGCGACGGCCGCGTTGGTCATGATGTACCTGTGGAAGGACGAGTAACCGGAGGTCAGTGGAGCTCGAGGTCCAGTTCCGCCCGGAGCCGCTCGGCCCCGATCCGCTCGAAGATCTCCGCCGCCTCCGCGCGGTAGCGCGCCGCGTCCTCGGCCCGGCCCAGGCGGCGGCATGCGGTCGCGGCGGCGGCGGCGCACTCCCCCTGCAGCTGCGCGATCCCGAGGCGGAGCGCCGACTCGCGGGCCAGGAGCGCCACGGCGAGGGCGTCGCCCGGGCTCCCCTCCCGCAGCGCCAGCATTGCGCGCAGCCGCCCCACCTCGGCGATGCCCACGTCATCCTGCGCCGCCTGGCAGAGCCGCTCCGCCCGGAGCAGCTCGGAGCGGGCCATGGCCAGCTCGCCGCGCTCGAGGTGGATCTCCGCCCGCCCCATCACCGCCAGCGCCGTCAGGCCGTTCTCCCCGACCTCCTCCGCGTGGCGGATGGCCTGGAAGGCCGCCGCCTCGGCGTCATCCCAGTCCCGCTGCTGCCGGAAGGTGAGGCCCAGGTTGTGGTAGGTCTGGGCGGTGCCGCGGCGGTCGCCGATCCGCTGGTAGCCGAGCAGCGCGCTCCGGTAGAGGCTAAGGGCCACCTCGGGCTTGTTCCGCAGGTGCGCGACGGAGGCGAGGTTGTTGAAGGCGTGCGCGGTGACGCGACTATCATCGACCACCCGGGCCAGTTCCAGCGCCTCGCCGAAGCAGCGCTCCGCCTCCTCCAGCCGGCCGTGCTCGAAGGCGATGGCGCCGAGCAGGTTCATGGTCCGCATCCGGCCATCGGTGTCGGCGCGGTGGCGGAAGCGTTCCAGCGC
This sequence comes from Gemmatimonadota bacterium, assembly GCA_016794805.1. GTDB lineage: Bacteria > Gemmatimonadota > Gemmatimonadetes > Gemmatimonadales > GWC2-71-9 > JADJOM01. The sequence continues at coordinate 3,668 of JAEUJI010000185.1, forward strand.
GGCCTCGGCCAGGTTCACGGCCTGCCCCAGCTCCCCCACGCGGGTGGCGGCGGTGGCGGCCAGCAGCTCCGCCTCGGGCACCCGCGGCCCGCGACTCCCCGATCCCGCGTAGGCCTCGAGGGCCTCGCGGAAGCGACCCGCCTCCACGAGCTGGCGCAGCTCGCGGGTGGGATCGTCGGGGTGGAGCGGGTCGGTGGTCATGGCGCGGCGCGTCGTTTCCGGTCTAGTAGGCGATCGCGTAGCGGCTGAAGCCGAGAAGCTTCGCCTCGATTTCGTTCTGGTCCTCGATCTTGCCGGTGCCCACCTTCACGAAGGGGTCTCCGGGCTTGGCCTGGCGCCAGATGTCGATCTGCTGCTCGATGTCCGCATCCTCAGCGTCCGTGTCGCCATCGCCGTCGAGGTCGTCGTTCAGCTCGTCGTACTCGATCTTGAGGTCCGCCGGCTTGGCGGGATCGAAGGTCAGCCCGGAGGGCTCGAGGTCGAAGAGGATCGAGTCGGCGCCCACCCACTTGACCGAGATGAAGACCGAGTCCCCGTTGGAGACGAGGTTGCCGTTCGGATAGCGGAGCAGCGCCAGCTTCTCGATCTTGAGCCGCAGGAAGTCCTCGGTGGACCCGCCGGTGCAGTCGGCGAGGTTTCCGCTCTCGGGGAAGACCAGCGCGATCTCGAAGTCCTGGCCGTTGGGATCCTTCACCGCCCAGCCGCCGGTACTGTCGGCGCAGAGCGGCGGCGCGGTCGGGGGCAGGCGCAGGTAGGTGAGCTGATCCGGCGGCGTGCCCCCGCCGCCCCCGGTGGAGTCGGAGCAGGCGGCGGCCAGCGCGATGAGCGCGGCGCCGAGGGTGGTCGCACGGATGGGGTGTCGCATTGCCGAACTCTCCTTGTAATCAGACCGGGCGACGACAAGCGTCGCCCGTACATCAAGATTCCTCGTCGCCCTGGCCGTCCAGGATCCGCTGCAGGCGCGGCCGGGAGATCCCGAGCCGCCGCGCCGCCTCGCTCTTGTTGCCCGCCACCAGCTCCAGCATCGCCTGACAGGCGGCCTGGGTGATCTGCCGGATCGTGGCCGGGAACGGAAGCGTCCCGTCCCGCGGCGGCTCGGCCGGCCGGCGGCCCTGCAGTTCCGAGAGCTCGAGCGTGCCCGGCGGTGACAGCACCAGCGCCCGTTCGATCGCGTTGCGCAGCTCCCGCACGTTGCCGGGCCAGGCATGGGCCCGGATCGCCTCCCGCACCTCCGGGCCGAGCACCGGCACCGGCATCCCGTACTGGGCGGCCAGGCGTTCGGTGAAGGCTTCGGCGAGGACCTCGATGTCCTCGCCCCGGTCCCGGAGCGGTGGCAGCACCAGCGCCAGCACGTTGAGCCGGTAGAACAGGTCCTCCCGGAACTCGCCCCGGGTCACGGCGGCCGCCAGGTCGATGTGCGTCGCGCCGATGACCCGGACATCCACCTTGCGCGTCGTCTGCCCGCCCACCCGGCGGATCTCGCGCCCCTCGAGGGCGCGGAGCAGCTTGGGCTGCAGCTCGAGCGGCAGGTTCCCGATCTCGTCGAGGAACACCGTGCCGCCGTGGGCCTGTTCCATCAGCCCGGGCTTGGCGCCCACCGCGCCGGTGAAGGCGCCCTTCTCATGCCCGAACAGCTCGCTCTCCAGCAGGTTCGCGGGGATCGCGGCGCAGTTGATCTCCACGAACGGCGCCTGGGCCCGCGGGCTGTCGTAGTGCAGGGCCCGGGCCAGCAGCTCCTTGCCGGTGCCGGTCTCGCCGCCGATCAGCACCGTCACATCCTTGTGCTGCGCCACCCGCCGGGCCTGGTCCAGGATCCGCTTCAGCGCCGGGCTCTTCCCGACGATGGCGTCGAACCCGGAGAGCCGCCGTTCCCCGTCCGCGAAGCGTGCGGCGTCCACCTTGCCGGTGGCGGAGCCGCGTTCCCGTTCCAGCGTCCGGCGCAACAGGCCCAGGTCGTCGGGGAGCGCGAAGTAATCGCGCGCCCCCCGCTGGAACATCGCCGCCGCCAGCCGGTGATCCGGCGCCGCCCCCACCACGTAGCGGGGCAGGTTGGCCGGGAGGCTGGGCAGCAGGTCGGCCGCCTGCGATTCCGCGCCGCCCGCGAGCAGCATCAGGCAGGCGCTCCCCTCGGGCGGGCTCTCGCCCTCGCCCGGCCGCCACTCCACCAGGGCCGCGCCCACGTCGCCCGCGAGGTCCGCGAGGGTGGTCCGGAAGCTGTCCGAGAGTCGCACGGCGGCGATGGTCCAGGTGGTCGTGGGCAGTGGTGGCTCCTAGTCGTCCCCGGCCTCGTCTTCGCCGTCGCAATCATCATCGCGGAAGGCGTGGAACGAGTCCCGGATGTTGTCCTGCACCAGGCTGTCGTTGGGGCCGCCCTTGTTGGCGGTCGCGGGATCCACCAGGCTGCCGGCGTCGTCCCGGAACCAGCCGTCGAGGTCCACCTTGATGGTCACGTCCACGTTGGTGACCGAGTCGGCGACCACCAGCGGCGGGAAGAAGTCCATCCGCTGCTCGGCGTTGAGGTCGGTGGTGAACGTGAAGGGCGCGCCGTTGTAGCTGCCGACGACCCGGATGCTCACCTTGTCGAACTCGGGGTGGTTGGCCAGGAACTGGGCGTCCTTGCCGTCGCCGCTGTCGCTGCGGGGCTTGTGGATCTTGAAACGGACCTCGTCGTAGGTCCCGGTATCCACCGCGAGCGAGAAGGCGCGCACGATCGAGGTGTCGAGCGGCAGGTCGAGCAGGTAGGGGCCGGCGTTGAAGTACTCGCAGCCGTCGGCGTGGCCGTCATCGCCGTCGCCGTCATCCGAGTCGTCGTCGTGGCGCACGTGGGCCACCAGCGAGTCGTCGTCGTGGTCGTCGTCGCCATCGCAGGCGTCGTCGTCGGTGCGCTTGAAGCGAATGTCCCGCAGCACCAGCTGCACGGTGTCGAGGACCAGGGTGTTGGACGGATCGGTCAGCGTATCGCCCAGGAAGGCGCGGAGCGGCGCGCCGCTCGCGCCCACGGCGAGGTTGAAGGTCACCTGCGAACGGGTGGTCGGGCCGGCGCCGTCGCCGCTGCAGGCGGCGAGGGTGGTGGCGGCAAGGAGAAGCGCGGTCAGGCGCGGCGTGGTATACGACATAGTCATGCCCTCAGATCAGGGGGAAACGGGTCCCGCAACTGACCTGGGTAGGTGCAACTCGGATACCGCTCAGCAGGCCTTCCCAAACTACAGCGTGACAACGACTTGCCTTACGCTGCGTCGGTTCCGCCACAGCACGAAACGATCGGGCTGGAACGGAATGTTACACCTCATGGGGCTCCATGTGAATCAGCACCCCCGCGACCTCGGGGACGGAGGTCCGGATGGCGGTCTTCACCCGGCCGCTCAGGATGTGGGCGTCGTGGAGGGAGAGGCCGGGATCGGCCTGCACGTGGAGGTCCACGAAGTACTGCAGTCCGGCCTTCCGGACCTTGAGCTTTTCGATGTGGCGGACGTCGGGCGTGGCGCGCGCCGCGAGGCTGATGCGCTCGAGCAGCTCCGCGCCGGGGCGCTTGTCCATGAGGTCGGCGATGGCGGGCCGGAGGAGGAGGGCGGCATTGGTCACGATGACGAGGGCGGCGGCGAGGGCCGCCCAGTCGTCGGCCGCCTCCCAGCCCGGCCCGCCGAGCAGCGCCACGCTGATGCCGATGAAGGCGGCGGCGGAGGTGATGGCGTCACTCCGGTGGTGCCAGGCGTCGGCGCGGACGGCGGTGCTGCCGACTTCCTCTCCCACCTTGAGCACCCGGCGGGAGAGCAGCTCCTTGACCAGGATCACCCCCACCAGCACCGCGAGGGTGAAGGGGGCGGGAGTGTGATGGGGGGTGCGGATCTCGCGGATGGCTTCCACGCTGATGCCGGCGGCCGCGCCGAGAAGCAGCAGGGCCACCACCACGGCGGCGAGCGGCTCCGCCTTGCCGTAGCCGAAGGGATAATCGTCGTCCGCCTGGCGGGTGGCGATGCGAAGCCCGCCCCAGACGATGAGCGAGGAGAAGATGTCGGCGATCGACTCGACCGCGTCGGCCACGAGGACGAAGGCGTTGCCCACGATGCCGGCGACCAGCTTGGTGATGGCGAGGAGGGTGTTGACCACCAGGCCGAGCTGGGCGGCCTGGATGCCGCGGTGGGCGGGGGAAGACATGCCCTAAAGCTAGGGGGAAACGGGGAAACGGGAAAAGGGAATCGGGGAAACGGAAAAACGGAACAGGGAAACGGGAAGTGCTGTCCCGTTTCCCCGTTTCCCCGTTTTCCGGCAGGTGCCTACCGCGGGCGGCAGCCCTGGGATCAGTCCTCCGCCCCGTCGCGGTCGTCGTCCTCGAAGGCGTTGAGGGACGCCTCGATGTTGCTCTTCACCTCGCCCTCGAGCTGGCCGCCCTTGTTGGCGGTGGCCGGATCGATGAGGCCGTCGCCGTTCTGGTTGAGGAACCAGGCGTCGAGGTTCACGAACAGGGTGACGTTGGCGCCGGTGGTCTCGGTGACGGTAAGCGGGGGCACGAAGCTGTACTCCTGCTCCACGTCGAGGTCGGAGACGTAGGTGAAGGCGACGCCGTTGTACGTGCCGGTGACGCGGATGCTGGCGTCATTGAACTCGGGGTGCAGGGCCACGAAGGCCGAGTCGTCGCCGCTGCTCGCCTTGTGGATCTCGAACTCGATCTTGCCGTAGGAGCCGGTGTCGATGGCCACGGTGAACTCGCGCTGGGCGCCGTTGCCGAGCGGCAGGTCGAGCAGGGTGGCGGCGATCTCCAGCTCCTCGCAGTCATCCTCGACCTGGGCGGTGTCGCAGGCGATGCCGCCGACCCGCTTGAGTTCGATCTCGCGCAGCACCAGCTGCACGCTGGTCAGGACGATCGTGTCGCTGCCGACGGCGATCACTTCCTGGCCGGCCAGGGCGGCCAGGCCGCCGGCCGGGGCCGGGTTGGTCGCCAGCTGGAAGGCGACCTGACGGCCGGCCACGGAGGGGCCGGCGGAGTCGCCGCTGCAGGCGGCGAGGAGGGCGGTGGCGGCGAGCGCAGTCGCGCCAAACTTGATCGGGTTCATGGTGCAGCTCCTTGTGCTGGTCGGTTGCGTTGGACTTCCCGGCCAGTACAAAGGCAATGCACGGACCAGAACGTGCCAGCAACTGCAAGTCACTATCCTGCAACATATTAGGCTGGATTAGTGTGGTGCAGCACAGTGCCACAATCCTATACAGAACGTGGCGCATGCAATATTTCGTTCCAGCAAGGTGAATTACGTGACCCTGAGTGGGCCCGGCCCCGCCGCGGTTGCCATTTCAGAGGAGGGGGCTATCCTCTCCTGCTCCCCCGTTCCGCTGTCGCCATGAACCCCGTGCCGGACCATTCCGATGCCGATCCCCCGCCCCGCCCCGGACGAGTTCGCTCCCTACTACGGCACCTACGTCAACGCGGTGGAGGGCGACGACGCCCTGGCCCCGCTGGAGACCGCGCGGCACCGGACTTCCGCCTTTCTCGCGGCGGTCCCGGCGGCCAAGGCGGGGTTCCGCTACGCGCCGGAGAAGTGGTCGGTGCGGGAGGTGATCGGCCACCTGAGCGACGCCGAGCGGATCTTCGCCTACCGCCTGCTCCGGGTGGCGCGCGGCGATGAGACGCCGCTGGCCTCGTTCGACGAGAACCTGTACGTCCCCGCGGGCGGCTTCGAGCGGCGGACGCTGCCGGACATCGCGGCGGAGTTCGCCGCGGTGCGGGACGCGACGCTGTCGCTGGTGCGGAACGTGGATGCGGCGGCGCTCGAGCGGCGCGGCATCGCCAGCGGCAAGGTGGTGAGCGCCCGGGCGCTGGCCTGGATCATCGCCGGCCACGAGATCCACCATCTGCGGGTGCTGCGCGAGCGGTATCTCGGCGCCTGACCTGTAAGGAACCCCTGATGACCCGCGTGACTCCGCGCTTCCGCCTCGCCCTCCTCGGCCTCGCCACGCTCCTTGCCTGCCGCGACGCCCGGCCCTGCGCCAGCTGCGACCAGCTGGTGATCGCCGCGACGGGGGAGCCCGAAGGGCTGCTCCCGCCGCTGGTCTTCGAGACCGTCGGCCGCGACATCAGCGACCAGATCTACGAGCGGCTGGCGGACCTCTCCCCCGGCGGGGCGCCGATCGACAGCGCCGCCTACCGCCCGCGGCTCGCGGCGCGGTGGGAGCGGGTGGACAGCCTGACGCTTCGCTTCCACCTGCGGCCCGGCGCCCGCTGGCACGATGGCGAGCCGGTGACCGCCGCCGACGTGGTGTTCTCCTTCCAGGCCTACGCCGACTCGGTGCTGGACACCCAGGCCCGCGGCGCGCTCGCGGGGCAGATCACCGCCACCGCCGAGGACTCCGCCACGGTGCGGATCGGATTTGCGCGGGCGTATCCGGAGCAGCTGTACGACGCCACCTGGCATGTGCGGGTGATCCCGGAGCATGTCTGGCGCTGGCAGGAGCGGGAGAGCTGGGGCGCGGACACGGCGGTGGCGCACGTGATCGGGAGCGGCCCCTACCGGCTGACGAGCTGGGCCCGGGGGCAGTCGCTGACCCTCAGCGCCGACAGCGCGCGGGGCGCCACGCCCGCGGTGCGCACCCTCATCTGGCGCTTCGCCGGTGATCCGGACGCGGCGCTCAACCTGGTCCTGGCCCACGAGGCGGACCTGCTGGAGGCGGTGGGATCCCCGGAGCGGGTGGAGCGGGTGACGGGGGACAGCGCGCTCCGTGTCCTCTCCTATCCGGCGGCGGCGTATGGGTTCCTGGGGTACAACCTCGGCGGCTCGGCGGCTCGGCGGCTCGGCGGCTTGGCGTTGGCGGATCGGGAAGTGCGGCGCGCGCTCAACCAGGCGGTGGATCGCGCGGCGATCGCGCGGACCATCTACGGCGCCGGGGCCAAGGCGCCGCCGGGCCCGATGTCGCAGCTGCTCTGGATCTGGGATGACGGCGTGACCACCCTGCCCTACGACACCGCCGCCGCGGCGCGGGCCTTCGATGCCGCCGGCTGGCGCCGCGGCGCGAACGGGATGCGGGCGCGGGGCGGCGCGCCGCTCAGGTTCGACATCCTGGTGCCCGCCACCAGCCTGGGCCGGAAGCGGCTGGCGGAGGCGCTGCAGGAGGGGTGGCGGCTGGCCGGGGCTGACGTCACGGTGACGGCGGTGGACTTTCCGGTGTTCCAGGAGCGGCTGGGGCAGGGGAAGTTCGACAGCTACATCGGCGCCTGGCTCGACGAGCCGAGTCCGCGCGGCCTGGCGGACCAGTGGACCGCGGCGGGGATCGGGGTCCTCAACTACGGCGGTTACGCCAACCCGGCGTTCGACCGGCAGTTCGAGGCGGCGCTCGCCGCCACTGACGTGGGGGCCGCGCGCCGCGCCTGGCGCGCCGCGCTCGACACCCTCAACGCCGACGCGCCGGCGCTTTTCCTGTATGCCCCGGTGAACGTGGCGGCGGTGTCCAGCAGGGTGTCGGGCTTCTCGATTGATCCCTTCAGCTGGCTGAGCGGCGTGGGGGCCGTGACCCTTGCGCCGCGGAAGTAGCATGCGCGCCCGCCGGCTGGCGGGGGCGCTGGCCCTCGGGACACTGGCGGGCGCCTGCCAGCTGGAGCAGCGGCCGCCGGCAACCCCCGCCGACCTGG
>JAEUJI010000042.1 GCA_016794805.1 Gemmatimonadota bacterium
CACTACTGGACCAACCGGCCCATCTGGGGGCAGGGGATCGACCGCCCGACGCAGGCGCACAACGTTCCTCCCTTCCTCGACTGGAACCTCTGGCTCGGCCCCGCGCCTGAGCGGCCCTACAACCCCGCCTACGCCCCGTTCAGCTGGCGCGGCTGGTGGGACTTCGGCACCGGCGCCCTGGGGGACATGGCCTGCCACGGGATGGACGCGGCGTTCTGGGCCCTCGACCTCCGCTACCCCACCCGGGTGGAGCCGGAAACGTCGAAGCTCTATCCCGAGACGGCGCCGAAGACGTCGCGGGTGACGTACCGCTTCCCCGCCCGGGGCGGTCGCGGCCCGGTGACGGTGTACTGGCGCGACGGCGGTCTCTGGCCCCCGCGGCCGGCGGGCCTGCCTGACACGGTCAACTGGCCGCCGGAGGAGATCGGCGGGCAGATGTGGGTGGGCACCAGGGGGGCGCTCCTGGCCGGGATGTACGGCGACAACCCGCGGCTGCTGGATCCGGCGCGTGACGCCGAGCTCAAAGCCAATCTGCCGGCGGTCAAGTACGAGCGATCCCCCGGGGTCTATGCCGAGTGGATCCGGGCAATGAAGGGTGGTGCGCCGAGCCTCTCCACCTTCCAGGGTCACGCGGGGCCGCTCACCGAGATGGTGCTGTTCGGCTGCCTGGCGGTCCGGGCGGGGCGCCCGCTCGAGGTGGATCCGGAGAAGGGGGAGGTCACCAACATGAAGCTGGCGGGCGACTGGATCCGGCCGGAGTATCGCAAGGGCTGGACGCTGTAGGGAAGGAAGCGAGCAGCCAGAACATGGCGGCCTTGAACCGCTTCGTGCCCTTTGTGTCCTTCGTGGTTGATTCCTGGTAACAGCGGCCGTGAGGCCAATCACCGCCGGAAGACTCGCCATAGGGTAGGTTGACTTTACATCACAGGCCCGGCGATCGGCCGGGCCGCCAGGCGGGAAGGGCATCGGGCCCTTTCAGTCGCAGGCGCGAATCACGCTCAGGCGTGGCTCGCGCCTGTTCGTTTTCCGGACCGGAACGATTCCCAGCCAGGAGGCGCGATGTCCGAACCCCGAGATCCCCCGGTGGCCGCGGCGGTGCCCACGCTTTCGCTCCGCATCACGGTGGTGTCCCGGCGAGCACGGTTCGCCGTGCTGCTGAGCCGGCTGACCGGCCTCCCGGTGGAGGCGGCGTGGAACGCCTTTCCGCCGCTGCCGGGCCCCGATGGTCCGTGGGGCGTGCCGCAGCCGGCGCCCCGCGGGACCATCGCGCATTGACTTTGCTCCCGCCACCATCGCTACCGTCGCTACCGTCGCTACCGCCTAAAGGAAGAGAGCGGAGACCGGCGCCAATGTCTGGCGCCGATCCCCGACTCGCTGTGGAGGGAGGAGACTGCGGGGTTCGTCACCCGGAATAGTGAGGAACAGCGTCCGGATGACCTGTCCCGGGGGCCGAAGCCGCGCCGGGAAGTCGTGGGCCTGCTGGCCCAATCGCCCAATCGTCCAATCGCCCAATCGGCTATTACGTGAGTTTCTTGCCGGCGACCAGCCCCAGCACCAGGGTCACCAGGAAGACGAGCAGGAACAGGTAGAACAGCACCTTCGCGATCCCCGCCGAGGTGGCGGCCACGCCGCCGAAGCCGAGGAAGGCGGCCACCAGGGAGAGGATCAGGAATGCCAGTGCCCAGCGCAGCATGGCGCGGCTCCGTGTGTGAGTAGGTGGCGGCGGGCCCGGGGCCCGGCTGGAAAACACAAAAGGCGCGCCGGATCACTCCTGCTGATCCGTGTCGCGCCTTCGACTCGAGAGCCTGTCGCTCTCCCGCCAAGGGTGGCCGCGAGGGCGGCCGTTGTCGTACAGGGGCAGTATAGGAACGGCCGCCGGTGGCCGCAAGGGGCGTGGATCACATCAGCACACTGTGACGCGCCTCACGCCCGGGCGCCGGTCAGACGTGGGTCAGCAGCAGCTCCAGCTTGTGGCGCAGGTCTCCCAGCGCCTTGGACTTGAACGCTCCCTTGGTCTCCTCCAGCACCCGGATGGTTTCCGTGACGGCCTCGTGCAGCTGCGCGCCCCGGGGACAGTTCATGAGCTGGCAGGGATGGGCCGACGGCGCCTGCTGGTTGAGCGCCCGGCCCAGCTGCTCGAGATCGGTGAGCGAACCCATGACGTTGCGCAGGGTGAGCGCCAGGAAGACATCCACCGGCGCCTGGCTTCCGCCCGCCCGGCCCACCTGCTGGAACTCTTCCCGCCAGCCGCGCAGCCGCTCCTCGGTGCGCTGCATGACCTGGTAGGAGCGGAAGCGGGTGACGGCGCGGCGCACCCGGTCAAGCAGGTCGGGAAACGGCACCGGCTTGGTGAGGTACGCCGCCACCGGCAACTCGATGCACGCCACCGCCGAGCGGACCGAGGGATAGCCGGTCAGGATGATGACCGGGAGGCCGCCGCTCTGGTCCGCGATCCGGCGCACCAGCTCCAGGTTCGCGTTGCCCGGCATCTCGAGGTCGGTGATGAGCAGGTCGAATGGCCGGGCGGCGACCGCGGCCAGCGCGGACTCGCCGTCGTTCACCGTCTCGCAGCTGAACCCCTCGGCCCGCAGCAGGTCGGCGGTGGCCTCGAGGAAGGTGGGTTCGTCATCGGCCAGCAGAATGCGTCCCGCGTCCGTCATGAGGCGACTCCCCGATCCTGGTCGTGCAGCAGTGGCAGCCTGACAGTGAATAGTGACCCGCCCCCCTCGGCGTCCTGCACCGCGATGCTCCCCCCCGCCGCGGTCACGGTGCGCCGCACCAGCGCGAGCCCCAGCCCCATCCCCCGGTCCGGATGCGCTTGTCCTTGGTGCTGAAGAACGGCTCGAAGATCCGTTCCCGGAGTTCCTCCGGGATGCCGGGGCCGCAGTCGCGCACCCGGAGCACCACGTCTCCCTCCTCCACCCCGGCGGTGATCGTCACGGTGCAGTCCGGGGGCGAGGCCTCGATGGCGTTCTGCACCAGGTTGTAGGCGATCTGGCGCAGCATCGAGGACGGGAGCGGCACGACGGTGGGCAGCTGCTCGAAGCGCAGCTCCACCTTGACCCGCGCGCTGCGATTCACCTGCTCCATGAAGGCGACCGCATCGCCCAGCACGGTGCGCACCGAGGTCTCGCCGGTCCGGTCCGTCTCGGGGCGGTAGGTCTCATACAGCTGGCGGGTGACCGCCGCGATCCGGCCGATCTCCCGCTCGATGGCCCCGACGTAGCGGAAGTGCGGATGGTCGGCGGGGATGGCGCCCTTGATCAGCAGGAACGAATTCTGGATCCCGGCCAGGGGGTTGTTGATCTCGTGCGCCACCCGCGCGGCGACCCGTCCCATCGTCGTCAGGGTGTCCACCTCCTGCAGCGCCGCCTCGGCCCGCCGCCGGGCGGTGAGGTCTCGGGCCTCCAGCAGCAGTTGGGGCGGCTGCCCCGGTCCCTGTTCGATCGGCTTGACCCCGATCTCGAGGATCACGACCTGTCCCGCCGGCCCCTGCAGCGTCTCCTCGTAGCGGGCCACGCCGCCGTCGCTCCCCGCCGCGGCGATGGCCTGCTTGAGGCGCGGCACCGCGGCCGGGTCGTGCCCCCACCAGAGCACCTCCCAGGCCGGCCGGCCGCGGATCGCCGCACCGTCGTCCGCGGCGACGGCCTCCAGCGCGGCGCGGTTCACCTCGATCACCAGTCCCTTGCTGTCCAGCAGCAGCTTGGGCTGGAAGCCGCTGTCGAACAGCGTCCGGAAGCGGCGCTCGGTGGCCTCCTGGGCCGCCTGCGCCTCGCGCGCCTCGGTGACGTCCGCGCTGATGCCCAGCACCCGGAG
>JAEUJI010000043.1 GCA_016794805.1 Gemmatimonadota bacterium
CTTGCCGAAGCGGCGCGGGTCCTGGCGGTCCCCGCGGAGATACGCCCAGCCGCCGCCCCCGGACCAGACCAGCTGCCCCTCGCGCCGCTCACGGTCGGGCGCCATCTGGTTGACGATCAGGTCGAAGTCGGCCGGCTCGTCGTGCAGGGTGGGGGGCCAGCCCGCGGGGGAGATCGCGAGAGTCACGGTGTAACCCTCCGGCGTCCGGCGCCACGCCCCTTTCACTACCGCGGGATCCGAGTCCATCCCGCCGACGCCGCGCACCGTGAGGCCGTCGCCGGCGGGATCGGGCACCACCAGCCAGCCGAGCGGATCGTGCCCGGGAATCCGGAGGTAGAGCTGTACTCCGTCCGAGTGGATCAGGTCGGGCTCGTTGTCCAGCAGCAGCAGCGGCGCGTCGGCGCTCCGGAACACCGGCTGCGGGTGCGCCACCTCCACCGCGACGTAGAGGGACTTGTCGTCCCAGCCGAGGTGCGCCGTGGCGGCGAACTCCTCGGGGCCGGGATAGGGCTCCTCGGTCCGCCGGTACTGGTCCTCGTGGTCCAGGTGCAGCGGCATCTCATCCGCGAAGCCGGTGAGCGTCCCATCGAGGGCGGGCGGCGTGGTGAGGTGTACCGCCACCGCGGTGGGGGGAACCACCCGCTGCGAGACGTGTGACGCGACCGGCAGATCCAGGCTGGGCAGCACGCGGCGGGCGCCGCGGAGGGAGACCATCCCGCCAGCCGTGCGCACCTCCCACCCCTCGTTCACCGAGCGATGGGTCACGGTTCCCTCGGCGGACTGCACCACGATCTCCGCCGGCGAGAAGCTGACGCTCACCAGCGCCGCCGCATCCTCCGCCAGCACCGTGGCGAAGCGCACGTAGCGCCCCCGGCGGCGCAACAGCAGGAAGCCGCGCTCCGCTCCCTCCCCCGGCCGCCCGGGGCCAGTCATCCGGAACAGCTCGGCGCCTTCCTCGACCAGCCCCTCCAGGGAGTGCCCGCCCTGCAGGGCGCGCCACCGGAGCGGCCCCGGCTCCGCGGGGGTGAACCGCCTGGCGCCGTGGGCGAATCCGTCGGCGAAGTCGGCGGCGGCCCAGCTCCCGGGGGTGAGCACCTCCACCGTGCCGTCCAGGTGCCAGGGAAGCTCCACCAGGTGCTCGTCCTCCTGGGCACACTCGACAATGTCCACCAGGTGCGTGGGGCCGGCCACGAGCGTACGGGTCGTGCGCCCGACGCGGGCCCGGACCCAGCCCCAGCCGTCCTTTACGTCGAACAGCTCCGGCCGGGCGTCGGCCATCGGCTGGTCCTCTCCATCCACCCGGGGCGCGTTGTGCGCCAGGGTGGAGCGGTACCAGACCAGGTCGGGAGCGACGTAGCTGCCGGTGCCCGGATCGGCGAGCCAGTGCACCCCGCCGGCGTGCAGCGTGAGGTGCAGGCGGTCGGGATGGCCATGCCCGCCCCCGTACGCGCCGCACTCCAGGCTGGCGTAGCGATTCCCCTGCCGGAGAATCGCGACCCCCTGATCCGGCAGCAGGACGCTGGCCGGCTCCCACGCGCGATCCGCGCCGGGAAGTTCCGGCGCCATCGTGGCGAGCATCCACCAGGAGAGGTCGGAGCGGGCGCGGCGCGCGGGCGGCGCCTCTCCCGCCTCATGCAGGTAGCTGTCGAAGGTCTCGGCCGCGGGCGCCGGGAGGGCGTAGAGGGCGCGGAGCGCCGCGCCCAGCTCCGCGGCGGGCTCGGCGGCGTCGGCCTCCAGCAGCCGCGCGACGCCGCGCTCCCAGAGCTCGAGGTACATCGGCTGCGCCAGCGACACCCCGAAGCGCGAGTCCTTGCGCGCGGGGATGGTGAGATCCGGCAGCGCGGTGAGCAGCGGGGCCCGGAGCGCGGCGGCCAGCTTGGCCCGCCCCGCCTCCGCCTCGAACAGGTCCACCCCCGCGAGCCGGGCCCAGTCGGCGCCGACCAGCAGCCCGCGCAGCGCAAAGAGGTGGTAGTTCTCCCCCTCGTACCACATCCCGTCCGCCCCGAAGCCATCCACCAGGTGCCCCACCAGCCCGCGCGGCCCCTCCAGGGCGCGCTGCACCAGGTCGGCATCCTCGAACCAGGCGGCGGCGGCGAGCAGCGCGGCGTTGTGCCAGGTCTGGCGGTTGGAGAGTCCCTCGTCGAAGTCGCCGATCAGGTTGGCGGATTCGTCAATCGCCTGATTGACCAGGTCCAGCCCTTCCTCCTCCAGCGCCCCCTGTTCCCTGAGCAGGAAGGCCGCGGCCACGATGTTGGTAAGCCAGATGGACTCGAGGTAGGTGGAGAAGAAGAGCCGCGACGGGCCCAGGACGTTGTCCCGGTTGGGATACTCCGGATAGCGCCGGGCGTAGGCCACGAGGGAGTCGGCGGCGGACGAGAGGAGCTCCTCCTCCCCGCCGAGGCTCCCGGCCGCCGCTGCGGTGACGATCCGCTCCGCGTGCCAGAGGTGCGCCAGCCAGGCCCAGCGCCGGTCGTGCCGGGGGCCGCTGAAGCTCTTGCCGCAGGCGGGGCAGCGGTGCGCCGACGGAGACCAGGGGTCGAAAAGCAGCGGGCGACGGTGATCGGGGCAGCTGCCGCCGTCGGCGCTCAGCATCCCCTTGCCGGCGGGGAGCGCCGGCGCGCGCCGCCGCACCGTGATGGACCGGGCCGTGAGCCGTTCCGCCAGGGCGCGGAGGTCGGGTGAGTCCTCGATGACCGTCCGGCGGGCGTCGAGCTCTTCGAGCGTCAGCATGTCAGCACTCCGGCCTCGGACCAGCGCACCGGCAGCGGCTCCATGCCCTGCGCGCGTGCGGCCTGCCGTCCGGCCTCGGGGTCATCGCCCATCAGGAAGAACATCGAACCGCCGGCGCCCGCGCCGGCCGCCTTGCCACCCAGCGCGCCGACGCCCATCATGGCCCGCTCCAGCGCGGCCATCTCCGGCGTACACATCCCCGCGTCCAGCGCCTGCTGCGCCCGCCAGTTGGCCAGGAGCAGCGCGCCCACCGTGGGAAGGTCGCCCGCGACCAGCGCTTCCGCCATCCGGTCCGCCAGCTCGCGCAGATCGAACAGCGCCGCCCGCACCGCGTCATCCCCGCGCTCGTAGGCCGCCATGACCCGGCTGATGGTATCGCCCGAGACCCGGGACCGGCCGGTGTAGCAGAGCACGATGCGCCGCTCCAGCTCCTCCCGCGTGCCCCGGTCGATCGGCAGCGGCGTGATCTCCGTCTCGGCGCCGGAAAAGGTAAAGCGATGGAATCCCCCGACCGCCGCGGCAAACTGATCCTGCCGCCCGCCGGGGCATCCCGCCTCCACCACCTCCAGCTGCCACCCCTCCCGCGCCAGCTCCGCCGGGGTCAGGACCTCTCCGCGGTGCCGCGACAGCACCGCGATGAGCGCCACATCCAGCGCGCCGGAGCTGCCGAGCCCGGAGCCGGGGGGCACCGAAGAGCGGGTACGGAGGGTCCCCGGCCCCGGCGGCAGCATCCGGACCGCCGCCTTGTGCAGGTCCAGGGTGCCGTCGAGCACCAGTTCCCCCGCGTGCCGCGCCCGTGCCGCCTGCCGCAGGTCCTCGGCCCGCAGCAGCAGCCCCTCCCGCCCCGGCTCGAACTCCGCCTCCACCCGGAGGTCGATCGCCGCGTTGACCACCGCGCCCCCCTCCCGCTCGGAGAAGGGGGGCACGTCGGTCCACCCGCCGGCGAAGTCGAGCCGCACCGGCGCCGTGGCCGTGACCTTGGGGGCCAGCGCCCGCGGCGGGGTGGCGGTCACGGGGTCACCGTCCACCTGCTCACGCTGGCCAGTTCACCGCGGAGGCCAAGGTCCACGCCATGCACCCGCCGATTCACCCCCTGCAGCCCCCGCGCGTGATACACGAACGCCACCGGCATCGAGTCGGCGAAGAAGCGGAGCAGCGCGGTCCGCTCCGACGGAGCCTCGAGCCCCGAGAGCCGGGCCAGCGGCAGCAGGTAGCCCAGCCCGAGATCTCCCGGCGTTCCGAGCAGCGCGGCCTCGAACTGCGGCCGCGGGCCGTAGACCCGGTCGAGGAAGGCGGAGAGCTCGAGCTGCCGGATCGTGACCGTGATGCCCGCGCGGGCGAGCTGGGCCTGGATCATCTGCTCGAGTGCCGCCTCTCCCGAACCCACGGTGAGCAGCTCGAACCGGATCGGCGCCC
>JAEUJI010000052.1 GCA_016794805.1 Gemmatimonadota bacterium
TTGAGGCCCGCAACGCGATGCAGCAGCTCCTGCTCCACATCAACGAGCCGCCGGTGCCACCCTCCCGCCGGATGGAACTTCCCATCCCGCCGGAATTGGACGACCTGGTGCTCGCCTGCCTGGCCAAGCGCCCGGCCGACCGGCCCGCCACCGCGGCCGAGATCTCGCGGCGCCTCGCGGCGCTCTACGGCCCGGAGGCGTGGCCCCAGGAGCGGGCCCAGGGCTGGTGGGACCGGCACCACCCCGAGGAGGCCTGCCCGACGCCGACGGCCTGCGGTGACCTCGCGCTCACCAAGGCGGTGGGGTCCTCATGGGGGGACTGACGCCCGTCGCACGCCGTCCGCTCGACCGGGCCCTGGGGCTCTTCACGGTGGTCCGCGACGGTGAGAGCGCCACCGCGCTCCTGCTTGCCGGCAATGTCTTCCTGCTGCTGACCGCCTATTACGTCATCAAGCCGGTCCGGGAGGCGCTGATCCTCGCCGTCGACGGCGCGGAGGTGAAGTCCTACGCCGCCGCCGGGCAGGCGGTCCTGCTGCTGGGCCTGGTGCCGCTGTACGGCGCGCTCGCGGACCGGCTGCCCCGGCGACGGCTGCTCAACGCGGTCACCGGGTTCTTCGTGGCCTGCCTGGTGGTCTTCTACCTGCTGGCCCAGGCGGGGGTGGCGGTCGGGATCCCGTTCTTCCTCTGGGTCGGGATCTTCAACCTGATGATCGTGGCCCAGTTCTGGTCCTTCGCCAACGACCTCTATACCAAGGACCAGGGGGAACGGCTCTTCCCCATCGTCGCGTTCGGCGCGTCGGTGGGCGCCGTGACCGGGAGCGCGGTCGCGGGGGAGCTGATCCCGCTGCTGGGCGTGCCGCAGCTGCTGCTGGTCGCGGCCGCGTTGCTCGCGGTCGCCACGCTGCTCGGCAACCTGGCGGATGCCCGGGAGCGGGCCCGCCACGAGGCCGGCCTCCCTCCCCGGTTCACCACCGCGGAGATTCCCGCTGCCACCGGCGAGTACCTGGTGGAAGGGACGGACGCCGGGGAGAAGATCACCGTTTCCCTGACCGGCACCGGCGGCCGCCCCGGCACCTTCCGGCTGGTCTTCGGGAGTCGGTACCTGCTGGGGATCGCGTTCCTGATGCTGATGGTGAACTGGGTCAACACCACCGGGGAGTACCTGCTCGGGCGGACCGTGGCGGGCGCGGCCGAGGCGGCGGTGGCGGCCGGCGCGGCGGATGGCTTGTCGGTCGCGGAGTACATCGGACGGTTCTACTCCCGGTTCTTCTTTGGCGTGAACCTGGCGGGGCTGGTGTTCCAGCTGGTGGTGGTCTCCCGCCTGCTCCGGGCCTTCGGGGTGCGGGTGGCGGTGCTGGTCCTGCCGGCGATCGCGATCCTGGGCTACGCCGTGCTCGCCTTCCTGCCGGTGCTGGCGGTGGTGCGCTGGGTCAAGACGGCGGAGAACGCCACCGACTACTCGCTGCAGAACACGGTCCGGAACGTCCTCTTCCTTCCCACCAGCCGGGAGCAGAAGTACAAGGCCAAGCAGGCCATCGACGGCTTCTTCGTTCGCGCCGGGGATGTGCTGTCCGCCCTCTCCATCTATGTGGGCACCACGGTGCTCGCGTTCGGTCCCACCGAGTTTGCCCTGGTGAACCTCGGGCTCGGCGTGGTATGGCTGGCGCTGGCGGTGTACACCGGCCGGGGCTACGCCCGCCTCACGGGCGGCACCCGCTGACGGGGGCGGCACCGCCGGACCGGACCGGCGTCCGCCTCCAGGCCGGCCTCGGCTGCTGACGCCGTGGTCCGACGCTCCCCGGATCGGCTCGCCACGATACTCGCCGCCGCCGCCAGCGCGGTGATGGTGGCCTTCCAGCTTGCCGGCAAGGCGACCCGGGACGCCCTCTTCCTCTCCACCTTCGAGATCGGCATGCTGCCGCGGATGGTCATCGCGGCGGCGCTCCTCTCCGCGCTCCTGACCATCGGGCTCTCCCGGGTGATGGCGCGGGAGGGGCCGGCGCGGCTGGTGCCGAAGCTCTTCGTGACCAGCGCGCTCCTGCTGCTGGTGGAGTGGGCGCTGGCGGCGCAGTTCCGCGCCCTCGTGGTGGTGCTCTACTACCTCCACTTCAGCGCCCTCGGCGCCCTGCTCATCTCCGGCTTCTGGGCCATGGTCACCGAGCGCTTTGACCCCCGCACCGCGCGGCTCTCGATTGCCCGGATCACCACCGGCGCCTCGGTCGGTGGCTTGCTCGGGGGCCTCCTCGCCGCGCCGCTCGGTTCGGTGCTTTCCCTGACGTCCATCCTGCCGCTGCTGGCGCTTCTCCACCTGATCGCCGCGGCGCTGGTGCTTGGGGTGCAGAGCGGCACGGAGATGCCCCAGGAGCCGGGCGGCGGGTCCGCGCCACTCACCGCCCCGGCCGCCTTCCGGTCGTCGGGCCACCTGCGGCTGCTGGCGCTGCTGGTCGTGCTCACCGCGATGGCCGAAGGGGTGCTGGACTGGGTCTTCAAGTCCCGGGCCCTGGCCGCGGCGCCAAGCGGGGAGGAACTGCTCCGGTTCTTCGCGCTGTTCTACACCGCCACCGCCCTCATCGGCGTGCTGCTGCAGAGCACGGCCATTCGCGCCGCCATGGCGCGGCTCGGCTTTGCCCGGAGCGCGGCGCTGCTGCCCGCGGGCGTCTCCCTCGGCGCCCTGGGTGGCCTGCTCCTCGCCGGGCTTGCGCCGCTCATCCTGGCGCGCGGCACCGAAATCGTCCTCCGCAATTCCATCTTCCGCAGCGCATATGAATTGCTGTTCACCCCGGTGCCCCCGGCGGAGAAGCGCGCCACCAAGCTTCTGGTGGATGTCGGCGCCACCCGCCTCGGGGACATGGCCGGTGC
>JAEUJI010000191.1 GCA_016794805.1 Gemmatimonadota bacterium
AGGCGACCGGGACGCCGAGGGGCAGGAAGTATGTCTCGAGCACCTCGTCGAAGCGGAGCGCGCCACCGTCGCCGGCGCCGCGCTTCATGTCGGTGAACTGGCCGATCAGCACGCCGGCGAGTCCGTCGAGCGCGCCCAGCATGCGGAACTGGGCCAGCAGCCGGTCCACGCGATAGAGATCCTCGCCCACGTCCTCGAGGAAGAGGATCGCGCCGTCGAGGTCCGGGAAGTAGCGGGTGCCGGCGAGCGCGGCGAGCAGGGTGAGGTTGCCGCCGATGAGCCGTCCCTCGGCGATGCCCTCGCGCAGCGGCACGATGCGCGGGGCGCGGGGCGCGAGCACGCCGGCCGGCGCGGGGAGCGCGCCCAGCTGGCCCGCGGGCGCGGCCAGGGTGAGGACCCGCTCGAAGTGACCGCGGCTGAAGCCGGTGAGCGGGGCGCGGGCCATCGGCCCGTGGAAGGTGACCACGCCCGTCGTGCCGGTGAGCGCCACGAGGAGGGCAGTGATGTCGGAGAACCCGATCACCGGCCGCGGCCGCGCGGCGAAGGCGCCGAACGCGACGCCGTCCAGGATGCGGGTGACGCCGAAGCCGCCGCGCAGGCACCAGACCGCGTCGATGGACGGGTCGGTGAGGGCGTGGTTGAGGTCGGCGAGCCGCGCCTGGTCGGCGCCGGCGAGGTAGCCGTGCCGGTCCAGGGCGTGGGCACCCGGCACCGGGACCAGGCCCAGGGCGGTGCACAGCTCCGCCGCGCGGGTGAGGTCGTCCCGTTCGGACAGCGGGCCGGCCGGCGCGATCAGGGCGACTCGCTGGCCAGCGGCGAGCCGGGGCGGGAGGTGGGGGGGCATCGGACTCCTGTCTCTTGCGCAGGGCTACCATGGGCGACCGGCGGGGTCACCCTTCCGGAACTGCTTTACCGGGTGATCGGGACCGGTGTAGATTAGCGGCCGACGTACTCCCCCGGAGACCCTCTATTGCGCGCATCGCACCCGACGCTGCTGACCGTGGGCCGCGCCATGGCGGATCATCGCGACGCCGTGATCCTCGAGTGGACCGACTGGCTGGGACATAGGGTGGCCAGCGCCGAGCCGATCCGCCGCACCACCATGGAGCGCGAACTCCGCCTCATCTACAATATCATGATCGAGTCCGTGGGCCCGATGCGGCGGTCAGTGAACGACGTCTGGCACCACGCCTGCGAGCACTACGGCCGGTTCGGCGCCGCGCGCGGCCTGGCCGCCGGCGAGGTGGTGGAGGAGATCCAGTACCTCCGCGGACTCCTGATCCGGCGCATCGGTCCGGCGCTCACCCCGCTGCGGCAGCGGCAGGCGATGGCCATCATTCTCCGCCTGAACACGATCCTGGACAAGGGGATCGCGGTCGCGGTGGTGGGGTACACCGACGCCCTGGTCGCCACGCTCTTCACCCAGAACGGCGTCCCCGCCCCCGACAGCGCCCTGGACCAGGCGGACATCGAGAAGCAGCTGGAACAGATCGAGGCCGAACTCGCGGCGGTGGTCAAGCACCGGTGAGGGCGCTCCTCGCCCTGCCCTGGTTTCTCTTCTTCCTCACCATCCTCCGCCTGGCGCGGAAGCGCCCCAGCCTGGCGGAACTGGCCCCGATCCCGGGGCCGCGCATCAGCGTCATCATCCCAGCCCGTAACGAAGCCGGCACCATCGCGACGGTGGTGCGTTCGGTGCTGGCCAGCGGCTACGCCGACCTGGAGCTGCTGGTGGTGGACGACCGGTCCACCGATGGCACCGCGGACCTCGTCCGCCAGATGGCGGCGGCGGATGGACGCCTGCGCCTGCTCCCCGGGGCGGAGCTGCCGGCGGGGTGGTACGGGAAGCCCTGGGCCTGTCACCAGGGCGCGGCGGCCGCGACCGGAGCGCTCCTGGTCTTCACCGACGCCGACACCCGGCACGAGCCGGAACTGCTGGGCCGCGCGGTCGCGGCGCTGGAGCAGGCCCGCGCCGATGCGGTGACGGTGGCGCCGCGGCAGCGGTGTGTCACCTTCTGGGAGCGGGTCATCATGCCCCAGGTCTGGGTGCTGCTCGGGTTCCGCTACCATCCCGACCGGGTGAATCACCCCCGGCATGCGCGGGACGTGATCGCGAACGGGCAGTTCGTGTTGTTCCGGCGCGAGGCGTATGACGCCATCGGCGGACACGCGGCGGTGCGCGGCGAGGTCGCGGAGGACCTGGCGCTGGCCCAGCGGCTCTGGCGCGCCGGCCGGCCGCTTCACTTCGCCTTTGCCGACACACTCATGGAGACCCGGATGTACACCGGCCTCGGGCACCTGGTCGAGGGCTGGTCCAAGAACATCTACCTGGGCGCGCGCCGCTCCTATCCCGACGAACCGGTGCGGCGGGCGCTGGTGCCGGCGACGCTCACCGCCGCCATGCTGTTCTGGCTGGCGCCGCCGGCGGTCGTGGCGCTCGTGCTGGGCGGCCTGGCCCCGGCGGCGCTGCTCCTGCCGGCGGAACTCGCCACCGGCGCCTCGCTCACGTACTGGAGCCTGATCTCGGCGGGGATGCGGATTCCGGCCTGGTACGGCCTGTTCTATCCGGTCGGGGCGCTGCTGACGCTGGGGATCATCCTGCGATCCACGCGGCGCGGGGCGGGCCGGGTCGAGTGGAAGGGCCGAACCTACGGCGCGGCGGTCAACCGGTAGCGGAGGATCCGCGCCGCCGTCACCAGCTGCCACAGCGCGAGCAGCCCCACCGAGGTGAGCATGAGCGGGTGGCCCGGGGGCGCGGCCAGGTTGCCGACCAGCCCGGCCACCGCCGCCAGCCCGGCGATCCCGACCAGCCAGCGCGGCTCCTCGGCGCGCCCCGCGGTGGTGAGCGCGATGATCCCGGCGGCCAGCGCCACCAGGAACCCCGCCAGCCGGCCGCACATCACGGCGAAGAGGTGGGTCCCCTCGTACACCGCGGCGACGGGGGTCCCGTCGGCAAACGCCTGCGCGAAGTAGGTCCCCGCCCCGGTCATGTAGGCGATGTTCACGCCGTTGAGCGCCTGCCCGATCCCCGCGACCACGAACGCCACGCCCAGGCCGGCGCGCTCGCCGGCGTCGGCGGCGAGCCACCGCGCCCAGAGCCCCGCGATGATGGCGCCGGTGGCGTGAAGCAGCACCAGGTGCAGCAGGCGCCAGTGCCCCAGCGACTGGATCAGCGCCAGGTCCCCCATGGCGGTGAGCGGGAGCACCGGGTGGAGGGCGCTCGCCAGCAGCAGGGCCGAGCTCCCGACCAGCAGCAGCCACGCCAGTGCGCGGGTGAGCCGGTGCGGGCTCATCGGGCCCGGTCCAGCACGTCGCGGACCCGCTGGGTGAGGTCCGCCAGGGTCCAGGGCTTCTGCAGCAGCACCAGCTCGCCCTCCGGAATGTCCCCCTGGGTGATCT
>JAEUJI010000080.1 GCA_016794805.1 Gemmatimonadota bacterium
CCCATCAGGGAGAGGGCGTAGAAAGTCTGGCCGTCGTCATCCTCGGGAAAGCTGCGCGCGATTCGCTCCATGGCCAGGCTGTAGAGGGTGTCGCGGGTGGACTTGGGGGCATCGAGGAAGTAGAGCCGCTCGACCGCCTCCAGGTAGCGCTGCTCCCGCTCGGTGGGCGCCTTGAGCCGCCGCGCCTCGGGGGTCGGGCCCAGCCGCTGGAGGATGGCCCGGGCCGCGGCCTGGTTCTGTTCGTTCCAGAGCGGGTGGTTGTGGGTCATCGCCTCGCCCCAGTACGCCATGGCGAAGCCGGAGTCGGCGGCCTGCGCTTCGCGGAAGGCGCCGGCGGCATCCTCGTACTCGAAGCTGTGCAGCAGCATCAGCCCCCGGAGGAACGGCCCCTGCGCCGCCGGCTGGCCGCTGTTGGGGAACTTCACCCGGCCGAGGTGCTGGGCGCCGAGCGGCGCCGCGGCCAGCGCCGCGACGAGGAGCAGCGCGGCGACGCCGGCGAGGGTGCGGCCCTTCCAGTTCCACCACTTGAGCAGCGCCGGCCGGGGCCGCGCGGTGCGCGCGGCGTACACCGCGCAGCGGAAGGTGTAGAGCACGCAGGGATCCTGGCGCTCGCCCCGGAGCCGGTTGAGCGCGGCATAGAGCCGCTCCGGGTCGCGGCGCCGCAGCGCCGCCACGGAGTGGATGCCGAGGTCGTGGAGGTCCTGCGCGATGCTGGGACCGACTGCGGGGAGCGTCTCGAGTTCATCCGCGGCGCGGATGCGACGGGGGCGGGTGGCCATGTTCACCAGGCTTGTCCGAGATGGAGCACGAGGAGGCCGCCGATGTTGTTGTGGTAGGCGTTCAGGTTGCCGGCCAGCCGGACACCGAGGCCGAAGTTCCCGCCGAAGACCTGGGTCACTCCAACCTCCCAGGGGACGCCGAACGCCGCGTTGACGTCATAGGCCGGGGTCGAGTCGGAATACTCGCGGCGGTACCAGATCGCGCCGATGCCCGCCCGCGCGGTGTACAGGGTATTGCCGGAGCGGCCATGGAGGCCGTACAGCAGGCCCAGGTCCCCAAAGGTCCGGGAGCTCGTCTTGTCGAACAGCGCGATGCGGATCCGCGCCGCCACCATGCCACGCACCGTGAGTCCATGGATGCCGCTCCGGCGGGTAATGGCGAGGGCCGCGTTCAGGCCGCTGTTGCCGCCGCCGAGGCCCGCGTCCAGCCAGGTACCGACCGTACTCGGCGCAGCCTGCCCCAGGGCGGGCTGCGCCGCCGTCGCCAGCAACACGAGGAAGAGGACAGGGCGCAACGGGACCCTCCAAGCTGCGGCAGGCCGGAGTCACTCCGCCGCATCATACGCCGCCGTGAGCCATCCCACCAGTTCACCGTCCACCTGGGCGGCGGATTCGAGCCGGACCCCTCCGCACGGCCGGCGGTCCCCGGTTGTACAGGGTTCCGGTCCCGCCGGGAGCGAGGGGCCGGGGGAGGTTCTCGGACCCCGCCCGTCGTGATTACCTTGGGCCCATGATTCCCATCGAACTTTACCGCGCGATCCACCTGATCGCGATCATGCTGCTGTTCGTTTCCTTCGGCGGGCTGGCCATGGTGGTGGCGGCCGGCGGCAGCCGCGAGAGCAACCCCAACCGGAAGCTGCTCGCGGCGCTGCACGGCACCGCCGCCTTCCTCGTTCTCCTCGGCGGCTTCGGGATGCTGGCCCGGCTGGGGCTGGTGAGCGGGTTCCCGGGCTGGGTCTGGCTCAAGCTGCTGCTGTGGCTGGTGCTGACCTTCCTGGTGCTGCTGCCGTACCGCCGGCCGGCGCTGGCCAAGCCGCTCTTCCTGCTCTACCCGGTACTCGGCGGCGTCGCGGCCTGGTCGGCGATCTTCAAGCCGTTCTAGGCCAGGTGCAGTAATTCAACCACGAAGACCACGAAGCGCACGGATTCCACCGCAAGGTCCGGATAGCCGGCCGCGCCGCACGTCCCTAGACTGGCTCCTGTCACCCAGCACAGGAGCGGTCATGGCGGTCTTCAGGTATTCCGGCATCCCCACCGCGCTCGCCGACGAGGCGCGCGCCACGCTGCGGTCCCCGCAGTACGGTCACC
>JAEUJI010000107.1 GCA_016794805.1 Gemmatimonadota bacterium
CATTGAGGGCGGCCGGCGCGCCGGCCAGGGCCAGGGTGTGCACCAGCCACCGGCCGAAGGAACCACGGACCATCGTGCGACTCCTCACGTGAGTGTACCCGCCCGGCCTAGAAGAAGTTGCCGAGCTTGAAATGCAGCTGCCAGCCGGGCCGCGGATCGCCCCGGCGATTGACCTTGTCGAAGCCGTACCCGAGATCGATCCCGATGGGGCCCAGCGGCGAGAGCACCGCCACCCCGACCCCCGAGCCGCGGAACAGCCGGCTCGGGTCGTACTGGCGGGTGGAGCGGTACACGTTGCCCGCATCCAGGAAGGTGCTGAAGTAGAGCGACTGGCTCACCCGGGCGCCGGCCTCGACCGTGAAGGCGGCGTACGCCTTGCCGAAGGAGCTCACACTGGCCGCGGAGCTGCCCCCCGCCGTGGGGTCGAAGCCGTTGGGGGTGACGGAGAACTCGTCGTAGCCCCGGAGCGGGATGCCGAACTGGGTGCCGCCCAGCGAATAGAGCTCGGTATAGAACGGGCCGGCGTCGCCGAAGATGAAGCCGCTCTTGGCCGTGAGCCCGAGGACGAACTGGATCCCGCTGCCGATATTGGCGTTGCCGCCGGCGGAGCCGAGCGGGGCGTAGTAGCGGCCCTCGAAGTCGAGCTTGCGGTAGTTGCCGGTGCCGCCGAGCACGCCGCCGTTGAATTCCACGGAGGTGTTGGTCAGCGCGCCCCCGGTGGCAAAGGGGAGCCCCACCCGGGTGTCGCGGACCAGGCTTCCGCCGAGGGTGGACCGGGTGCACCGCTGGCAGCGGAACTGCTGCCGCAGGTCGGAGGAGCCCCCGGTGTACTTGATCTGCTGCAGCCCGTAGGAGGTGAAGATCCGGGTGAAGCGGGAGCCGAAGAAGGGGAAGCCCAGCTGCAGGCTGCCGCCGACCTGGCGCCGGCGGCCCAGGTCGCCGACGGTGAAGCGCTGCCGGCTGTTGAACAGGGTGATGGTGCCCGAGATCCGGGATTCGCGGATGGCGGGGTCGGTGTAGCTCAGGGTGAAGTCGTTGATGTTCCGCCCGAACTGCCACATCAGCCGGCCCCGCTTGCCCCGGCCGAACAGGTTGGGCTCCTCCAGCCCCAGAAAGCCGCCCAGGCCGGTGCCCTGCCCCAGCGAGGCGCCGAAGTTCACGTTTCCGGTCCGCCGCTCCTCCACCCGGAAGGTGACGTCCACGTCCACCCCGTTCTCGACCGGCTGGACGTCCGGGAACGGCATCGGCTGCTGAAAGAAGCCGAGATTCGAGATGTTCTGGTAGCTGCGGATCAGCCGGTCGCGATTGAACAGCTCGCCCGGGACCAGGACGATCGCCTCGCGGATCACCCGCTCGTGGGTGACGTCGTTGCCCACGATGTTGATCTTGTTGATCGTCGCGGGCTCGCCCTCCCGGATCACCCACTTGAGGTCAATCAGCGGCTCCCCGGCCGGGCCGGTGCGCCGGGTCTCCTCCGGCTCCACCCGGGCGTAGATGTAGCCGTTGTTGCCGTAGAGGGTGCGGACCTCTTCCGTGGCGGACGCCCATGCTTCGCTGTTGAACGGCTGGCCCGCCCCGCCGTCGGCGCCGAAGGGATACAGGGCGGTGAGGTCCTCGGTGCTGAAGCGGCGGTTGCCGTTGAGCTGGAAGCTGCCGATGGCGTAGGCCTGCCCCTCCTCCACCGCGAGGTGCAGCACCGCCTTGCCGTTGGCGGAATCCACCGAGACCGAGTCCCGGATCACCTGGAAGTCGATGAACCCGTGGCTGCCGTACCAGCCGGGCAGCCGCTCCCGGATGTCCTGCTGCAGCTTGTCGTCGTCGTACTGCCCCTTCTGCCACCAGAAGAAGCCCTCGGGCCGCGTGGCCATCCGCTTGACCAGGGTCTTGTCGTTGTAGCGCGCGTTGCCCTCGACCTGCACCTGGCTGATGGCGACGCGGTTCCCCTCCTCCACGTCGAAGACGACGCCCATCTGGCCCGGCGCCGGGGTGGTCTCGATCACCTTGACCCGCGCGGCGTAGTAGCCCTGGGCGTGATACATCGAGTCGATCCCCGCCCGCCCCCGCTCCACCGCTGCCCGGTCGATCGGCCGGCCCTCGCTCAGCTTCACCCGCTCCTTGACCGACCGCTCGGAGAGGCGGTCGACGCCCTTGACCGCCCACCGGGTCAGCACCGGCCGCTCCCGGACCACCAGCACCAGGACGACGCGCCCCGTGCTGTCCTCTCCCTGGCGCACCGAGACGTCATCGAACTGCCCGGTGCGGAAGAGCGCCGCCAGGGCCCGCTGGATGTCGCGATAGTTGGTCGGCTGGCCGCGGACCAGCCCCGAGGTCCCGATCACCTGCTGGGCGGTGAGCCGGGCGTTGCCCTCCACGGCGATGCTGTCGAGGACGGGCGGGGCCACGGGCCCGGGATCCTGGGCCCGGGCGACCCCCGGGACGGCGGCAAGCAGGGCGACTGCGAGCGAAGCGCGAGTGAGGAGCATGCGGGGGAAACAGGGCGCCGGCGGGGCCCCGAAGGCTCCGCCGGCGCGTGGGGGCGTGGTCAGGCCTTGGACCCGCTCAGGGCGCGGAAGGCCAGCCGTTCACCGTCAGGGGCGACATCCACCTCGATCTCATCGGTGCGGGTGAATTCGCCAAGGAGGAGCTTCTCGCTGAGCGGATCCTCGATGTACTTCTGGATCGCGCGCTTGAGCGGGCGGGCTCCGTAGTTCTGGTCATAGCCGTGCTCGACCAGGAAGTCGATCGCCGCCGGGGTGAGCCGGATGACCTCCTCGCCGACCCGCTTCTGCACCTCGCGCACCAGGATCGACACGATCAGCGCGATGTGCTCCTTCGCCAGCGGGTGGAAGACGATCAGGTCGTCGATCCGGTTCAGGAACTCCGGGTTGAAGACCTTCTGGATCTCGTCCTTGATCTTCTCCTGCATCTTGTCGAACGAGGTCTTGAAGTCCTGCCCATGGAAGCCGAGCGTCTTGCCCTGCATGATGTCCCGGGCGCCGACGTTCGAGGTCATGATCACCACGGTGTTCTTGAAGTCGATCTGGCGGCCGTAGTTGTCGGTCAGGTGCCCCTCATCCAGCACCTGCAGCAGGATGTTGAACACGTCCGGGTGCGCCTTCTCGATCTCGTCCAGCAGGACCACGGAATACGGCTTCCGCCGGATGGCCTTGGTCAGCGTGCCGCTGTCCTCATACCCCACGTAGCCGGGGGGCGCGCCGATCAGCCGGCTCACCGAGAACTTCTCCATGTACTCCGACATGTCCACCCGGATCAGGGCGGAGGGGTCGGCGAACAGGAACTTGGCCAGCGCCCGGGCCAGCTCGGTCTTCCCGACCCCGGTGGGGCCGCAGAAGATGAAGGAGCCGATCGGGTGCTTCGGGTCCTTGAGCCCGGCCCGGGACCGGCGGATCGCGCGGCTGATCGCCTTGATGGCCTCGTCCTGGCCCACCACGCTTTCGTGCAGCTCGTCCTCCATCCGGAGCAGCCGGGCGGCCTCGGCCTCCTGCAGCCGGGTCACCGGGATTCCGGTCCACCGCGAGACGATGAACGAGATGTCCTCTTCGGTGATGATCGGGCGCCGGGTCTGCCGCTCCCGCTCCCACTCCTCCTGCTTGAGCCGGATCTGGTTCTGGAGGTCGCGCTCCTTGTCCCGCAGCGCCGCCGCCCGCTCGAAGTTCTGGTCGCGGACCGCGTCCTCCTTCTCCAGGTTGACCTTCTCCAGGTCCGCCTTGAGGTTCGCCACCTCGGCCGGCGGCACCTGCGAGGCCAGCCGGGCCCGCGCCCCCGCCTCGTCGATCACGTCGATCGCCTTGTCCGGCAGGAACCGGTCGGTGATGTAGCGTTCCGACAGCTTCGCCGCGTCGGCGAGGGTCTCGTCGGGGATGACCACCCGGTGGTGATCCTCGTACTTCTT
Organism: Gemmatimonadota bacterium; assembly: GCA_016794805.1. Lineage (GTDB taxonomy): Bacteria > Gemmatimonadota > Gemmatimonadetes > Gemmatimonadales > GWC2-71-9 > JADJOM01. The sequence continues at coordinate 3,914 of JAEUJI010000107.1, forward strand.
CCGCAGCCCCTTCAGGATCTCGATCGTCTCGTCGATGGACGGCGGATCCACCATGACCGTCTGGAAGCGCCGCTCCAGCGCGCCGTCCTTCTCGATGTACTTGCGGTACTCGTTGAGCGTCGAGGCGCCCACGCACTGGAGCTCGCCGCGCGCCAGCGCCGGCTTGAGCATGTTGGAGGCGTCGATGGCGCCTTCCGCCGCGCCCGCGCCCACCAGGGTGTGCAGCTCATCGATGAACAGGATGATCTGCTTGTTCGCCGCGATCTCGTTCATGACCGCCTTGAGGCGCTCCTCGAACTGCCCCCGATACTTCGTGCCGGCGATGACCGCCGCCATGTCCAGGGAGAGCACCCGGTGGTCCTTCAGCACGTCGGGGCAGAGCCCGTTGGCAATCATCAGGGCCAGGCCCTCGACGATCGCGGTCTTCCCCACCCCCGGCTCGCCGATCAGCACCGGGTTGTTCTTCTTCCGGCGGGCCAGGATCTCCATCACCCGCTCGATCTCCTTGGCCCGGCCGATGGTCGGGTCGAGCTGCCCCTCGGCCGCCAGCTGGGTGAGGTCGCGGCAGAAGTGGTCGAGCGCCGGGGTCTTGGACTTCTTCTCCGACTTGGGCGCGGCGGCGGGCTGGGGGGTGCTGCCCTGCGACTGCGGCTGGGGCATGTCGCTCCCCAGCAGCCGCAGGGTCTCCGCCCGGCTCTGTTCCAGGTTGACGCCGGCGTCGGTGAGGACCTGCGCCGCAATGCCCTTCTCTTCCCGCAGCAGCCCGAGCAGCAGGTGCTCGGTGCCCACATAGCTGTGATTGAGCTCGCGGGCCTCGGTCATGGCCAGTTCCAGCACCTTCTTGGCGCGCGAGGTGTACGGCAGGTCGGGTCCGGTGGCCGCGGCCGCCTTCCCCTTCTTGACGGTCTCCTCGATCTTCTGCTGAATCTCCTCGAGATCCACGTTCAGGTTCTGCAGCACCGCCGCCGCGACACCCTCCCCCTCGCGGATCAGGCCGAGGAGGATGTGCTCAGTCCCCACGTACTCGTGGTGCAGCCGCGCGGCTTCCTCCCGCGCCATCTGCAGGACTTTTCGCACCCGGTCGGTGAAGTTGTACCCGTTCATGGCGACTGCCCTCGGCGTGCTGCTTCGTCGTCCAGCAGCGCGCGCACGTAGCGCGCGCGGCGAACATTCAGATCGGGATCGTCCGGCCCCACCCCTTCGAGCACGGCCAGGTGCGCCGGCTGCGTGTGGATGAGGAGCTTGTTCAGCGCATAGAGGCCGGTCCGGTCCACCAGGCCCAGGCCCACGCCCAGCCGGACTCCGGACAGCAGGTTCATCGTCTCTTCGAAGGTGAGCGAGCGGGCGTAGCGCAGCAGCCCGTAGGCACGCCAGACCTTGTCCTCGATGATTGTCGGCACGTCGCGCACCAGCACTTCGCGCGCCTGCTCCTCGTACTCGATGACCTGGCGCACCATCTTGCCCAGGTGGTCCAGCAGTTCCTGCTCGGTCTTGCCCAGGGTCGTCTGGTTGGACAGCTGGAAGAAATTGCCCACCACTTCGCTGCCCTCGCCGTACAGCCCCCGAAATGTCAGGCCGACCTGCGCCAGCCCCTGCAAAACCTTGGTGATTTCCTTCGTCAACACCAAGCCGGGCAAGTGGATAAGCACCGAAGCCCGAAGCCCCGTCCCGACATTGGTCGGACAACTCGTAAGGTAACCAAACTCGGGATGAAAAGCGAAAGGAAGTCGTTGTCCCAGTTCGGTGTCCACGCGGTCAACATCCTGGTACGTGGCCTCCAGGTCGAATCCCGAACGAAGTCCCTGCAATCGCAGGTGATCCTCCTCGTTCAGCATGACCCCGGCCCGGGCCTGCACCATCACCGCCGCCCCCGGGCGGGCCGCCAGCCCCTCCCCCGCTCCCGCCAGTTCCCGGCTCACCAGGTGGCGCTCGTGCAGCAGCTGCCGATCGGTACTCTCCATCCGGTCGAGCCGGAAGACCAGCGCCTCCCGCAGGGAGACGGTTTCGCGGGCCGCCGCGAGCACCTCCCGCAGCACCGCCTCCCGCTGCGTCACCGAACTGCGCGGCGCGAACGGATAGGTCGCCAGGTTGCGCGCCAGCCGGATCCGGGTGGACAGGACCAGGTGACTCGACGGCCCGCTGCCGTCGAGCCAGGCCATGCCCCCGTCGGGCAGCAGGCTCAGGTCAATCACCGGCGCCTCCAAACGTGCGCAAGCGGTCCCGGAGCTCGGCGGCCAGCTCGAAATTCTCGGTGTCGATCGCCAGCTGGAGCTGCTGCCGGAGCTGTTCCGCCCCCGGCTCCGGGATCGCCTCCTCGGTGCCGGCGGCGGCGTAGCGCTCCCCCAGGTGACGGCTGGAGCCGTGCAGCCGGCGGAGCAGGTCCCGGAGCGGCCCCTCGAAGGCCCGGTAGCACTCCGCGCATCCCAGCCGGCCCGATTCCCGGAAGTCCGCCATGGTCGCACCACAGGTCGGGCAGGCCCCCGGCGGGGTCATCCCCGGCAGGGCCGCCGTCGCCTCCAGCCCCTTTCCCATGGAGGCCAGGAAGCTCCCCACCGGCGTCTTGGCCAGGTTGGCGGCGCTCTCCACCCCCTTCTCGGCGGCGCAGCGCTCGCAGAGATGCAGGGTCACTACCTGATCCTGGGCGATCTGGGTCAGGTGCACCACTGCCTCCCGCTCATGACACTGGTCGCAGCGCGTCACCGCTCCACCTCCACCCGGTCTACCGGCACCAGCCGCCCATCCTCGACGGCGAGGATCCGGTCCGCCCGGGCCGCGAGCTGCCGGTTGTGGGTCACCACCACCAGCGCCGTCTCGAAGTCCCGGGCCAGCGTCGCGAGCAGGCTGTGCAGCCGGTCGGCCTGGGCAAAGTCGAGGTTGCCCGAGGGCTCGTCGGCCAGCACCACCCGCGGATCGTTGGCCAGCGCCCGGGCCACCGCCACCCGCTGCTGCTCGCCCCCGGACAGCATCGGCGGCCGGTGGGTGAGCCGCTGCTCCAGCCCGACCCGGGTCAGGAGGTCCACCGCCCGCTCCCGGGCCCGTGCGGGCGCTACCCCGGCGATGCGCAACGGCAGCATCACGTTCTCCAGCGCGGTGAAGTCCCGCAGCAGGTGGTGGAACTGGAACACGAACCCGATCCGGAGGTTGCGGAGCCGCTCCAGGGTCCCGGCGTCCGCCCGGCTCAGCTCCACCCCGTCGAGGATAATCTGGCCGCTCGTCGGCCGGTCGAGGGCGCCCAGCAGCTGCAGCAGGGTGCTCTTCCCCGCCCCGCTCGCCCCGACGATGGCGATGAACTCCCCCGGCGCCACGTCGAGATCCACCCCGGCGAGGATCTCGAGCGGCCGGCCATCCCCCCCGGCGTACACCTTGCGCACCGCGCGCGCCGACAGCACCAGGCTCATTCGTGGCGGATCGCTTCCACCGGCTCCAGCCGGGCAGCGCCTCGGGAGGGCGGCAGGGTCGCCGCGATGGCGAGCACGAAGCTCGCGAGTACCACCAGGGCGACGTCCACCGGCTCGACATGCACCGGCACGTGATCCACGAAGTACACCGAGGCGTCGATCCGGATCAGTTTCCCGCGGTCCACCAGGGTCGCGATCCCGAGTCCGGAGGCGAGCCCGATGACCACCCCGACCAGGCCGATCACCGCCCCCTGGGCCAGGAAGATGCGGCCCACCGCCGCTGCCGGCAGTCCCATGGCGCGGAGGATGCCGATTTCGCGGGTCTTCTCCGCCACCACCATGGTGAGAGTCCCGACGATATTGAACCCCGCGACCACCATGATGAAGAAGATCACCAGCCCCATCGCCACCTTTTCCAGCTTGAGCGCGCTGAACAGGGTGTTGTTCTGGGTCTGCCAGTCGAGCGACCGGTACGGATACCCCAGCGTCTCCTCCAGCCGCTTCCCCACCTCCGGCGCGCGCCACGGGTCCACCAGCCGTACCTGGATGCCGCTGACCGCGTCGCCGAGGCCGGTGAAGCGCTGCGCCACTTCCCGCGACATGACCACGAACTGGTTGTCGTAGAGGAACATCCCCGTCTCAAAAGTGCCGGTGACCTCGAACTGCCAGTACTGTGGTACCCCGACCCCCAGCGCGCGATTCACCTGGGCGGGCTTGGCCGGCACCAGCGTGACCACGTCCCCGGGATACACCGTCATCCGCTCGGCAAGGCGGGCCCCGAGGATGACTCCCCCATCTACATCGTCCCGGGTGGGGCGGAAGCTGAGGTCCCCGCGGGTGAGCGACTGCGGCAGGGTGGTGACCGAGCGGCTCCCGGTGTCGGGATCCAGGCCGAGGACATTGACCCCCTCGACGTAGTCGGCCCCGGCCGAGAGCAGCGACTGGCTGAGCACCTCGGGCGCGGCGGCGACCACCTCCGGGTCCTTGCGCACCGTGTCCAGCACCGCGCGCCAGTCGTCCAGCCGGAGGCCGCTGCCGTACGTGAGGATCCGAAGGTGCGGGTTGGCGATGAGGATCCGCTCGCGCAGGTCGTTGCGCAGGCCGTTCATCACGCCGAGCACCACGATCAGCGCACAGACGCCGACGGCCACGCCGCCGGTCGCGATGGCCGTGATCAGGGACACCCGTCCCGAGGCGCGGCGGCTGCGCAGGTAGCGGCGGGCGATCTCCCGTTCCAGGGCGGACGGCCAGCGGAACAGGTCGCGGAGCCGGGCGCCCCGGGCGCTTCCCGCCACGCCCGCGTCGGTTGCCTCGGCCACGCCGTCAGTCCTCCGGCCGCATGGCCGGAAAGAGGATGACATCGCGGATCGAGGGCTGCCCCGTGAGCAGCATCACGACCCGGTCCAGCCCGATGCCCATGCCGCCGGTCGGCGGCATGCCATACTCGAGCGCCCGTACATAGTCGGCGTCGTAGGGTTGCGCCTCATCGTTGCCCGCCGCCCGTTGCCGTACCTGGTCCTCGAACCGCGCCCGCTGATCGTCCGGGTCGTTGAGCTCGCTGAACGCGTTGGCGATCTCCCTGCCCTGGATGAACAGCTCGAACCGCTCGGTCAGCCCGGGACGGTCGCGGTGCGCCTTGGCGAGCGGCGAGAGGGGCGTGGGGTAGTCGATCACGAAGGTCGGCTGCACCAGCGCCGGCTCCAGGAAGGCGGTGAACATCGCGTCCAGCAGTTTGCCCCCGGTGAAGCCGGCAACCTCCTCCCCGGGCAGCCCGGCCTGCACCAGGCGCCGCCGGAGTGCGTCCTCGGGCGCGCTGAGCACATCGCAGCCGCTCGCGTCCCGGATCCCCTCGACAAACCCGACCCGGCGGAACGGCGGGGTGAAGTCCAGCCGCACCCCGTCCCGGTCGAGCGTGCGCGCGCCGCCGGTCACCTCCTCCACCAGTTCGACCAGCAGCGCCTCCGCCAGCGCCATCATGTCGCCGTAGTCGGCATAGGCCTGGTACAGCTCGAGCATGGTGAATTCGGGGTTGTGGGTGCGGTCCATCCCCTCGTTCCGGAAGTCGTGCCCGATCTCGTACACCCGTTCGAGGCCGCCCACGATGAGGCGCTTGAGGTAGAGTTCGTCCGCGATCCGGAGGTAGAGCGGCATGTCCAGCGCATTGTGATGGGTGACGAATGGCCGCGCGGCCGCCCCACCGTACAGGGGTTGCAGGACCGGCGTCTCCACCTCGAGGAAGCCGCGGCGGTCGAGGAAGGCCCGGACCCGGCTGGTGATGCGGGACCGGAGCCGGAACACCTCCCGTACCTCCGGGTGCACCGCGAGGTCGGCGTACCGCTGCCGGTAGCGGAACTCCGGGTCGCTGACGCCGCCGTGCGTCCGGGTGCTGCCATCCTCGAGCACCTCGACCTTGGGCCGGGGCAGCGGCTTGAGCGACTTGCTCAGGAGTTCCAGCCGCCCGGCCCGCAGGGTGACCTCCCCGGAGCGGGTCTTCATCAGGCGGCCGCTCACCCCGACATGGTCGTCGAGGTCGAGCAGCTGGATCATGGCCCAGGCCTCGGCCCCCAGTTCGTCCGCCCGGAGGTACACCTGCAGCCGGCCGGAGGCATCCTCCACATGCCCGAAGCAGACCTTGCCCTTGGGCCGCCAGGCCTGGATCCGCCCGGCGATCGCGACCTCGGGCCCCGCGTCACCCATCTCGTCACGGTAGAGGGCGAGCGCGTCCGCGGTGGTGTGGCTCCGCTCGAAGCGCCAGGCGAAGGGCCGGACCCCGAGCGCCTCCAGCGCGGCGCGCTTTTCCCGCCGGTGCCGCTCCGGTTGGCTCAGCTCCTCGCTCATGCGGCTTTCCCGCCGAACCGCTTCAGAAACGCCTCGATGAACTCGTCGAGGCCGCCATCCATCACCCGGTGGACGTCCGACACCTTGAGCTCAGTCCGATGGTCGTTCACCATGGTGTAGGGCTGGAAGACATAGGACCGGATCTGGTTCCCCCACGAGTTGTCGGTCTTGGTGGCCTCGAGCTTGGCCTTCTCGGCCTCCTGCTCCTCCAGCTTCTTCTGGTAGATCGCTGCGCGGAGCATCTTCATGGCGGTCGCCTTGTTCTTCCCCTGACTCCGTTCCTGCTGGCACGCCACCACGAGCCCGGTCGGGATATGCGTGAGGCGCACCGCGGAGCTGGTCTTGTTCACGTGCTGGCCGCCCGCGCCCGAGGCGCGGTACACGTCCATCTTGATGTCCTCGTCCCGCAAGTCCACCTCGATGGTGTCGTCAATGTCGGGGTAGACGAAGACCGAGGCGAACGAGGTATGCCGCCGGGCCTGGGAGTCGAAGGGGGAGATCCGCACCAGCCGGTGCACCCCCTTCTCCGCCTTGAGGAATCCGTAGGCGTACTGTCCCTTGATCTCGATGGACGCCGACTTGATGCCGGCCTCCTCGCCATCCAGCCGGTCCAGGATCGTCACCTCGAAGCCGCGCCGCTCCGCCCAGCGCACGTACATCCGGAGCAGCATCTCCGCCCAGTCCTGTGACTCCGTCCCGCCCGCCCCCGGGTGGATCGTCAGGATGGCGTTGCCCGCATCGTCGGGGCCCTGCAGCATGGCCTGCAGTTCGAAGCTCTCGAGGGTCTGCTCCACCTGCTCGATTTCCCGGGCCAGCTCCGCGGCCAGTTCCTCGTCGGGCTCCGTCTCGAGCAACTCCACCATGGCGCGCACGTCCCCGATCCGGCGGGTGATGTCCGCCTCCGGCGTGATCCAGGCCTTGAGGGCCTTGAGCTCCTGGACCACGAGGCGGGCCTCATCACCCCGCGACCAGAAGCCGGGGTCGGTCTGCCGGGACTCGAGCTCCGCCAGACGCTTCTCCTTGGCGGTCAGGTCAAAGAAACCCTCGGATTTGGGCGTGGCGGCGGTCAAGAGTGTCGAGGCGTTCGATGAGGTCGCGCATGGTCGGCAGGCTGGGCCCGGAGAAGGAGATGTAAGTGCACCAAGATAAACGCTTTCCGGCGGACGAGAGCGGTGCGCCGGGCGGCCCGGGAGCGAGAGGCCCCCCCGGTCCGCGGGACCGGGGGGGCCATGGGGCTGCCGCGTTGTGGGGTCCCCGGGCTAGAAGACCCGCTGCCCCCCCGCCAGGATCTCGTTCAGGGCATCGGTGAAGTAGGTGGTGGACTCCGCCAGCTCCTTGCCGACCTGCTCGGTGTACTCCTCCCAGCTCTTCTGGATCTCCTCCTGGAACAGCTCCTTGAGGCTCCCGTTGGCCATCCCTTCCTTGCGCCGGTCGGGGTAATA
>JAEUJI010000135.1 GCA_016794805.1 Gemmatimonadota bacterium
TCGGGAGACCTTGCGCCTTCGCGTGAACTGCCGATATTCCCGCTCGTGCTGATCAATCTCGTCCCTGAGTTTCTCTCCGTCCTCAAAGCCACAGACCGCGAAGCGGCGTTCGAGCAGTATCTCAACGCCCATCGCGCCGTGCTCTCCGCCTACTGGCACAACTACGTGCTGGACCTGGAGAGCCAGCAGGCACGGGCGGTGATGAGCCACGCGCTCAACGCCGACCGCACCGACCTGCACGAGCTGCTCGAGTCTTCCGACATCGAGGGGATCGTGGAGGACGCGATCGCCCAGGCGGAGGACCTGCTGCAGGTGGACCGGCCCACCGACGTCTATCTCATGGTCGGGATGGGCGCGGCCAACGCCGGCGAGCTGGTGGTGGGTGGCAGGGGCGTGGCCTTCATCTGCCTGGAGCACTTCACCGGGCGGGCCAATCCCGAGACCTATGGCATGGGGCTGCCGCCGGAACTGATCCCGCTCTGGGTGGCGCACGAGCTGGCCCACTGCGTCCGCTACACCAGCCCCACCAGCCAGAGCGAGCTCCGGAAGATCGTCGCCGACCAGGCCGGCTACTACGACTACTGGGTGACCGGAAGCCGGGCCACCCTGCGGGAACTGCTGCTCAACGAGGGGCTGGCGGTGCACGCGGCGCAGGCGGTGGCGCCGGGGCTGGATCCGGCCAATTACTTCGGCTATCCCCGGCGGCAGTACCGCCGGCTGCGGGAGCTCGAGGCGCTGCTCCGGCGGGTGGTGGAGCCGGAGCTCGACGGCCGCGGCATCGGGCTCCGGCTCCGCTATCTCTCGGGCGGCATGAGCCCGTCGGCGCGGCTGGTGGCGGGACGGGTGCTGCCGGAGCGGTCGGGATACTACCTGGGTCACCGCATGGCGGAGGCGCTGGTGCAGGAGCGGGGGATCGCGGCGGCGCTCCGGGCCAGCGCCCAGGACTTCCAGGCCGCCGAAGACCAGGCCCGCGGGGTGCAGACGGCGTGAGCGACCAGCCGGTCCGCATCACCATCAAGCCGTCCGGCAGCATCCTCATCGAATCGCCGGCCGTCATCCTCGACGCCGATGGCAACGAAATCCCCCAGCCCACCCAGAAGCGCCCCGGCACCGTGAAGCTCTGCGGCTGCGGCAACTCGAAGACCAAGCCGTTCTGCGATGGGTCGCATAACGAGGGGCGGTAGCGACGGTACCGACGGTAGCGACGGTAGCGTCTAATCGCCCAATCGCCCAATCGTCCAATCGCCTAACCGCCTACCCGCCTACCCGCCTAACCGCCCAACCACCTCCCCCACCACCTTCGCCGCCACCCGCGCCGACAGGTCCCGCAGGTCGTTCACCGGGTTCAGTTCCACCACATCCGCGCCGATGAGGCGCCCCTTCGGGATGGCCTGGATGATCCGGATCAGTTCCCGGGTGCTCAGCCCTCCCGGTTCCGGGTGGCTGATCCCCGGGATGAACGCCGGGTCGAGCGCGTCCAGGTCCACCGACAGGTAGACGGCGCCTTCCAGCCGGCGGGCGGCGGTGATCATCGCCTCGATGCCGGCGCGCATCGGGATCATCTCCACCCCGAACCGGTGTGCCTGCTCCCGCTGGTGGGGGTTGAGGGTGCGGATGCCGCACTGCACCAGGTGCCGCGCCAGCCCCTCCTCGAGGATCCGCGCCATGGGACAGGCGTGGCTCAGCCGGTCGCCGTCGAGCGCGTCGTAGAGGTCGGGGTGAGCGTCGAGGTGGAGGATGGTGAGCTTGGGGTGGCGGCGGGCCACGGCGCGGACCAGCGGCCAGGTGATGGCGTGGTCGCCCCCCAGGAAGATCGGGGTGGCGCCGGTGGCGAGCAGCCGGTCCGCCCCCTCCTCGATCAGCGCCAGCGCCTCGTGGCTGTCGGGGAGGACCAGGTCCCCGGCGTCGGCAAGGGTGGCGCGGACGTCGATCAGGTCCTCGTTCCAGCCGTTGGTGGAATCGGAGCGGAGCGCCACGCGGATGGCCTCCGGCCCGAGCGCGGTGCCGCGCTGAAAGGAGGAGCTCGCGTCGTAGGGGATGCCGAGGAGGGTGGGGGGCATGGGGGAAACTACGGGGAACGGGAGAACTGGGGAACGGGGGAACGGGCGACGGGGCGACAGGACGACGGGACGACGGGACGACGGGACGACGGGACGACGGGACGACGGGACGACGGGACGACGGGACGACGGGGGCTACCGCCGACGGCGCGGACGAGTTCCCCTAGCGCGCCTCAGCGAGC
>JAEUJI010000164.1 GCA_016794805.1 Gemmatimonadota bacterium
GGCCGACTGCAGCAGGATGAGGTGGGCCATGTTGCTGCGGTCGACGCCCGGGATGAACCGGACCCCGAGGCCGGCGAAGACCAGCATCAGCACGAACCCCGTCGCCAGGTAGACGACGGCCCAGCCGACCGCCCGCGCCCCGGAGAGGGGAGGCGCCGGGAGGACTTCGCTCACGAGCGCAGGCGCAGGGCGTGGTGTCCGCGCCAGAGCACCAGCCCGGCAAGGATCACCTTGAGCCCGTCCTGGGCCAGAAACGGCAGGGTGCCGAGTGCGAGGGCGCGCGCCGGATCCCCGGTCAGGAGGGTGAGCTGCGCCCAGCCGCCGACGTGGATGACCGCGAGGCCGGCCCCGGCGGCCAGCACCGAGCGGAGCAGGCGGCCCCGCTGGGCCAGTCGGCCAACCAGCGCCGCGGCGATCGGCATGGCCAGGAGGTAGCCACCGGTCGGGCCGAAGAGCTGGGCCAGCCCACCGGGCCCCGCCGGGGCGAACACCGGGGCGCCGAACGCCCCGACGGTGAGGTAGAGTACCAGCGCGCCCGCCCCGGCCGCGGCGCCGAACAGGCCACCCACCAGGATCACGGCCAGCGGCTGCAGCGTCATTGGTACCGGGGAGCCGGGCACCGGGATCGCCACCTGCGCCGACAGGGCCACCAGCGCGGCGGCGAACACCAGGGTGAGCGGCCAGGCCAGGGGAAGCCGGGTGCGGCGCGCCGCATCGGCCGCCACGGAGGGGCGCCGGGACGGCCCTTCGGGCTGCAGCGTCGGACGTGTCATCGGGTCAGATCCTTTCCACCGAGAGGGCCACGGCATTCCCCCCGCCGAGGCAGAGCGTAGCGAGTCCATTGGACTTGTGACGGTCGCGGAGGGCGTAGAGCAGGGTGGTCAGGACCCGGGCCCCGCTGGCTCCGATCGGATGACCCAGCGCCACGGCCCCGCCGTGCACATTGACCCGCCCCCAATCCCACCCCAGGCCGCGGCCGTCGGCGATGGCCTGCACCGCGAAGGCCTCGTTGGCCTCGATGAGATCGTAAGCGCCGATGGTCGTGCCCTGCTTCTTCATCAGGTTCTGGACCGCCAGGATCGGAGCGAAGAAGAGTTCCTTCGGCTCCCCGCCACCCGTGGCGTAGCCGGTGATCCTTGCCATCGGGGCGAGCCCGTGCGCCTTGGCAAACGCGAGCGAGGTCACCACCAGGGCGCTCGCCCCATCATTGAGCCCGGGGGCATTCCCTGCCGTGACCGTGCCGTCCTTCCGGAAGGCGGGCTTGAGCCGAGCCAGCGATTCGATGGTGGAGTCCTTCCGGGGCGACTCGTCGGCCGAGAAGAAGGTGCTGCCACCCTTCCCCGGGATCTCCACCGGGACGATCTCCGCCGCAAATTTCCCCGCCTCCTGCGCGGCGACCGCCTTATGGTGGCTCCCCAGCGCGAATTCGTCCTGCTCCTGCCGGGTCACCTTCGCCTTTTCGGCGGTGTACTCGGCGTACTCCCCCATGTGGTTGCCGCCGAAGGAATCCCACAGGCCATCGTGGATCATGCCATCCACGATGGTCTGGTTGCCCGCCTTCACGCCGATGCGGTACCCGTACAAGTAGTGCGGAGCCGACGACATCGATTCCTGTCCGCCGGCGACCACGCACTGCGCGTCTCCGGCCCGGATGCTCTGGGCGGCCAGCATGACCGCCTTGAGCCCGGAGCCGCAGACCTTGTTGATGGTGAGCGCGGGCACCACGGGAGGCACGCCGCCATGGATCATGGCCTGGCGCGCGGGGGCCTGCCCCGATCCCCCCTGGACCACCTGGCCCATGATCACTTCATCGATCGCGGCGGGTTCGATCCCGGCGCGGCTGATCGCTTCCCGGATGGCGCGGGCGCCGAGTTGCGGTGCCGTGAAGCCGGCCAGGCCGCCGAGAAATCTCCCGATCGGGGTCCGGCAGGCGGAGAGGATGACGGGGGTAGTGGCGTCGGACACGGGTTCCGCGGGGCTCGAGGGACGCGCGGCCGGTCCGGAGCGGACCGGCCAACGCGCGGAAGTATAGAAGGAGGCTGGGCTTAGGGGCAGCGGGGCGGCCGCGGCTGCATGATCATGCAGTGGGGCGCCGCCCTTCCGCCGGGTGGATCAGGGGGTGAGGCTCCGGGCCGCAATCGCGGCCGTGAGGCGCGCGGTGAACTCGGCCACGGGAATGATCTCCTGCTTGTTGCCGGCCCCCCGAACCCGGATCGCGACGGTGCCGGCCTCCGCCTCCCGCTGCCCCACGATCGCCATGTACGGCACCTTGCCGATCTCGCCGTCGCGGATGCGGTAATTGAGCGTCTGGCTCCCTGCATCCAGCGTGGAACGAATGCCCGCGGTCCGCAGGGTCTCGTTGACCCGCGCCGCGGCCTCGGCCTGCTGGTCCGAGATCGGCAGGACCCGGACCTGTTCCGGCGAGAGCCAGAGGGGGAAGGCCCCGGCAAAGTGCTCAATCAGGATGGCGATGAACCGCTCGAAGGACCCGTTCACCGCGCGGTGAATGATGACCGGCCGGTGCTCGTGGTTGTCTTCCCCCACGTAATGCAGGTCGAACCGCTCAGGTGCCGCGTAATCGAGCTGAATGGTGCCGAGCTGCCACTTGCGGCCGATGGAGTCGGCCACGTCGAAGTCGATCTTGGGCCCGTAGAAGGCGCCATCGCCGGGCTTGAGCTCGTAGGGCAGCCCCGTGGCCTCGAGCGCCGCGCGCAGGGCCGCCTCCGCCCGGTCCCACATCCCGTCATCGCCGATCCGCTGCTCCGGCCGGGTGGCGAACTTGAGCGTGGCCTCGAGCCCGAAGGTGCGGTAGTAGCCCAGGATGAACTCGGTCAGGCGCCGCACCTCCTCCGGGATCTGGGACTCCATCAGGTAGATGTGACAGTCATCCTGGGAGAACTGCCGCACCCGGGTGAGTCCGGAGAGGGCGCCGCTCACCTCGTTCCGGTGCAGCACGTCGTAGGTGCTGTAGCGGATCGGGAGCTCCTTGTAGGAGTGCTTGCCCAGACCGTACAGGATGTGGTGGCTGGGGCAGTTCATCGGCTTGAGGGACATGTCCTGCTCGCCCGTCTCGTTGTTGTGGACGAGGAACATGTTCTCCTTGTACTTGCCCCAGTGACCGGAGATCTCCCACAGCCCCTTGTTATAGAGGAGGGGCGTCCGGATCTCCTGGTAGCCGTCCCGCTGCAGTTCCCGCATGAACTGGTTGAGGGTGTTGTACAGCGACGTCCCCCGCTCGGTCCAGAACGCGGCGCCGGGCGCAAAGGGATGGAACAGGAACAGGTCCAGCTCCTTCCCCAGCTTCCGGTGGTCCCGCTTCTTCGCCTCCTCCAGCCGGTGGGTATAGGCCTCCAGCTCCTCCTTCCTGAACCAGGCCGTGCCGTAGATCCGCTGCAGCATCTGGCGGCGGGAATCCCCGCGCCAGTAGGCGCCCGCCGCGGAGAGCAGCTTGAAGTGCTTGAGCCGTCCCGTGCTGGGCAGGTGCGGGCCGCGGCAGAGGTCCACGAATGGGCCGTCGGTGTAGACGGTGATGGTCTCGTCGGGGCCCAGGTCGGCGATCCGCTCCAGCTTCAGGGGATCGTCCTTGAAGCGCCGATTGGCCTCCGGCCGGTCCACCACCTCCCGGATAAAGGGGTAGTCCTTTCCCGTCACCTCGGCCATGCGCTTTTCGATCGCCTCGAGGTCCTCCGGGGTGAAGGGGCGCTCGACCTCGAAGTCGTAGTAGAAGCCATCCTCGATTGGCGGGCCGAACCCGATTCCGGCCGTGGGAAAGAGCTCCCGCACGGCGGTGGCCAGGATATGGGCGGCCGAGTGGCGCAGCACCTCCAGCGCGTCCGGGTCCTTCTCGGTCAGGATGGCGAAGCGGGCGTCCTGGGTAAGCGGCCGGTCGAGGTCGCGGATCTGGCCATCCACCCGCGCCGCGAGCGCGGCCCGGGCCAGCCCAGCTCCGATGGACTGGGCCACCTGCCGGCTGGTGGTCCCCTCGGGGACCTCACGCACGCTGCCGTCGGGCAGGGTCAGGCGGATCGGGCTCACGGCAGCTCCGTGACCGAGGGCGTCGGCCGGATCACCGGCTCGACCCGGGGGGAGTAGATGAAGTAGGCGGCCAGGCAGGCCGCGAGCAGCAGCCCGAGGCCGATCCACCAGCCGAGATCTCTGGTCGTTTCCCGCGCATTTTCCGGAGGCATGGTGTTAACTTAATCGCCCGGCGTTTTCACGCGTAAGTCACAGGCATATCACAGAGATGCGTCACCGCCCCTCAGCTTCCGAACTCCTGGCCTGGACCCTGGTCGGCACCGCCGCCGGTCTCGTGGCCGGATTCGCCCTTGGAGAATGGCTCGGCCCCATGAGCCGGCAGCGGATCGGGCGCCGGCTCCGGCCCGATGACGCCGGCACGGCCCGTCCCCCGGCCGCGGCCAGCATCACCGAGACCACCCGGCGCGCCGAAGTCGCGCTGGCACAGGATCCGACCCTTCGCTCCCTCGAGCTGACCCCGATCGCCGTGAGCCCCGGCGTCGTGGAGCTGCACGGCTGGGTCTCCTCCCGGGCCGAACGGGCCCACGCCGCCCGCACCCTCGCGGCCGCAGCGGGGATCGAATCCCTGGTGAACTGCCTCCTGGTGCGCGGTGAGGATGATGGCCCCGAGCCTGCCCCCGATCTCGCCGACCAGCCCGCATGAGCGCCGACGAACTTCCGCCGCAATACAACCCCGCCGCGATCGAAGCCGAACTGTACCGGCGGTGGCTGAAGCTGGAATCATTCCGCCCTGACGGGCCGATGGGCCGACGGACCGCCGGGCAGCAGCCCTACGTCATCATGATGCCGCCGCCCAACGTGACGGCGGTCCTGCACATGGGGCACGGCCTCAACAACACGATCCAGGATGTGCTGGTCCGGTTCGAACGGATGCGGGGCCGTCCCGCCCTCTGGCTGCCGGGCACCGACCATGCCGGCATCGCCACCCAGAACGTGGTGGAGAAGCTGATCGCCAGGGAGGGCCAGACCCGCTTCGATCTGGGCCGGGAGGAGTTCGTCCGCCGGGTCTGGGCGTTCGTGGACCAGACCGGCTCGACCATCCTCGACCAGCTCAAGGCCATCGGTTCGAGCGCCGACTGGTCGCGGACCTACTTCACCCTGGACGAGGATCTCTCCCGCGCGGTACGGGAGGTCTTCGTGCGGCTGCACGAGAAGGGGCTGATCTACCGCGGCAAGTACATCATCAACTGGTGCCCGCGCTGCCTCACCGCCCTCTCCAACGAGGAAGCGGAAAAGGAGGAGACGGATGGCCGGCTGTGGCGCCTCCGGTATCCACTCACCGACGGGAGTGGCCACCTGACCGTGGCCACTACCCGGCCCGAGACCATGCTGGGCGACACGGCGGTGGCGGTCCATCCCGAGGATGAGCGCTACGCCCGGCTCATCGGGCGCAGGGTGCGCCTGCCGCTGGCCGATCGGGAGATCCCCATCATTGCGGACGAGGCGATCGACCGCGCCTTCGGCACGGGCGCCGTCAAGGTGACGCCGGCCCACGACCCGGTGGACTTCGAGATCGGCCAGCGGCACGGGCTCCAGGTCATCGACATCATGACCCCGGAAGCCCGGATGGCGGAGACCGTGCCCGAACGCTTCCAGGGGCTGGACCGGTTCGAGGCGCGGAAGCGGGTGGTGCAGGAGTTTGAGGCGCTGGGCCTGCTGGACAAGGTGGAGAACCACCGGCACGCGGTGGGGCACTGCTACCGGTGCGACACCGTGATCGAACCCCGGCTTTCCGACCAGTGGTTCGTGCGGATGAAGCCCCTGGCCGAGCCCGCGCTCAAGGCGTACACCGACGGGAAGCTCCGCTTCATCCCCGAGCGCCGCGGCGAGGAGTACGCCCACTGGATGGGCACCATCCGGGACTGGTGCATCTCGCGGCAGCTCTGGTGGGGCCACCGGATCCCCGTCTGGTACTGCGACGGCTGCGGCAAGACCGCGGTGAGCCGCACCGACCTCGCCGTCTGTCCCTGCGGCCACCCGCTGCGCCAGGACGAGGATGTGCTCGACACCTGGTTCTCGAGCTGGCTGGTGCCCTTCTCCTCGCTGGGCTGGCCGGAACGGACGGAGGACCTGCGACGGTTCTACCCCGGATCGGTCCTGGTCACGGCACCGGAGATCCTGTTCTTCTGGGTGGCCCGGATGGTCATGGCCGGCTGCGAGTTCATGGGAGATATCCCATTCCATACGGTGTACCTGCACGGCACGGTGCGGGACACCCAGCATCGCAAGATGTCCAAGTCGCTGGGGAACGGCATCGATCCGCTCGAGGTGGTGGAGAAATTCGGCGCCGACGCCCTCCGCTACACGGTGGTGGCGGGGATGGCGGTCGGCACCGACGTGATCCTCGATCCCGACGACCTCGAGACTTCCTTTGCCCCCGGGCGGAACTTCGCCAACAAGGTGTGGAATGCGGGGCGGTTCATCCTGACCAACCTCGACGGGCCAACAGGCCGACGGGCCGATGGACGCGGGTTGCGCCCATTGGCCGGCAAACACCGAACCGTGGTGCGGCCGGACGAACTGGGGCTGGCCGACCGGTGGATCATCGCCCGCTGCGACGCGATGGTCCGCGACGCCACCGCCAACTACGAGAAGTTCCGGCTCAACGAGGCGGCCTCCGCGGTGTACCACTTCGTCTGGAGCGACCTGGCCGACTGGTACCTGGAGCAGGCGAAGCCCCGGCTCTACGGCAGCGAGCCGGGCGGTGACGTCGCCCGCGCGGTGATCGGGCGGACCTTCGAGGTGGCGCTCGCGGTGCTGCACCCGATCATGCCCTTCGTGACCGAGGCGCTGTGGCGGCGCTTCCCCGGCCGGGCCGCGGGCGCCACGCTCGTTACCGCCCCCTGGCCGCTCAAGGACGATCGCGCGCCCGATGCGGCGGCCGAACGGGAATTCGCCCTGGTGCAGGAGCTGGTGGGGGCCATCCGCCAGATCCGGGCGGAATACGGAGTGGAGCCGGGCAAGGCGGTGAACGTCCGGGTGAGCGTCGAGCGGCCCGCGTTCCGGGCCGAGGCCGGGACGATCCGCCGCCTCGCCAAGGTGGGCACGCTGGCCTACGGCGCGCCGCTGGCCGAACCGGGCGCCAACGCGGTCTTGTCCGACGGCACGGCGCTCTACATCGCCCTCGGGGAGCTGGTTGACCTGCGGAAGGAGTGCGAGCGCCTTGGCGCGGAGAGCGCCCGGCTGGGCCAGCTCATCGAGGGGCAGCGGAAAAAGCTCGGCAACGAGCAGTTCACCAGCCGGGCCCCCGCCAACGTGGTGCAGCACGAGCGGGACAAGCTGGCTTCGCTGGAGCAGCAGCGTCAGGTGCTGAGCGAGAAACGGCAGCAACTCGGGTGCTGACGCCATCCGGGCTGGGGCCGGGCCGCCGCACCATCACCGCGCTTGCCCTGCTCGGCATCGTGGCCTGCGCCCGGATGGGGCCACCCGCAGGTGGTCCGGAGGACAAGGTGGCGCCGCTCCTCATCGCCACCGTTCCCGACTCCACCGGCGCCTACCCGGAGTGGGACCGGGACGTCGAGTTCCGCTTCGACGAAGTGGTCTCCGAGGGGGGGTCCCCTAACATCGGGACCGGCACCGGGGATCTCGAGAAGCTCATCCTGCTCTCCCCCAGTAACGCGGTGCCGGTGGTCCGCTGGAAGCGGGACCGGATCACGGTCCACCCCCGCGAAGGGTGGAAGAAGGACCGGGTCTACCGGATCGAGCTGCTCCCCGGCGTCACCGACCTCCGCCGCAACAAGAGCGACACCGCCACCGTTCTCACGCTGAGCACCGGCGGCGCCCCGCCCACCGATACCCTGACCGGACTGGCCATCGACTGGGTCGCCGGCCGCCCGGCGCGCCAGGCGCTGATCGAGCTGGTGCTGCTGCCGGACAGCCTGGTCTACCGCGCGGTGACCGACAGCGGCGGGCGGTTCAGTATCGGGCCGCTGCCGTCCGGGGAATGGCGCGCGTATGGCGCGCTGGACCAGAACCGGAACCTGCGCCGCGACCGCCGCGAGAGCTTCGATTCCACCGTCGTACCCGCCGGCGCCCGGGCGGTGCCGCCCCTCTGGCTCATTCCCCGGGATACCCTCGGTCCACGGCTCACGTCGGTCACCCAGGCCGACAGCCTGAGCGCCCTGCTCACCTTCTCCCAGCCGCTCGACCCCACTCAGCGCTTCGACAGCCTCGAGGCCACCCTGCGGCGGCAGGCGGATTCCAGCATCGTCCCCTTCCGTTCCCTGCTGCCCAAGGAGATTGACGACAGCCTGCAGAAGATCGCCCGGGCCATCGCCGACTCCATCCGCGCCGCGCACGACACCACGAGACGGGACAGCGCGGTGGTCAAGCCCCCCGTCAAGCCGGCACCCCAGCCAGCCGAACGACCCGAGGCGGGCGCTGCC
>JAEUJI010000195.1 GCA_016794805.1 Gemmatimonadota bacterium
TCCCGCTCGCCGATGAGCTGATCCTCGGCTGGCCCGACGAGGCGTTCCGGCAGGTGGAGATCACCCCCGCCACGCACATTTGCGTGATCTCCCACGATCCCAAGTTCGACGAGCCGGCGCTCCGGTTCGCGCTCCGCTCCCCGGCGGCCTACCTCGGGGCCATCGGCTCCCGGAAGACGCAGGAGGCGCGGCGGGCGCGGCTCCTCGCCGAGGGGTTCAGCGCCGCGGACCTGGAGCGGCTGCACGGCCCCATCGGGCTCGACCTGGGAGGGCGCTCCGCCGCCGAGACCGCGCTCGCCATCCTGGCCGAGATCACCATGCGGCGGTACGGGGGGCGGGGCGCCCGGGGCTGATTTACATCCGGCTTTCGTCGGCGCTGGGGCCGTAGGTCATCGGGAGCGGCACGTCCAGCAGCCGGAGGTAGACGCCGAGCTGGGCCCGATGGTGTACCGTATGATTGAGCACCATCCCTCGCATCACCGCCACCTTCGGCTGGGTCATCACCACCTTCCCTTCCTTCTTGAGCGACCACGGTTCCAGCCACTGCGCATCCGTCATCTCCGCGACCGCCCGCTTGGCCTCCGCCATGTTGGTGTCGAAGGCCTCAAGGAGTTCCTTCACGGTGCGATACTGGGTCCGGGCCGCCGCCACCCCCGCGGGCGCAACGTCCATTTCCCCCTGCCGCACCGTCATCGTGGCCCAGATCGGGATCTCGGCGATATGACTCGCCAGCCGGCCGAGCTTCATGGACTTGGGGTGGGGCTGCCAGTCGCCGCGGTCCATGGGGGTCCGTTCGAGGTGCAGCCGGGTGGAACGAGCCTCGTAGGCCCACTCACCCAGGAAGGCGTCGGAGAGGGACATGGCGGTCCTCCGTTCGGGTTGCGCGGTTGGATGGAGTGCCGCATTCTAGCTGCGTGCAATCCACGGTACCATCCCGCCCCGCCGTCCGCGACGTCTTCATCACCGGTGGCACCGGCTACATGGGCCGGCGCCTGATCGAACGGCTCCTGAGCCGGGGCCACCGGGTCTGCGCCCTCGCGCGGCCGGGTTCCGAAGGGCGGGTGCCCTCGGGCGCCGCGGTCGCCACGGGCGATGCGCTGCATGGCCTGACCTACGCCGCAAAGGTCTCGCCGGCGGATACCTTCGTGCACCTCGTGGGGGCGCCCCACCCGAGCCCGGCCAAGGCGCAGGAGTTCCTGCGGGTGGACCTCGCCTCGATGGTCGCGGCGGTGCCGGCGGCCGTCACGGCAGGGGTGGCGCACTTCATCTACGTCAGCGTGGCGCACCCGGCGCCGGTGATGTCGGCATACATCGCGGCGCGCGTCCGAGGGGAGGCGCTGCTCCGGGAGAGCGGCCTGCCGGCCACGGTGCTCCGCCCCTGGTACGTTCTCGGCCCCGGTCATCGGTGGCCGGTGGTGCTGCAGCCAATGTACTGGCTGGGCGAACTGATCCCGCCCACCCGCGACGGCGCCCGGCGCCTGGGGCTGGTGACGATCGCGGAGATGATCACGGCGCTGCAGTTCGCGGTCGAGCACCCCAGCGACGGCTTCCGGGTCCTCGGCGTCCCCGAGATCCGGGCCCACGGCGCCTCATGAGGACCGGCCACACCGCAGCGCTGCTCGGCATCGGCGCCCTGCTCGTCGGGGCCGGCGCCCGGGCCGCCCCGCATGCCCCCGGCCCCTGCGACCCGCGCGCTGATTCCCTTCATCCGGCGCCCAGCCGCGACCTCTACTGCATCGAGCTCTTCCCATCCGATCCGGACGGAGGGGCGCACGGCACCGCGGCCCTCGAGTGGGTGCCGGGGCCGTTCACCGCCTCGGTGGCGGCGGACGGCGCGCAGCAATTCAACCTGCGCTTCGCGCTGGCGGGGCTGCCGCCGCTCCCGCCCGGGCGGCGCGCCGGCTACGTGGCCTGGGCGGCGCCGCCGACGCTCATGCCGCTCCAGCGGCTGGGGGCGGTGCGGGAGGGGAGCACGCTGACCGGCCCGGTGGGCTTCGACCGGTTCATGGTGCTGGTGAGCGCGGAGCCGGATACCCTCAGCCAGACGCGGACCGGCCCGATCGTGCTGCGGGGCGAGTCGGCCAGCAACCGCCTCCGGCCCCCCGACCTCTTCCAGTTCGCGCTCGGCGCCACGGCGCCGCCGATGCCGGAGGGTCATGCGCATCATGCCATGCGCGATTCCCTCGGCTGGAGCGGCGTGCCGATGCCGCCGGGGCTCACCATGCTCGCCGCGGAGATGGCGCTCCGCCCCGGGACGCCGGCCTGGCTCCCGAGCGCCCCGCCGGGAACGCCCGACGTGCGGCCCATGCAGCTGGTCTCGCTCCAGGATGGTGACACCCTGGACCTCACCGCCGAGGTGGTGGTCCGGACCATCGGAGGGCGCAGTTACCCGATGTTCGGCTTCAACGGCCAGCATCCGGGCCCGCTGCTCCGGGTGGGCCGCGGGAGCGAAGTGACCGTGCGCTTCACCAACCGGCTCCCGCTCCCCTCCACGGTGCACTGGCATGGACTCCGGCTCGACGCCCCCTTTGATGGCGTCCCGCACCTGACCCAGGAGCCGGTGGAGCCGGGCGCCACCTTCCTTTATAGGCTCCGCTTCCCGGACGGCGGGATCTACTGGTACCACCCCCATGTCCGGGACGACATCCAGCAGGACCTCGGACTCTACGGCAATATCCTGGTGCAGCCGGCGAGCGCCGCCTGGCCGAAGGCGCGTGAAGCGTTCCTGCTGCTGGATGACCTGTTGCTCGGCGAGGAGGGGCTGGTCCCCTACGGCCGGGACACCGCCACCCACGCCGCGATGGGCCGGATGGGCAACCTGCTGCTGGTGAACGGGGAGCCGCGCTGGCGGCTCACCGCCCGGCAGGGGGAGCGTATCCGGCTCTTCCTCACCAACGCGGCGGGCGCCCGGACCTGGAACCTCTCCTTCAGCGATACCACCCGGATGGAGCTGGCGGGGGGAGACATCGGCGGGTACGCCGAGCCGGTGCCGGTGGACCACATCGTGCTGGCCCCGGCGGAACGGCAGGTGGTGGACGTGGCGTTTCCGCGCCCGGGACGGTACCTGCTGATCAACCGGGTGCGGGCGCTGGATCATGTCAACGGCCGCTTCTTCTCCCAGGTGGACACGCTCGGCGTGGTCCAGGTGTACCCCGAGACGCGGCTGATCTCGACCCATCCCATCCGGTGGCGCGACAGCGCCCTGGCGCGGGAGCTGGCGGCGTTCGTGGCGCGGGCGCCGGAGGCGGAGGCGCGCACCCTGGAGCTCGGGGTGAGCTTCGCCGGCCTCCCCTTCGTGGCCGAACGGCTGATGCGGCTCGACTCGATCTACTTCATGCCGGTGGAGTGGGCCGGGACCATGCCGGGGATGAACTGGGCCACCACGGCGGCCCAGGCCCGCTGGCGGCTCCGGGATCTGGCCACCGGGCGGGATAACCACGACATTCACTGGCGTTTCCGGCGGGGCAGCCTGCTCCGGCTCACCCTGGTGGGGGCGCGGGACGTCCTGCACGCCATGCAGCATCCGATTCACCTGCATGGGCAGCGGTTCCTGGTGCTGGCGGTGGGCGGGATTCCCAACCATCATCTCGTCTGGAAGGACACCGTGCTGGTCCCTGCCGGGGGCACGGTGGAGCTGCTGGTGGATCTTGCCAATCCCGGCCCCTGGATGCTGCATTGCCACATCGCCGAGCACCTCGGTGCCGGCATGATGACCACGATCTTCGTCGAGGAGGAATGATGCGCCGTTGTACCGCGCTGCTCGCGCTGGCCGCCCTCACGCTTGCCCCATCTCTCGCCGCCCAGCGGCCGACCCTCTCTCCCAACGCGCGGCGCTACGTCAGCGTGGATACCGGCACGGTGGCGATCACCTCCGTCCTGCTGGTGGACGGCACCGGCCGGCCGGCGCGGCCCAACCAGACGGTGGTCTTCAGCAACGGGCGCATCACCGCCGTCGGGCCGAGCGCCACGACGAAGCCACCGGCGGGGGCAATGGTGATGGACGGCACGGGCCATACCCTCATCCCCGGCATCGTGGGGCTGCACGACCACCTGTTCTACACCGCGTCGGGCGGTCGCAGCGTCACCATGAGCTTCACGGGACCCCGGCTCTACCTGGCGTCGGGCGTCACCACCATCCGGACCACCGGCAGCCATGCGCCGTACGCCGACGTGAACCTCAGGCGGAGCATCGACGCCGGCCGGAGCGCGGGGCCGCGGATCCACGTGACCGCGCCGTACCTCACCGGCGCCGGCGGCGGCGGGTCGATGGCGGTGGCCACCACCCCGGAGGAGGCGCGGCGGTTCGTGGCCTACTGGGCGGAAGAGGGCGCGGAATGGATCAAGTTCTACACGACGATCAGCCGGGAGAGCATGCGGGCCGCGATTCAGGAGGCGAAGCGCAAGGGGATCCGTACCACCGGGCACCTCTGTTCCGTCACCTTCCAGGAGGCGGCGGAGCTGGGGATCGATGACCTGGCCCATGGCGCCTACACCGCGAGCGACTTCCTGGTGAACAAGAAGGCGGATGAATGCCCCGCGGACGCCTTCGCGGCGCAGGATACCCTGGTCCGGGCCAGCGGCCCGGTCGCGGACCAGATCATCCGCACGCTCATCGCGCGGAAGATCAGCGTCACCAGCACCCTCCCGGTGCTGGAGGCCCTCTACCCCGGCCGCCCCGTCACCGACGAGCGCTCGCTCAGCCTCATGGATCCGGCGGTGAAGACCGCCTACCTCGCCGACCGGGCGTTCATTGATACGTCCAGCACCTGGCCGCTCAGGGTGGAGGGACTCAAGCAGCAGATGGGCTGGGAGCTCGCCTTCTATCGCGCCGGCGGGCTGCTCGGCAACGGCGTGGACCCGACGGGCAACGGCGGGGCGCTGCCCGGCTACGGCGACCAGCGGGGCTACGAGCTGCTGCGCGAGGCGGGCTTCACCACCGAGGAGGCGGTGCAGGTCTCCACCCTGAACGGCGCGAGGATCCTGCGTCACGAGAACGATTTCGGCTCGGTCGAGAAGGGCAAGCTGGCGGACCTGGTGCTGCTCCAGGGCGACCTCACCACCGACGCCGCGATCATCCGCAACGTCGTCACCGTCTTCAAGGACGGAGTCGGCTACGATCCCGGGAAGCTGCTCGCGGACGTGAAGGGCCGCGTGGGGGTGAATTGACCGGTCGCGCCTTCCTCACGGCGCTGCTCCTCCTGGCTCCCCCTGCGCTGCACGCGCAGGGGGAGCCGCGCGATACGCTGGGCCTCCGGCCGGCGTTCCGGCTCATCGATCGGTTCGCGGCGCAGCAGCTGGCGCAGGAGAACACCCCCGGGCTGGCGCTGGCGCTGGTGGACCGGCGCGGGCTGATCACCGTCCGGAGTTACGGCTACGCCGACCTCGAGCGCAAGCTGCCGGTCACGCCCCAGACCCGGTTCCAGATCGGCTCCATCTCCAAGTCGTTCACCGCCATCGCGCTGCTGCAGCTGGCGGACGAGGGGCGGTTCGACCCCCACCGGCCGGTGCGGAACACCCTCCACTGGTTCACCCCGCGGACCGAGTGGCGCCCGGTCACCGCCCACGATCTCCTCACCCACACCTCCGGACTCCCCGCCGACCGGGACGACGTGCCGTCCTCCCGGGCGCAGGCCTACATGGCGCGGGAACGGACCCTGGGGTCCGCGCCGGGGAGCCACTGGGCCTACTCCAACATCGGCTACCAGGTGCTGGGGGTGCTGCTGGAGAGCCTGGACCATGAGCGCTACCCGGCGATCATCCGCCGCCGGCTGCTCGGGCCCCTCGGCATGAGCGCGACGCTGCCGGAGTTCACCCACCAGGATCGGCTGGCCATGGCGAAGGGCTACGTGCCGCTGTTCGACGACCGCCCCGCCCGCCGCGAGGACCCGCTGGTGGAGGCGCCGTGGATCGAGTACGGCTCGGGGGACGGGAGCCTCGTCTCCACCCCGGCGGACCTGGGCATCTACCTCACGATGCTGCTCAACCGCGGCGTGGGACCCGGCGGCCGGCTGCTGTCGGAGCGGGGGTACGCCGCGCTGATGCAGCCCTGGGTGCCGATTGGTGAAGACGACGAACGCTACGGCTACGGGATGTTCCTCGGCACCCTCGACGGCCGCCCCATCTTCTGGCACAG
>JAEUJI010000224.1 GCA_016794805.1 Gemmatimonadota bacterium
CGACTACGCCCACCGCCACGGCGTCATCCACCGCGACATCAAGCCGGAGAACATCCTGCTGCACGACGGGTCGGCGCTGGTGGCGGACTTCGGGATCGCGCTGGCGGTCTCCAGCGCCGGTAGCACCCGCATGACCGAGACTGGGATGAGCCTGGGGACCCCGCACTACATGAGCCCCGAGCAGGCCATGGGGGAGCGGGAGATCACGGCGCGGAGCGACGTCTACGCCCTCGGCGCCATGACCTATGAGATGCTGGTGGGGGAGCCTCCCTTCACCGGCCCCACGGCCCAGGCCATCATCGCCAAGGTGATGACCGGCGAGCCGGCGTCGCTCACCGCCCAGCGGAAGAGCGTCCCGGAGGCGGTGGACGCCGCCGTGCTGACCGCGCTCGCCAAGCTGCCGGCCGACCGGTTCGGGAGCGCCGCGGAATTTGCCGCGGCGCTGACCGGGGAGGCTTCGGCGACGCGGCGGCTCGGCGCCTCGGCCCCAACCCGGTGGCCCCAGCCGGTCTGGCGGCTGGCGGCGGCCGGCGCGCTGCTCCTGCTCGCGGGGCTCTCGCTGGGGCACCGGCTGGCGGCTCCGCCGGCCGCACCGGTCACCCGGCTCACGCTCGACCTCCCCGACCTCCGGGTGAACCACAACGGCTACTACGGCCACGCCTTTGCGATCGCGCGGGACGGCTCGCGGATCGCCTTCGTCAGCCGCCCCGGCGGCGGCGGCGATGGCCTCGGGGGCATCACCCGCCTCATGGTGCGCGACCGTGGCGAGGTGCAGCCGCGACTCCTGGAGGGCACCGAGGGTGGCGACGGGCCCTTCTTCTCCCCCGATGGGGTGTGGATCGCGTATATCGCGGACGGCAAGGTCTACAAGATCGCCGCCGCCGGCGGGGGGCCGCCGGTGCAGGTGGCGGAGGGGGCCAATCCCATCCTCGCCGGTGGCGCCTGGCTCGAGGACGGACGGATCGTGTTCAGCAGCCCCAGTTTCGGCCTGATGGCCGTGCCGTCGTCGGGAGGCGCCGTCGCGACCCTCGCGCCGCCGCCGCCGAACGGGGGCATGGTCTTTCCCACCGCGCTGCCCCGGAAGGACGTCCTGCTGGTGACCCGCTGCGGCAACAACTGCGCGCAGCAGGTGCTCGTGGCGATCAACCTGAAGACCCAGGCGCTGGATACCATCCTGCCGGGCGCCTCGCGCGGGTTCTACCTGCCCGGCGGAATCCTGGTGGCCGTCCTGCAGGATGGCAGCGTGGTGGGCGCGCCGTTCGATGTCGGCGCCCTCCGGTTCAAGCGCCCGCCGGTCGCGCTCCTCAGCGGCGTGCAGAGCGAGCTCACGATCATCCCCGAATTCACCGTCGGCGATGACGGCACCATGGTGTATCTCCCCTCCAACCTCACCGCGGGCCGGGCCACGCCGGCGGAGGTGGACCGGAGCGGCCGGAGCCGGCTGCTCGATCCCGCCTGGCTCGGCCGGTTCACCAGCATGAGCCTGTCGCCGGATGGGCGGCGCGTGGCGGTGGCTCTCGCGGACGGCACGGGCGGCATGCTCTGGGTCAAGCAGCTCGACGCCGGCCCGCTCACCCGGCTCACCTTCGGGGGAACGATCAACTATCGGGGCGGGTGGATGGCCGATGGCCGGTCCCTCAGCTTCAGCTCCGACATGCAGGGCCCCACCACCCACCTGTACCGGGTCCGCGCCGACGGCAGCGACCAGCCGGAGCGGCTCTTCCCCTCCGACACCTCGCAGATCGACGAGGCGGACTGGTCGCGGGACGGGCGGTGGGTCGCTTACCGGACCGGGACCACCGCCGGGGTGCGGGACGTCTACGCCCGGCCGCTCGCCGGCGACACGGCGCGGATCACCGTCTCCGCCGGGCCCGCGGACGAGTACATGCCGGCGCTCTCGCCGGACGGCCGGTGGATCGCCTACGTCTCGCTCGAGTCGGGCCGGGAAGAGGTGTACGTGCGGCCCTTCCCTGACGTGGGCCGGGCCCGGTGGCAGGTGTCGCCGGCGGGCGGCACCAGCCCGGTCTGGGCCCACTCGAGCCGCGAGCTCTTCTACCTCGCTCCGGGAGACAGCCTCATGGCGGCCGGCGTGGAGGGCACAACCGACTTCCAGGTGACCGGCCGGCGCGCGCTCTTCAGCACCCGGCCCTTCGTGTTCCAGCCCTGGCACCAGGCCTTCGGGGTCCGCCCCGGCGACCGCACCTTCATCATGCTGCAGCGCACCAGCGAGGCGGGACCGGACACCCGGCGGCTGACGGTGGTGCTCAACTGGTTCACGGAGATCGAGGCGAAGATGCGGCAGGACCGATGAGGGGGCCCTCACTGCTCACGGCGCTCGCCGCGGGGACGCTGCTCTGGCCCGCCGCTCCGCGGCGCGATCCGGGGCCCCACCAGGCGCTTCCTATCGTTCACGCCAACGATAACCGGACCCCCGCCGGCCGCATCCGGGGAGACACGCTGGCGCTCGAGCTCGAGGTCCGCCGGGCCACCTGGCGGCCGGAAGCGGACAGCGGCCCCAGCCTCGAGGTGGCGGCCTTCGCCGAGGCGGGGCGCGATCCCGAGATCCCCGGTCCGCTCATCCGGGTGCCGACCGGGACGGTCATCGCCGCGACGGTCGCGAACCGGCTGGCGGATTCCACGATCACGGTGCATGGACTCGTCACCCGTGGCACCGGGGCGGGGGACAGCCTGGTGCTCCCGCCCGGAGCCTCCGCCGAGGTCACCTTCGCCGCGGGAGCGCCGGGGACCTACCTGTACATGGCGGTCCTCGGCAAGCGCGTCTTTGACTCCGACGTCGATGACGAGCAGGAGACCGCCTCCGGCGCCTTCATCGTCGATCCCGCCGGCGGCTCACCCCCCGACCGGATCCTCATGATGAACATCTGGGGGCAGACGCTCGACTCAGTCACCTACCGGAACGCGCTCGCCATCAACGGCCGCTCCTGGCCCTACACCGAGCGGGTCGAGGCGACCGTCGGCGACAGCGTGCGCTGGCGGGTGATCAATGCGACCGTCCGCCCCCACCCGATGCACCTGCACGGGTTCTACTTCCGGCTCGAGGCCCTGGGGGACGGGCGCCGCGACTCGACGCTGCCCGCCGGGCAGCGCCCGATGGCCGTCACCCATACGCTGAATCCGTTCGAGACCATGGCCCTCACCTGGGTGCCCGACCGCGCCGGCAACTGGCTGTTCCACTGCCATATCGGATTTCACGTCGTGCCGGACACCCGGATGGATCCGCCGCCCTCGGGGAGCCACGACCGGATGGCGCACGACCCCACGGTCCACATGGCCGGCCTGGTGCTCGGCATCGTGGTGCATCCCGCCGCGGGGGGCGTGGAGCCCGCCCGGGGGACGGCGCGGCGGCTCCGCCTCTTTGTGCAGGAGGGGAAGCCACGAGCCCGGGCCCCGCGGGCCATGGCGTACGTGCTGCAGCGCGGCGCCCGCGGCCCGGCGCCGGACTCGATCGAGGCGGTGAGCTCGCTCCTGGTGCTCACCCGCGGCCAGCCGACCGACATCGTGGTGCGCAACCGGCTGCAGGAGCCGGCCGCGATCCACTGGCACGGGATCGAGCTGGAAAGCTTCTCCGACGGCGTGGCCGGGTGGAGCGGCAGCGGGCGCCACCTGGCCCCCTCGATCCAACCGGGAGACTCGTTCGTCGCGCGGCTGACGCTGCCCCGCGCGGGCACGTTCATCTATCACACCCACATGAACGACATCGAGCAGCTCACGTCGGGCCTGTATGGCGGCATCGTGGTCCTCGAGCCGGGCCAGCGGTTCAACCCGCGCCGGGACCACATCTTCGTGGCCGGCTGGGACAGCGAGGCGGAGCCCATCCACCTCCTGGTGAATGGCGACAGCCTGCCGCCGCCGCTCGAGCTGCAGGCGGACGTGACCCATCGTCTCCGGTTCGTGAACATCGGGCCCGCCGGGCAGTTCCCCTTCTCGCTGTATCGCGACAGCACGATGGTGGAGTGGCGCCGGCTGGCCCGCGACGGGGCCGATCTCCCCCCGGCCCTGGCGCGCACCGGCCCCGCGCGGGAGTGGCTGGATGTGGGGGAGACCCGCGACGTCGAGTTCCAGGCGGCCGCCGGGGAGTACCGGCTCGTGGTCGGCAATCCGGCCAAGCCGCTCTGGGCCCGTGCGGTCAGGGTCCGGTGACGTCACACCCGATGCCGCCGATTCCGGAGCGCCTCCAGGCCGCCCTCGCCGACCGCTACCGCCTCGAGCGGGAGCTGGGGCAGGGGGGCATGGCCACCGTCTACCTGGCCCACGACCTCAAGCACGATCGCAAGGTCGCCATCAAGGTGCTCCGACCGGAACTCGCCGCGATCATCGGGGCCGAGCGGTTCCTGCGCGAGATCAAGACCATCGCCACCCTGCAGCACCCCCACATCCTGGGCCTGATCGATTCCGGCGAGGTGCAGGGCACCGCCTACTACGTCATGCCGTTCGTCGAGGGGGAGTCGCTGCGGGACCGGCTCA
>JAEUJI010000251.1 GCA_016794805.1 Gemmatimonadota bacterium
GGGGGAACTGGCCCTCGCGACGCCAGGGGGGTGGCGGGCGGTGCTGCGGAATCGGGCCGTGCTGCTCCTCACGCTCAGCTACTTCTGCAGCAACTACCTGTTCTACTTCTTCTTCAACTGGCTGGTCATCTACCTGGTCGAGGAGCGGAAGTTCACCCTCCTCCAGGGGGGATGGTACGCCGCCGCGCCGTGGATGGTCGGCGCCTTCGGCGCGCTGGTGGGCGGCTTCATCTGCGACCGCCTCTCGCGGCGCCGGGGGCTCACCTTCGGCTGCCGCTGGCCGGCGCTGGTGGCCCTGGCGGTGGCGGGGGGACTGATCTTTGCCGTGGCCGGCGCCCGCGACCCGATCACCGCCGTCCTGCTGCTCTCCCTGTGCCTCGGGTTCCAGCAGGCCACCGATCCAGTCTATTGGGCCGCGACGGTCGCCGTCGCGGGCCGGGACTCGGCAAGCGCCTGCGGCGTGCTCAACACCGCGGGCAACGTGGTGGGCGGCATCGGCGCACTGCTGGTGCCGCTCACGGTCGATGCCTTCGGCTGGCCCGCGGCGCTGGTCACCACGGCGGGGTTCGCCATCGTAGGCGCGGTGCTCTGGCTCTGGGTGGAGGTGGAGTGAAGGGGAAGGGGGGGACAGGACGGCAGGACGGCAGGACGGCAGGACGCTACTTCAGCGGACGGGCCGCGGTGGGGGCGGAGCGCGCGTCAGTGAGCGGTCGGGAAGATTGCGCCCTCCCCCAGAGAGCGAACTGCAGCGCGCGGAGTCCCCACCGCGCCCGGACGCGGCATGACGGCATGACGGCACGACGGCGTGACGGCATGACGGCATGACGGCATGACGGCATGACGGATCGTCCCTACCGCCGGTCGCCGCCGCGAGATACGTTCCCGGCATCCGACCCCGCCACCACGACTCGCCCAGGACATCCCTCATGCGGACCCGCGCTCCGTTCGGCCTGCTCCTCTGCCTGCTTCCCGTCAGTTCCATGGCGGCCCAGCAGGCGCCGACGCCGGAATGGCTCGCGGCCACCGTGGACTCGGTGGCGGAGCGGTACCAGCACGAGGGACGCGTGGCGGGGCTCTCGGTGGCGGTGCTGCACGACGGCCGGCTGCTCCTGGCCCGGGGCTACGGCGTCGCCGACCTCGCCACCGGCCTCCCGGCCACGGACACCACGCTCTTCGCCATCGGCTCGGTGACCAAGCAGTTCGCCACCGTGGCCGCGCTGCTGCTCCAGGAAGAGGGCAAGCTCTCGCTGAATGACAGGGTCTCGAAGTGGTACCCCACCCTGACCCGCGCGAACGACATCACCCTGCGGGACCTGGTGGGCCACCTCTCCGGCTACCCCGACTACTACCCGCTCGACTTCGTGGACCGCCGCATGGCCGCGGCCACCCCGACCGAGACCATCATCCGCCGCTACGCCACGGGCGCGCTGG
The DNA here is from genome assembly GCA_016794805.1 of Gemmatimonadota bacterium. Classification (GTDB taxonomy): domain Bacteria; phylum Gemmatimonadota; class Gemmatimonadetes; order Gemmatimonadales; family GWC2-71-9; genus JADJOM01. The sequence continues at coordinate 1,432 of JAEUJI010000251.1, forward strand.
ACTTCGAACCCCGTACCCGCTGGTCCTACAGCAACACCGGCTACCTGATCCTGGGCCGGATCCTGGAGCGGGTGTCCGGCGTGCCGTTCGGCCAGTTCCTCGAGCGGCGCATCTTCCGACCCCTCGGGATGCGCCACACCCGCTACGAGCCCGATCCGGCGGCGCGGGGCGTCGCCCGAGGGTACAACACCTGGGCCCTCGGCCCGCTGCAGCCGGCCACGCCCGAGGGCGGCGGCTGGACCGGCGCGGCGGGCGGCATCTACTCCACCGCCGGCGACCTCGCCCGGTGGGACCTGGCCCTCATGGCCGGCAAGGTGGTCAAGCCGGCCAGCTGGAAATTCCTCACCACGTCCCAGCGGCTCGCGAGCGGCAAGGGCACCGGGTACAGCGGCGGCCTCAGCGTGGGACAGCAGAACGGCTGGCTGCTGCTCTCCCACGGAGGCGCGGTCAGCGGCTTCATCGCCGGCAACAGCATGGTGCCGGGCAGCCGCTCCGCGGTCATCGTGCTGGCGAGCGCGGAGGATGGCGGCGCGAGCAGCGGCATCACCCGCGCGGCCTTCCGGCTCTTCTTCGAGCGACCCGCCCCCGCCGACCTGGCGGTGGCGCCGGACTCGGGGGCCGGGGATGAAGAGCTCACCCCACCGACCATCAGCGGCCCCGATGCCGTCACCGCCGCGAAGACACTGTTCCGGGCCCTGCAGGCCGGGACGGTGGACCGGAGCACCCTCGCCGCGGAGTACAGCCACTTCCTCTCCGCGGAGAAAGTGGCGGACGCCGCCACCCGCCTTGGCCCGCTGGGAGAACCCACGGCGGTCGAGCTCCGCGGCCAGAGCGAGCGGGGCGGCATGGAGGTCTCGCTGGTGCTCTTCCGGTTCGAGGGGCTCGCGGTACGCGCCCTCATGTACCGGGCTCCCGACGGGAAGATCGAGGAGTTCCTGCTGGGGGCCCAGTAATCCGCCTGGGCGCCGTGGTCTTCGACATGGACGGCGTGCTCTGCCGCTACCGGCTCGACGCGCGGCTCGAGTATCTCTCGCGGCTCTCCGGACGGGGAGCCGCGGAGATCCGGACGGCGATCTGGGATTCGGGGTTCGAGGGCAAGGCGGACGCCGGTGAGCTGAGCGCCGAGGCATACCTGGCCGGCTTCGGGGAGCGGCTGGGGATGCCGCTCACCCGGGAGCAGTGGGTGGCGGCGCGACGCGCCGCGATGTCCCCCGACCCCGCCATGCTCGCGCTGGTGCGGCGGCTGGGGGCGCGGCTGCCGGTGGCCCTGCTCACCAACAACGGCTTCCTGCTGCGGGAGACCCTGCCGGAGCTGGCCCCGGAGCTGCCGCCACTCTTTGGCGACCGGCTCTTTGTCGCCGCCGAGCTGGGGGCGCGGAAGCCGGAGGTGGCGGCGTACGGCCGCGTGGCAGCGCGGCTGGCGCTCCCCCCGGGCGCGTTGCTCATGGTGGACGACAACGCGGCCAACGCGGCGGGCGCGGTGGCGGCCGGCTGGCAGGGGCACCAGTTCACGGGAATCGAAGGTCTGCTCGCGCGACTGGCGGCGCTGGGCATCACGATGGGAGGAGATCCATGACGACGCGACGCGACTTCCTTCATACCAGCCTCGGCGCGGCAGGGATGTGCCTCCCCGGCAATCGCCCAATCGCCGAATCGCCCAATCGCCTTGCCGCCCAATCGCCCGATCGCCTTCTCGCCCGCGCGCCCACTCGCCTCAAGCAGTCCGTCTGTCGCTGGCCCTTCGGCAGCATGCCCGACGCCGAGTTCTTCCCCATGGTCGCGCGGCTCGGCTTCGGCGCGGTGGACCTGCTCACCGAGAAGCAGTGGCCGATCGCGCGGGACCACGGGCTGCTCTGCTCGATGGGCACCCCCACCGAGCGGCGGGACTTCATCCGCACCGGCCTCAACGACCGGGCCCATCACCCGCTGCTGCTCGGTGAGCTTGAGCGCGCCATCACCACCGCGCGCTCGTTCGGCGTGCCCAACGTGATCGCGATGATCGGCAACCGGGACGGCCGCGACGAGGAGGCGGGGCTCGACGCCTGCGTCGAGGGACTCGACCGGGTGAAGGGGCTGGCCGAATCCGAGGGGGTGACGATCTGCCTGGAGCTGCTGAACAGCCGGGTGGACCATCACGACTTCATGGGCGACCGGATGCGCTTCGGGCTCCGGCTCATGCACGCGGTGAACAGCCCGCGGGTGCGGCTGCTGTACGACATCTACCACATGCAGATCATGGAAGGCGACGTGATCCGCACCATCCGCGAGCAGGGCCACTGGATCGGGCATTATCACACGGCGGGGAACCCCGGCCGCAATGAGCTCGATCCCACCCAGGAACTGAACTACGGCGCGATCGCGGCCGCCATCGCCGCGACCGGCTTCGGCGGCTGGATCGCGCACGAGTTCATTCCGACACGGGCGCCGGAGGATGGGCTGCGGGATGCCCAGCGGATCTGCGGGGGAGGGTAGCGCCATCCACGGGCTCGGGGCAGATCAACCGCCAAGACCACCAAGACCGCCAAGGGCTCCAGCAGACTTCGCGGTCTTTGCGGTCTTGGCGGTTTCTTGTTTTTGTCGTCCTGCTATGGAGCAGGGCCCTAGCGCTCCACCGCGTACGCCACCACATAATCCCCGAACGCCGAGCCGAGCCGGCCATGGCCGCCGGCGGCGATCACGACGTACTGCCTGCCGTTCACTTCATAGGTCATTGGCGTGGCGTTGCCCCCGGCGGGCAGGGTGGCATGCCAGAGTTCACGACCGGTTTCCACGTCGAGGGCATGGAGCTCGCTCTCCATCCCCGCGGCAATGAACACCACGCCCCCCGCCGTCACGATCGGCCCACCAAGATTGGGAGAGCCCCACTGCGCGGACGCCGGCGCGTCCGTGAGCGACGGGATGCGGCCGAGGGGACGCTGCCAGACCAGGTCGCCGGTCCGGAGGCTCACGGCGGCAATCATCCCCCAGGGGGGCGCACTGCAGGGGAGGCCACGCGGGCTCGCCATCATGGCACGGGTCATCTCGTACGGCGTGCCCTCGTGGTTGTCCGGTTCCTCTCCCGGGGCGCGGCGGCGGAGCCGCACCCACATCGGCAGCCGCATGTAGTTGGTGATGATCAGGTCCCGCTCCCGGTCCCAGGCGACGCCGCCCCAGTTCATCCCGCCCGCGAACCCGGGGTACATGATCGTGCCCTGCACGGAGGGCGGGGTGAAGATCGGACCGCTCCGCATCTGGTCGAACAGCGCCAGGCAGGCGTCCCGTTCGCCGTCGTCCATCCCCCACACGGAATCGCGCACCAGCCCCGACGGATGCAGCGGCGCCGGGCGCAGCGGGAAGGGCTGGGTAGCGGCGGCGCGCTCGCCGGGCACATCGCTGGCGGGGACGGGGCGTTCCTCGACCGGGAAGAGCGGCGTGCCCGTCCGGCGATCGAGCAGGAAGAGATGCCCCATCTTGGTGGCGACCGCGACGGCGGGCACCTGTTCCCCGCCCCGCGGCACCGTGACCAGCGACGGCTGGGAAGCGACGTCATAGTCCCAGAGGTCGTGATGCACCACCTGGAAGTGCCAGCGGACGGTGCCGGTCGCGGCCTCGAGCGCCACCACGGAGTTGGCGTAGCGGTTGTCCCCGGGGCGCAGCCCGCCGAAGAAGTCGGGCGCGGCGGAGCCGGTCGGGACGAAGACCAGCCCGAGTTCAGCGTCCACGGAGAGCGGCGCCCAGGCGTTGCCGCCGCCAGTGATCCGGGCGGCGGTGCTGTCCCAGCTGCGGTACTCGGGATCGGACGGGTCGCGGGGCACGGGGTCGAAGCTCCACCGCTGCCGGCCGCTCCGCGCATCGAAGCCGCGCACGATGCCGCGCTCCAGCTCCACCCGCCGGTTGTCGCCGATCGAGCTGCCCACCACCACGACATCGCCGATCACCGCGGGCGGCGAGGTCATGCCGTACTGTCCGGCCTGGACCTCCCCCACGCCGCGGTCGAGCCGCACGGTGCCGCTGTCCCCGAAGTCGCGGCATGCCCCACCCCGCGCCGCGTCCAGCGCGATCAGCCGCGCGTCCACTGTCCCGAAAAAGATCCGGGAGCCGCAGGTCCCGCCCGCCCCGCCGTCCCAGTACGCCACCCCGCGACTGATGAACCCCTCCGCGCGCTCCTGTTCCACATCAATGTGCGGATCGTGACGCCACAGCTCCCGGCCGCTCGCGGGATCGAGGGCGATCACCCGGTTCAGGGGGGTGCTCAGGTAGAGCCTGCCGCCGGCCAGGATCGGCGTCGTCTCGAACTTGCTCGGCTCCGAGTGACAGCGGCCACAGCCCTCCTGCGGCCCCTCGGCGCCGTCGTCGTGGGTGGCGTCCCCGGTGCGGTAGGTCCAGGCCGGCGCCAGGGTCGCGACGTTTCCCCGGTGGATCTGGGCCAGTGGGGAGTAGCGGCTGCCACCGGGATCGCCGCCGTAGGCGGGCCAGCCGCTCGCGGGTGCGGCCTCGCGCGGCTGGGCGGCGCCGCAGGCGGTCAACAACCAGAGCTGGAGATACGGCAGGCCGCGGCGAAGGGACGAACGCAGCATCGGGGATCACTCCGTGAAGGGACGGCGTCACCATAACCGCGGCGTGGCCCCAGGCCACCATGGCCCGGGACCAGCGGGACCGGGGGCGGGACCGGCGGGATTCTAGGGCCCGTCTCCCAGCGTGAGCGGGAGCGCGTCGCGGAAGCGGCGGCTCAGCGTGAGCCGCTCGCCGCTCTCGAGCACCACCCGCTGATCGCCATGGGACCATGGCTCGAGGTACTTCACCCGCCGCAGGTTGACGATTGCCGTCCGGTGGATCCGGGCAAAGCGCGCCGGGTCGAGCCGGGGGAGGAGGTCCTTCATGGTGGCGCGCAGCAGATGGGTGCCGCTCCGCGCATGCAGCTTCACGTAGTTCCCCGCCGCCTCGATCCAGTCCACCTCGTCAGCGCTCACGAAGCGGGAGCGCTCCCGCTCCCGCACCAGGAACCGCTCCACCCGCGGGCGGCCGGGCGCCGCGGCCTCGAGGGCCCGGGCCAGCCGCTCGGCGAGGGCCGCGCCGTCACCCCGGCGGAGTTCTGTCCGGGCGCGTTCCACCGCCTGGTCGAACCGGTCGGGGGCGATGGGCTTGAGCAGGTAGTCCACCGCGCCGACCTCGAACGCCTGCACCGCGTAGTGATCGTAGGCCGTCGCAAAGATCACGTACGGCGTGGCCGGACCCTCCAGCGCCGCGAGCACCTCGAAGCCGTCGAGCTCCGGCATCTGGATGTCGAGCAGCAGCAGCGCGGGGCGCACCCGCTCGATCACGGCGATCGCCTCGAGTCCGTCCGCCGCCTCGCCCGCCAGCTCCAGATCCGGGTGCCGGCCGAGGAAGCCGCGCAGCTTCTCCCGCGCCAGCGGCTCGTCGTCCACGATGACGGTGCGGATGCCGCTCATGCCGGGGCGCCCTTCGGTGTGGGTCCGGCGGCGCGCGCCGGCAGTTCGAGAATCACCCGCAGCCCTCCCTCGGGACGGTTCTCGAGCGTCACCCGGCCCTCCCCGTCATAGAGCGCGGCGAGCCGCTCGCGGGTATTGGACAGGCCCACGCCGCCACCCTCCAGCGCCGCCGCGTCCGGCAGCCCCGGTCCGTCGTCGGCCACGGAAAGTCGCAGCCGTCCGTCGCGGACCTCCGCGCCGATGATCACGGTGGCTGGTCCGGCCCGCTGCGCGGCGCCGTGCTTGAGGGCGTTCTCCACCAGGGGCTGCAGCACCAGCCGTGGCACCCGGCAGGGAAGTGCGGCCGCGGCGATCTCCCGCCGGATGGTGAGGCGATCCCCGAAGCGGATCTGCATCAGGTCGAGGTACCAGCCGAGCCACTCGAGCTCCGCCGCCAGCGACACCTCCGGCTCGGGGGTGCGCTGGAAGGTGAGGCGAAGCAGGTCGGACAGCTTGCCCAGCATCCGGTCCGCCTCGGCCGGATCCCGGTACATGAGGGACGAGATCCCGTTCAGCGTATTGAACAGGAAGTGGGGCTGGAGTTGCGCCTCCAGGCGTTCCAGCCGCACCCGCCCCAGCTCGGCCTCGAGCTGGGCGGCGCGGAGTTCTTGCTCCCGCCGGGCGCGGTACCATTCCCAGCCATGCAACCCGAGCACCGCCAGGGCGATGTTCGGCAGTTGCAGCGCCAGTTCCATCGGGTAGCGGAAGCCCATGATCCCGTAATCGTAGGGTCCGAGCCCCGCCAGCGGCGTGATGATGGTCCGCGTGGCCCACATGAACGAGGTGGCCAAGGCGCCGAGCAGGATGGCGGCGAGGAGATAGAGCGGAAGGCGCCGGCCCCAGCTCTCCCGGGTGAACGGTGCCCGACGGACCAGCGGGACCAGGGCCAGGAATACCAGCGCGCCGCCAAAGGCGCCGGTAAGTTCCTCGATCAGGCGCACCCCGGCCGTGCCGGTCTCCTGGCGAGCCAGGTCGTCGAGCCAGAAATGCAGGAACTTGGAGAGGCCGAGCAGGGTGAATACCCCGAACACCCCGAGCGGCAGCTTCCAGCCGATGCGGCGAGCCATGGCCGGAATGTGGGGCGGGGAGGGGGCCCCCGCCACGTGGCGGGGGACGAGCGGGACTCCTGGGGTGGCCAGCGGGACGCCGGAGCCGCTCCACGTGCAATCCCGGTCCCTCGGTATCGTCCCTCCCAACGGCGCCGGGGGCCGGGGCGTACTCCCGGCATCCGACCGGCACCATCCTCCTGACCGCGCCTGAGCCATGAACCATCGCATCCCACGACCTGCAACGATTCTCTCCACGGTGTGCCTGTTGATCGCCACTCCAGCGCTGCTCGAGGCCCAGCAGCCACGGCCGGAGGGAGCATGGCGGCTCCTGCCCCCGCGGACCGACAGTGTCGAGACGCGACCCACCCCGGGCCCGACCCGGGAACCGCCGGAGCTGGTGCCGGCCGGGCGGGTGCCGGGTGGCGGCCCTCCGGGAGCCACCGGGCCGGCGGGACCGGGCAACGAGATGCCGGGGGGCGGCGGGCCGGGAGGATCGCGGTACCGCAGGAGTCCGTCGGCGAAGGAGATCGAGCGGATGCGGCAGACCATCGTCCTGGGCCACCGGGCGCCGATGCGGGTGCGCATCGACCCGCGGGCCAGGACCTTCACCACCGTGGATTCCGCCGGCGTCGAAGAGTCGTGGCGCATCGGCAAGACGGTGGAGGTCGCGCCGGAGGACAGCGTGCTGGGCACGGTGGAGACCAGCGTTCGCTGGAAGGGAGACGCGCTGGTGGTGGAGCGGCGGGTGGACGGCGGCGGCAAGGTGCGGGAGTCCTACGGGGTGGGCCTCGACGCCACCCGGATGGTCGTCTTTGTGGAGATCAGCGCGGGGCCGTTCCCCACCTCCTTCCGGCGCCAGTACCGGAAGGAGGAGTGAGGCCGCGGGGGCTCAGTCCCCGATGCGCCTGAGCGTCATCTCCATGAACGGCACCCAGGCCTGCCCGTCGGTGGAGCGCTCGCCGATTTCGTGCCATTCCCCCGCCGGCGTCAGCCGGAAGGTGTAGCGCACCTGGCCGGCACGCGGATCCGGGAAGCTCCAGGTGAAGCCGTTCTCGCCCAGCACGACCACCGGATCCACCCACTGGCCATCCATCCGGTGCGCCCGGATGGCGGGCTTCCCGTCGCGGCCGGGGTAGATGACCGCGAAGGCGTCGAAGACCACCCGGCCCGCGGAATCGGTCCCCTGCCCCGTCACTGCAATGACCGTCCCGCCGGAGGCGGTGTGCACCCACTCCCGCTGAGTGAGGCGCAGCGTGCCGCGCGGCCCCATGTCGATGGTGGCCGGTCCCTCCCAGCGTCCCAGCAGCATGCTGAAGGGAGCGACCGGGCCGGTTGCCGCCGCCCGGGTCTGGCCGGCCAGTGGCGCGGCGAGAAAGGACAGCAGGGCAAGCGTGAAGATGCCCAAGTTCGGTGATTTCATGGCGACCACGCTCCGAGAATTCACCACGGAAGCACGGAACACACGGAACGCACGGAATACATCCAGGTGTTCCGTGTTCATTCCGTGTCTTCCGTGTTTCCGTGGTAAGCTGTTTACGGATTGAGCCTCCAGACGACAACTATCAGGGTACAGCCCCCAGGGTGCGACGTATTGAAGAAATCGGCCAGCAGTCACAGGTCGTGGGTCGTGCCGCGCATCCGCTCCAGGAATGCCTCCGGCGTGAGGCCGGTGAGGTCCCGGAATTCGTGGACCAGGTGGGACTGGTCGGCGTAGCCCGATGCCGCGGCCAGGGTGGCCCATCCTGGAGTGGTGCCGGGCAGCAGCGCCCGCGCCGCCCGCAGCAGCCGCTCGATCCGGGCGAACTCCTTGGGCGACTGCCCGGTGGCGCTGCGGAACCGGCGCCGGAGGGTCCGAGGGGAACAGCCCAGCTCCCCCGCGAGCCGCGCGATGGCCACCTCGCCCTCGGTGGCACGGATGGCCGTGACCGCCGCGCGCACCAGCGGATCGGGGCGGGCCCAGAACCCCACCCACCCAAGGAGGATCCGGTCGATGGCGGGGACCAGGGCGTCGAGGTCCTGAGCCGGCTGGTCCAGCGCCAGCAGCTCGGTGCAGATGGCGCCGAGGAGCGGCGCGGCGGGCTGGCTGCGATCGCGCAGCCGCGCCGGAGCGATCCCCAGCGCGGCGGCGGCGCCATAGGGCTGGAACCGCAGGCCCCAGTACCAGGCCCCAGGCATGACCGGCACGGTCAACGCCTCCACCCACGGGCCCGTCAGCACCACCTGCGGCCCTCCCCCAGACCCGGGAAGGACGGCGAGCGAGGTGCAGCCATCCGGGGGCACATGATGCAGCGTCGGGGCCGCCCCCCCGGGCCGGCAGCCGAATCCCCAGTAGCAGCCCACCCACGTCCGGAGCTCCGGCGCAGGCAGCCGCTCGGCGTAGTGGAAGGGGAGCGGGGATGCAGGGGGTGTCGGCATACTGGCATGAAGTCTAAGCGAAGTTGCGGGTTCGGTTGACGCCATGCCATTTGAGGGGAAGATTCTCTCCCATCCCGTCATCGTGCAGGTACCTGCACGCGCGCGGACAAGCCCCGCCCTTACATTCCCCGCTTCCCCGACAGCCGATGCCTCGCCTCGCACCTCGTACCGCCCCCTATGACGTCTGCATCATCGGCTCCGGCGCCGGTGGCGGCATGGCGGCGCACATGCTCACCCAGGCCGGCGCGCGGGTGGTGCTGCTCGAGGCCGGCGGGATGTGGGACAACACCAGGGACTCGGCGATGCTCACCTGGGCGCACCAGTCCCCGCGCCGCGGGTCGAGCACGCCGGACCGTCCCTTCGGCGAGTTCGACGCCTGCATCGGCGGGTGGAACGTGCCGGGGGAACCCTTCACCCGCGCCCCGGGCACCCGCTTTGACTGGTGGCGAGCCCGGATGCTCGGCGGGCGCACCAATCACTGGGGCCGGATCTCGCTCCGCTTCGGGCCCCACGACTTCAAGGGCAAGTCCCGCGACGGCCTGGGCGACGACTGGCCCATCGGGTACGAGGATCTCAAGCCCTGGTACGACGAGGTGGACCGGCTGGTCGGGATCTTCGGCAGCGTCGAGGGGCTGGAGAATCACCCCGACGGCGTCTTCCTCCCGCCGCCCAGGCCCCGCTGCTGGGAGCTGCTGGTGAAGCAGGCGGCGGACCGGCACCAGGTCACCTGCATTCCCTCCCGGCTCTCGATCATCACCCGGCCCCACAATGGCCGCGCGGCCTGCCACTACTGCGGGCAGTGCAACCGCGGCTGCGCGGTGAACGCCAACTTCTCCTCCACCAACGTGCTGGTGCTGCCGGCGCTGGAGACGGGGCGGCTGACCCTGGTCACCGACGCCATGGCCCGGGAGATCACGCTCGACGCGCGGGGCCGCGCCGACGGGGTGCTCTACATCGACAAGCGCACCCGCACCGAGCAGCGGGTGGAGGCGCGGGTGGTGGTGCTCGCCGCCAGTGCCTGCGAGTCGGCCCGGATCCTCCTCAACTCGAAGTCGGCGCGGTTCCCCGACGGGCTCGCCAACTCGAGCGGGACGGTGGGCAGGTACCTCACCGACACGACCGGCACCGACGTCGGCGGGTTCATCCCACGGATGGTGGACCACGTGGTGCACAATGAGGATGGCGTGGGCGGGGCGCACCTGTACATGCCCTGGTGGCTGGACAACCGGAAGCTCGACTTCCCCCGCGGCTATCACATCGAGATCTGGGGCGGGCTGGGCGCGCCGTCGTACGGGTTCATGGGCGGCATCCAGAACTACCCCGGCGGCGGCGGGTACGGCCGCCAGCTCAAGGAGGACTACCGCCGCTACTACGGCGCCACGATCGGCTTCTCCGGCCGGGGGGAGCAGATTCCCAACGCCGACTGCTACTGTGAGCTGGACCGCGACGTGGTGGACCAGTGGGGCATCCCGGTGCTCCGCTTCCACTGGAAGTGGACCGACCATGAGCTCAACCAGGTGAAGCACATGCAGGAGACCTTCCGCACCCTGATCGCGGAGATGGGGGGCGAGACCTGGTCCGGCATGCCCACGAAGGAGCAGGGCTACGGCATCGCCAATGGCGGCGCGATCATCCACGAGCTGGGCTGCGTGCGCATGGGAAGCGACCCGGCGACGTCGGTGCTCAACGCCAACTGCCAGGCCTGGGACGTCCGGAACCTCTTTGTCGCCGACGGCGGGTCGTTCGTCTCCCAGGCGGACAAGAATCCGACCTGGACCATCCTGGCGCTCTCGATGCGCGCCAGCGCGTACATTGCCGGCGCCATGAAGCGGGGGGAACTGTGAGCGAGCCTTCGACGGACCGGCGGACCGACGGACCGACGGTCGACCGGAGGGAGGCCCTCGGGCTGCTGGCCGGCGTCCCATTGCTCGCGGCGGGGCTCTCCCCGGCCGAAGTTGGGCGGGCGGCGGTGGCAGCGCGGAACGCGCTCGTCGCGGCGGCCTTCACCCCGGCCTTCTTCACCCCTCATGAGTACTCCACCGTGCGCATGCTGGCGGAGTTGGTCATTCCCCGCGACGGCCGCTCCGGCGGCGCCCTCGACGCCGGCGTGCCGGAGTTCATGGACTTCATCCTGAACGAGAACCCGGGGATGCAGACCTGGATGCGGGGCGGGCTGGCCTGGCTCGATCTCGAGGCGGGGGAGCGGTTCGGCCGGGAGTTCGTGGCGCTGCTGGACATCGAGCGGCGCGCCATCCTCGACGACATCGCCTGGCCCAAGCGAGCCCGGCCGGAGTTCTCCCAGGGGGCGGCGTTCTTCACCCGGTTCCGGGACCTGACGGCCTCCGGGTTCTTCTCCAGCGAGATCGGCGTGAAGGACCTGCGCTACCAGGGAAACGAGTTCGTGATGGAGTGGCAGGGGTGCCCGCCGGCGGCCCTGGCGAAACTGGGCGTGCGGTACCCGGACTAGCCCGGACTCACCATCGGGGCGGGAGCGGCGCGGCGGGGCAGCTTGGCCCTGGCCACCGGGACGCCGAGCTGCTCCAGCTCCTGCAGGAACTGCAGCACCACGATCTCCTCCCGGCGCAGGGCGGCGGTCGGGCGCTCCCGCCGCCCCTCCGCCGGCATCGGCGGCGGCGCGGTGCGGCCCTCGCGATACGCCTGCAGCACCCCGGGGTGCACATAGTACTGGCGACACACGGTGCGGGTGTTGCCCAGCCGGGTGGCAACCTCGTCAATGGCGGTGAGGATCCGCCGCTCGGCCTCGCGCGCGGAACCCGCGGGACCGGCCTCGCGCAGCTCCCGCGCCGCCAGCATCGTCCCCGCCCAGGTGCGGAAGTCCTTGGCCGTGATCCCCGGCCCGGCGATCTCCCGCAGGTAGCCGTTCACGTCGCCGGACGAGACCGTCTGCCGCACGCCGTCGGGATCGAGATACTGGAACAGCTCCTGCCCGGGCAGGTCCTGGCACCGCTGGATGATGCGCGCCACCCGCCGGTCGTTGAGCGTAATCGTGTGCTGCACCCCGCTCTTGCCCCGGAAGCTGAACCGGAGCTCGTCGCCCGTCACCCGCACGTGGCGGCCGCGCAGCGTCGTCAGCCCGAACGACCGGTTGGCCTTGGCGTATTCATCGTTGCCGACCCGCACCAGCGTCCGGTCCAGCAGCCGGACCACCGTGGCGAGGATCTGGCGCCGGGAGAGGTCGGGGGCGCCCAGGTCCCGCTCCACCCGCTCACGGATGGCGGGGAGCCGCTCGCTGAATTCGAGGATCCGGCGGAATTTGGAGTGGTCGCGCGCGGCGCGGTACGCGGGGTGGTAGCGATACTGCTTGCGGCCCCGCGCATCCCGGGCCGTCACCTGGATATGACCGGCGGGGTCGGGACAGATCCAGACGTCGGTCCAGGCCGGCGGGATGGCGAGCGAGAGGATCCGCCGCCGCTCCGCTCGATCGGCGATCAGCGCGCCCTCGGGGGAGTAGAATGACCACCCCCGGCCGACCCGCCGGCGGGAGATGCCCCGGAAGGCGTCGGTAACGTAGACCAGGCCCGCACGGCGGGCGGACTCTTGGTGCTCGTGGGTTTTCGCGTTGGCCATGCCCCTGCAACTTGGGCGTGACCCCGCCGCTTGCGCCAGACCCGGAACACCGGAGGAGCGTTCGTGACCCACCTGACACGCCGGGACTGGCTGCACGCCGCCGGCGCTTTGGCCCTCCGGCCCCTCAACAGGGGCGGCGTCCCCCGGGGCTGGTCCGCCTCCCTTTTCCCGTCTCCCGCATCCCGCCTCCCCCGTCCCCGCCCCACCGCCGCCCAGCTGCAGTGGCAGCGGGACGAGTGGGCCCTGTTCCTCCATTTCGGCGTCAACACCTTCAGCGACCGGGAATGGGGAGACGGGCGCGAGGATCCCGCCAGCTTCACGCCGGCGGCGCTGGACGCCAGGCAGTGGGCCCGTAGCGCCCGGGCCGCGGGGTTCCGGGCCCTGATCCTCACCGCCAAGCACCACGACGGCTTCTGCCTCTGGCCCACGGCCACTACCCGGCACAGCGTGGCGGCCAGTCCCTGGCGCGGCGGGCGCGGGGACCTGGTACGCGAATTCGTGGACGCCTGCCGCGCCGAGGGGCTCCGCCCCGGACTCTACCTCTCCCCGTGGGACCGGAACGCGCCGGTGTATGGGGACTCGCCGCGGTACAACGACTTCTATTGCGACCAGCTCAGCGAGCTGCTCACCCGCTACGGTCCACTGGCGGAAGTCTGGTTCGACGGCGCCAACGGCGAGGGCCCAAACGGGAAGCGCCAGGTGTACGACTGGCCCCGGGTCTTCGGGCTGGTGCGGCGGCTCCAGCCCGGGGCGGTGATGTTCTCCGATGCCGGCCCGGATGTCCGCTGGATCGGCAACGAGCGCGGCTCTGCCGGCGATCCCAACTGGTCCACCGTCAATCCCGACGTCGTGCCCTTCCCTGGCGCCGACGGTCCCGAGGTGATCCGGATGCTGCAGCACGGCGATCCCGCCGGCACCGTCTGGCGTCCCGGCGAGACCGACGTCTCCATCCGGCCGGGCTGGTTCTACCACCCCGCCGAGGATGCGCGGGTGAAGAGCGTGGACGAATTGCTCGAGATCCACTTCGCCTCGGTGGGACGGAACTCCAAGCTGCTGCTCAACGTCCCGCCGACCCGCGAGGGACTGCTGCATCCGGTGGACCTAGCCCGCCTGAACGGACTCGAGGCGCGGGTGCGCAACCTGTTCGCGGAGGATCTGGCCCGTGGGCGTCCGCTCCGATGGGGGACGGCGGGGTCCGAGGCCGGCGTGTGGGAACTCGACCTGGGCCGCGAGGTCACGGCAGGGATCGCCGCGCTCGAAGAAGAGATCGGCGAAGGGCAGTCGGTGGCCCGCTACCGCCTGGAAGGGAGCCGGGATGGCGCCGCGTGGGCGACGCTCAGCCGGGGTCAGACCATCGGCTACCGGAAACTGGACCGATTTCCGGGCAGAGCCGTCCGCTGGGTCCGCCTGATAGTGGAAGAGGCGCTGGCCGAGCCCCGGATCCGCCGTCTGGGGATGTTCCAGCCCGTTCCACTCTGACACTTCGGCCCGACCGCCGCGTATGGGGTGGCGTCCCCTTTGGAGCCTATTCCATGCTCAAGCCGGTTCTCGGTATCGCCGCCGCGGGCTTCGTCGCGGTCGTCCTCTGGAAGGTGCTGGGCCTCCTCCTCCTGCCGCTGGTCGCGATGGCCTTCGGGCTCCTGGTCGTGGTGCTCAAGTTCGCCTTCATCGGCGCCATGATCTGCTTCGCCATCTGGGTCTTCCGGCGGATGACGCGGAGTTCGGCGACGGCGTAGGGGGGAGACGGATAGGCGGTTGGACGGTTGGACGGTTAGGTGGTGCCTGGCCTGACTAACCGCCTATCCGCCCAACCGCCTATTTTCCCCCATGCCCCATCCCGTCCCCGAGCTGCTGTCCCCGGCCGGCACCCTCGACGCCGTGCGCGCCGCGCTGGCCAACGGGGCCAACGCGGTCTACCTCGGTGCCGAGCGGTTCAACGCCCGGGACGACGGCGCGCAGCTGACCCTGGAAGAGGTCGGGGAAGCCTGCCGCCTGGCCCACGCCCGGGGCGCGCGGGTCTACCTCACCTTCAACATCCTGTTCAAGCCGGCCGAACTGAGCGACGCCCTGGCCCACCTCGGGGAATGCGTGGACCGGGGCATTGACGCCGCCATCGTGCAGGACCTCGGCGCCGTCCGCCTGATCCAGCGGGTCTATCCCGGCCTTGAAATCCACGGCTCCACCCAGATGACGGTGCACGATGGCTCCGGCGCCCGCGTCCTGCACGACCTCGGCGTGGACCGGGTCGTGCTCGCGCGGGAGAACACCCTCGAGGACATCCGGTCCATCCGCGCAATGGTGCCCGGGCTCGGGCTCGAGAGCTTCATCCATGGCGCGCTCTGCATCGCCTACTCCGGACAGTGCTACATGTCGGGGATGATCTCGGAGCGGAGCGCCAATCGGGGCGCCTGCGCCCAGAGCTGCCGGAAGGACTACGTGCTCACCGACGTCGCGACCGGCGCGGAGCTGGACCGCGGCTACCTGATCTCGGCGAAGGATCTCGCGGCGGGCGAGCACCTGGACGCCATCGCGGAGGCGGGGATCGGCTGCCTCAAGATCGAGGGGCGGAAGAAGAAGCCGGAGTACGTCGCCACCGTCACCCGCACCTATCGCGACTTCCTGGACCGGCTGGCCACGGGGCATTGGGTGCCACCGAGCGAGCCCGAGATCCAGCCGCTGGTCCAGATCTTCTCCCGCGGCTTCACCGGCGGGATGTACGGCGGGCGCGCCGGGCGGGAGTACATCACCCGTGACCAGCCCGACAACCGCGGTGCCGTCCTGGGGCATGTCACCGGCCATGAGGGCCGCGACCTGCTCGTCACCGTCACCACGCCCATCGGCATCGGGGACGGGCTTGGCTTCGAGCATCCGGCGGGGGCGCAGCAGGGCAACACCGGCTTCGCGGTGTCCCGGGTGCGGACGGTGCGCCGGAAGGGGGGCCGCCTCACCCAGGCCATCAACGCCGGCGCCGACGTACCCGTGGGGTGGGTCGTGGTGCGCTCGGCACAGGCGGAGCTGATGGAGCGGGCGCGGAGTTCGTTCGCGATGGTGGATCGCCACGCGCCGCCGCCGCGCGTCCCACTGGACTTCACGGTGGCGGGCATGGCGGGCGCTCCACTCGGCCTGACCGCGACCGCGGGAGGGGAGCGCGTGACGCTCGAGAGCAGCATGCCCCTGGCCCCCGCCGGGAACCGGCCGCTGGATGAGGAAAAGCTCCGCGAACAGCTCGGGCGGCTCGGCGAGACGCCGTTCGTGCTGGGCCGGCTCGACCGCTCGGCGCTCGCGGATGGCCTGTTCCTCCCCGTGAGCGCGCTCAACGACCTTCGTCAGGCGGCGGTGGCGGAGCTGGCCTCACGGCGGGACTGGGCTGAGGAGCGGCGGCTGGCGGCGCGGGCAAGGGCGATCGAGGAGGCGGTGGCGGGGGTGGACGGCTCGGCGGCTCGGCGACTCGGCGGCTCGGCCGAAGGGGGGGCCACGGAATCGGAAGCGGAGGCCTGGGGGAAGCTCGAGCCGTCCAGCCGCCGAGCCGCCGAGCCGCCGACCCTCACCGCCGAAGTCTGGCGGCTGGAGGACGCCATCGCCGCCGCGGAGGCCGGGGCCACCGAGGTATCCCTCGACCTCTTCCTGCGGCACCCGACGCCGCCGGTGTCGCGAGTGCGGAAGCTGGGCGACGAGCTGGCTGCGCGCGGTGTCACCCTGCGGCTTCGCACCCCGACCATCGTGCGGCCGGAGGAACGGAAGACGGTGGACAAGTGGCTGGCGCTGGGCACCCCGCTGGTGAGCGGGCACCTGGGGCTGGTAGCGGAGCTGGCGGCGGCGGGCCGGGACGTGGTGGCGGACTACGCGGTCAACTGCTTCAACCAGCACACCGCGGCCGAGCTGTTCCGGCTCGGGGCAAGGCGGATCGTGCTGTCCATTGAGCTGACGGGCGAAGAGATGGCGCAGGTCGCGGCGCCGTGGGCAGGGGCGGGATTCGAGGTCTATGTGCAGGGGCGCCCCGAGGGGATGACGATCGAGCACTGCGTGCTCTCGGCGGCGTTCGAGCGGGAGCCGGCCACCTGCCGCGACCTCTGCGTCCAGAAGTACGTGAATGTGGAATTGACTGACCCGGCGGGGTACGTCTTTCCGGTGGCGACCGACTCCGCCTGCCGCAACCGGCTGCTGCACTCCCGGACGGTCAGCGCCGCGGCCTACCTGCCGCAGCTCTGGCGGCATGGCTTCCGGCACTACCGGCTGGTGTTCAACCTCCCCGGCGACCCGGTGGCGGAGGTCACCGCCGCCTGGCGCGGGGCGCTCAATGCCCTGGAGCGCGGGACGCCACCCGACCTCGACGCCATCCGGCAGCTGACCGGGTCCGCCTTCACCCGGGGGCACTTCGCGCGGGCGGTGTAGGTCAGCGCCCCCGCTTCCCCGCGGCCACCACGTCGTCCTTGTCGCCCCGCATCTCGAAGCTCTTCGCCCTGCCCCCGGCCGGCCCGAACTCGAAGGTCATGTCCTCCATGATTTCGTAGAGCTCCCCCTGCTCCATCAGGCCGAGGCGGAACCAGCGGTCCCGGGTGGGGATCAGCACGAACGGCTCGGCCTCGGGCCAGGGCTCCTTGAGCCATTCGCCATGCAGCGCGCCGTCCCGGTGGGTCAGGGCGAAGGCGATCACCGCGGTGGTGTCGCCCCAGTTGGGGTTGCGCCAGTGCATTTCCCAGACGCCGAGAAAGGGCGAGACTTCCGCGCTGGTGAGCTCCAGCCGGTAGCTGGGTGGGACATCGATGCGCAGCGGCACCCGGACCGTGCCCCACTGCATGACCAGCGTGGTGCCTCCCAGCCGGATCTCCGGAAAGCTGAAGGCGAGCACCTCGGTGAACGGCCCGGCCTCGGGAGTGACGTCGAACCGGAGCTGCTCCGGGGTCGAGTCGGGGTGCCGGGTGTGGAACAGCCGCGCCCGCGGGTCCAGCACCATGGTCCAGATCTCGGGGCGGACCACCATCCACAACGAATACTTTCCCTTGGCGAGCGGGTGGCCGTTCAGCTTCACGTCCTTTCCCACCTCGAGGGTCGTGGCCCAGTTGGCCCCCGGGGTCCAGACCTCATCCCACTTCACCTCGCCGCCGAAGATCGAGTCCCGGCCCCGCACCCGCGGCCGGGAGTACTCCACCGTGATCGTGGTGCCGTCCACGGTCTGCGAGATCGAGGCGGGCTCGCTGGCCTTCACCTGCGCCATGCCGGGAGCGGGGAGCACGAGGGCAAGCGCGAGCAGGCTCGTGGGAGCGTGACGCACGAAAGCGAGGGGCATCAGGAGGTTCCGTAGCGGGCGTCGATAGCGGCGCGGATCGAGTCGAGCGACTCCCCCGCGTGGTGCAGCCGGTGAGCGAGGCTGGCCTGGCCCTGGCAGATGTCGCAGAAGCGGGACATCCCCTCGCCCTCGTAGCAGGAGAGCAGCGAGTAGAAGGTGGGCGGATCGGTGCACTGGCAGTGGCACCGGATCCCGTCCATGATCTGCGGCAGTTCGCGCACCTTGTCGAACAGCGGCACCAGGTCCGGGGTGGTGGCGAGCTGCTCGGCGGTGAGCACCCGGGCCCCGGTGATCCCGGGACGGGGTTCGGGGTGCGGCCCCGGGGGCAGGCGCCGGGCCGGTCCGCACCAGGCGGAGAGGTGCCGGGCCTCGAGGGGCGCGGGACGGGCCAGCGGCAGGAACGCCGCGCTCGCCAGCGCGGCGAGAAAGGATCGGCGCGAGCCGCGGCTGCCGGTGGTGAAGGCTCGGTGCATTGGGCCATCGTCGGTGGGAGACACTTGCCGTACGCCGGAAGTTACCGGCCGGTTGCGATCCGGGCCAGCGCCCGCCCCTTTGCCGGACCTCGCGGCGTACCCTACCTTCCTCACGCCGGCCGCCATCCCTCTAGCGGCCCCGGCCACGCTGGATTCCTCGGCCTCCGGACCCCGCCATGCCCCGACTGCTCGCGCTCCCCCTGCTGCTCTCGCTCCAGGCCATCGCCGCCGGCGCGCAGGCGCTTCCCGCCGCCCCCCCCGCCACCCTGGGCTTCGCCGCCGGGCGGCTCGAGCGGATCACGCCCGTGGTCCAGGCGGCGATTGACAGCGGGCGGATGCAGGGGGCGGTGGTCCTCGTCGCCCGGCGGGGCCGGGTCGCGTACCACCAGGCGTTCGGCTGGGCGGACCGGGAGAGCAACCGCCGGATGACCCCCGACGCGCTCTTTCGCATCGCCTCCCAGACCAAGGCGGTGACCAGCGTGGCAGTGATGACGCTGATCGAGGATGGGCGGCTCCGGCTGGGGGATCCGGTCTCGAAGTTCCTCCCTGACTTTGCGGGCGCCGGCGTGGCCCAGCCCGGCGACACCGGCATCCTGCTCAAGCCGCTGAAGCGCGCCATAACCATCCGGGACCTCCTCACCCACACCGCCGGCCTGTCGTACGGCACCGATTCGCTGGTGCGGCGGCAGTACGAGGCGCAGGGCCTCGGTCCCGCCGCGGGCTGGGGCTGGTACTTCGCCGACAAGAGCGAGCCGATCTGCGGCAGCATGGAGCGGCTCTCCCGCCTGCCGCTGGTGGCGCAGCCGGGCGAACGCTACGTGTACGGCTACAGCACCGACGTGCTGGGCTGCGTGGTGGAACGGGTATCGGGGCAGTCCCTCGCCGAGTACCTGGAGACGCGGATCTTCCGCCCGCTGGGCATGCGGAACACCTGGTTCTTCCCGCCCGCCGCCGCCGCCGCGCGGCTGGCGACGGTGTACAGCGCCACCGATTCAGGACTGGTGCGCGCCACCGAGGGCGCGCGCGGCCAGGGGGACTACCTCGACGGCCCGCGGGTGAGCTACAGCGGCGGGGCCGGCCTGGTGTCCACCGCGCGGGACTACGCCCTGTTCCTCCAGATGCTCGCCGGCGGCGGCAGCCTCGGCGCCACCCGGATCCTCGGGCCCCGCACCGTGGCGCTGATGACCACCGACCACGCCGACACGCTCTTCTCCCGGAACGGCATGGGGTTCGGCCTGGGCTTCGAGATCCTCGAGGACCCGGGGCGCGCCGGGCAGTACGGCAACGCGGGCCGCTACGGCTGGGGCGGCGCCTACGCCACGAACTACTGGATCGACCCGAAAGACGAGCTGGTCGTGGTCCTCATGACCCAGCTGCTGCCGGGGCGGGCGTGGGAGACGTGGGACCAGGTGCGGGCCGTGATCTACCAGGCGATCACCAGGTAGCGGGCGGCGATGCGCGTCGTCCTCGAGCGCCGGAACCAGGCCGTGCACTTCGTGGCCACCACCGAGAGCGGCGCCACCGTCGCCATCGATGGCGCGCCGGCCATCGGCGGCCAGGGCCTCGGCGCGCGGCCCATGGAACTGGTGCTCACCGCCCTCGGCGCCTGCAGCGGGATCGACGTCGCCACCATCCTCGCAAAGCAGCGCCAGGAGGTGGAGGCGATCCGGGTGACGGTGGACGGCGAGCGGGAGCCGGGGAAGGAGCCCTCCCTCTTCCGGAGCATCGCCGTGCGATTTGAGGTGAGCGGCCGCTGCAACCCCGACAAGCTGGCCCAGGCGGTGAACCTCTCGATGGAGAAGTACTGCTCCGTGGCCCGCATCCTCGAACCGACGGCGGCGCTCTCCTGGAGCCATGCCGTGCTCCCCGCCGCATGAGCGCGGACGAGCGCCACTTCGAGACCGAGGCCATCCGCACCCAGGTGCCGGCCTCAGCGGAGCGGGAGCACTCGGTGCCGCTGTACCTCACCTCGAGCTTCGTGTTCGATGACGCCGAGCAGGCCCGGGCGCTCTTCGCCGACGAGGTGGCGGGAAACATCTACAGCCGCTACTCCAACCCGAACACCGACGAGCTGGTGCGGAAGCTCTGCCGGCTGGAGGGGGCGGAGGACGGCATCGCGACCGCCTCGGGGATGGCGGCGGTGTACGTGGCGCTGGCGTCCCTGCTCCAGGCGGGGGACCATGTCCTCGCCGGCCGGGCGCTGTTCGGCTCGACCCACCAGATTCTCACCCGGCTCTTCCCGCGCATCGGCATCAGTCACAGCTACGCCGACGCGGCCATCCCGGAAGCCTGGGAATCCCTGTTCCGGGCCAACACCCGGCTGGTGTTCATCGAGACGCCCTCGAATCCTGGCCTCGACCTGATCGACATCGAATGGCTCGCGGCGCTGTGCCGGGCGCGGGGAGTACCGCTCCTGGTGGACAACTGCTTCGCCACGCCCTACCTCCAGCGGCCGATCGCGCTCGGCGCGGACCTCGTCATCCACTCCGCCACCAAGTACCTCGATGGCCAGGGGCGGACCCTGGGCGGCGCCATTCTCGGCCGGAAGGCGCTGATCGAGGAAGCGCGGTTCTTCGCCCGGCACACCGGGCCGGCGCTCTCGCCCTTCAACGCGTGGATTCTCTCGAAGAGCATCGAGACCCTCGCGGTACGGATGGACCGGCACTGCGCCAACGCCCTGGCGCTGGCGGAGCACTTCAGCGGCCACCCGGCGCTGAAGGAAGTGCGCTACCCGTTCCTCCCCGCCCACCCGCAACAGGCGCTGGCCCGCCGGCAGATGCGGCAGGGGGGCGGAATCGTGGTGCTGGTGGTGAAGGGTGGGCTGGAACGGGCGCGGCGCTTCCTCGACGCCGTCGAGCTCCTTTCCCACAGCCCCAACCTGGGGGATACCCGCAGCATCGTCACCCATCCGAGTTCCACCACCCACTCGAAGCTGACCGAAGCGGAGCGGCTCCAGGTGGGGATTCCGCCGGGACTGATCCGGATTTCCGTCGGGCTCGAGCATGTGGACGACGTGATCCGCGACGTGGAGCAGGCGCTGGAGCGGTCCCGCTGAGCGACCGGGCCACCGGCTACCCGCGGCGCGGCTCCGCCCTGGGCCAGCGGCTGGCCCGCGGGCTGCTCGGCCTGGCCGGCTGGCGGGTGGAGGGGTTGCCTCCGGAGTTGCCCCGGTTCGTGCTCATCGTGGCCCCGCACACCTCCAACTGGGACTTCCCCGTCTGCGTCCTGGCCATGTTCGCGGTGCGGCTGCATATCTCGTGGCTGGGAAAGCACAGCCTGTTCCGCTTCCCGGTGACCGGGCTGCTGCGATGGCTGGGCGGCGAGCCGGTGCAGCGGGGGGTGGCGCAGGGGCTGGTGGAGCAGGCGATCGCCACCTTCCAGACCCGGAGCCAGTGGGTGTTCGGCGTGGCGCCGGAGGGAACGCGCCGGCCGGTGCCGGACTGGAAGACCGGGTTCCTCCGGGTGGCGGCGGGCGCGGGGGTCCCCGTGGTCCCGGTGACCCTCGACTGGAGCCGACGGGTGCTCAGCATCCTGCCGCCGGTGCCCACCACCGCGGACCTCGACGCCGACCTGCTCCGGATCCGGCGGCTGTACCGGAGCAGCATGGCCCGGCGCCCCGCGGGGTTCGTCGAGGTTCCGGCGGGCGCGATGGAACCTGGATCACCGCCGGGTTAGACTCAGCCAGACCATCGTATCGGCGCGCACATCGGTGCGCGCCAACTCACCCACAATCCCCGACCTCCCATGGCCACCCGTCCCCTCGGCATCGGCTTCATCGGCTCGGGCTTCAACGCCCGGTTTCACATGCAGGCCTTCCGCGCGGTGCGCGACTGCGAGATCCGCGGCGTGTGGAGCCCCAACCGCCGCAACGCGGAGAGCGCCGCCGGCTACGCCCGTCAGCTCGATGTCGGCCCCTGCCGCCCCTATCGCTCGATCGCCGAGATGGTGGTGGACCCGGCGATCGACGCCATCTGGCTCTGCGGCCCCAACCAGGCCCGGGTGGAAAACGTCGAAGAGCTGACCGACCCGATCATGCGGGGCCATGCGGAGCTGGCGGGGATCGCCTGCGAGAAGCCGCTGGCGCGGAACATCGCCGAGGCCAAGAGCATCTTCGGCATGGTGCGGCGCGCGGGGCTCAAGCACGGGTACCTGGAGAACCAGCTCTTCGCCCCGCAGGTGGAGGCGGGGCGCGCCCTGCTCTGGGCCCGCGGCGCGGCCACCACCGGCCGCCCCTACCTGGCGCGGGCCGCCGAGGAGCACAGCGGCCCCCACATGCCCTGGTTCTGGCGCGGCAATCTCCAGGGTGGCGGCGTGCTCAACGACATGATGTGCCACTCGGCGCTGGTCATCCGCCACCTGCTCACCCGCCCGGGGGACTCGCTCAGCACCGTCCAGCCGGTGCGGATCACGGCGCACATCGCCAGCCTCAAGTGGTCGCGGCCCGCGTACGCGAGGCGCCTCAAGGCGACGATGGGGAAGGAGGTGGACTACGCCAAGCAGCCCAGCGAGGACTTCGCGAGTCTCCACGTGGAGTTCGAGACCAGCGATGGCCTCACCGTCCTCGGCGAGGCGACCACCAGCTGGAGCTTCGTTGGGGCGGGCCTCCGCCTTTCCGCGGAACTGCTGGGCCCCGAGTACTCGATGAGCTGGAACACCCTGGATGCCGGGCTCAAGCTGTTCTTCAGCCGGGAGGTGAAGGGGAAGACGGGCGAGGACCTGGTGGAGAAACAGAACGCCGAGACGGGACTCATGCCGGTGGTCGCAAATGAGGCAGCCGCATACGGTTACGAGGCTGAAAACCGCCACTTCGTCCGGGTCTTCCAGGGCAAGGAGGAGCCGCTCCTGACCTGGGACGATGGGCTCGACGTGGTTCGGGTCCTCATGGCGGCCTACCAGAGTGCGGAGCAGGGCAAGACCCTGAACTTCCCGCCGAAGGGGCTGGATTCGTTCATCCCGGCAGTGGCCAGGGGGACCTGGCGCCCCTGACTTCCGGCCCGGTCCTGGGCCCGGCACTACCCTTGCCCTTCTGATATCCGGGGACCAGATCGGGGTCCCCGGGACCCCTAGAACCGGTGATCTATGCCACGGGCGTTGCATTCCGCCGCGCCCCGGGGAAAAGGTCACCGTGGCGCCCGCGCCACGGTGGCTCCAGTGGAGTCTTCATGGTCGAGTCGAGCGCCACCGAACGCCCCGCCGGGGGAGAGACCGCAGCCGCGCGGCCGACCCTGGGAGTCTGGGGGGTGGCGACGGCCGTCTATGCGGCGCTGTATGTCGCGTTCGAGCGCTCCGGGGTCGGGAGCCCGCACCTCCGCGACCTCGTCAGCACGCTCGCCTTCCTGCCGCTCAACCTGCTGGTCGCCTCGCTCAACTACTTCGCCTCCCGCAACCCGATCCTGGATCCGGGCGTCCGCCGCGCCCTGCGGCTGCTGGCCGGCGGCGCCACCTCGGTGCTCATCGGCAACCTGATTTCGTGCGGGTACTACTTCACGCTGGGGGAGAGCCCCGCGGTCTCCTGGGCCGATCCCTTCTACCTGGCCGACTGCGGCTTCACCCTCGCCGCCCTGCTCTCCTTCCCGCTGGTGCGGCGCACCCGGCTGGACGGCTGGAAGTTCGTGGTGGACGCCGCCACGGTGCTGGTGGGCGGCGGCATCGGGATCTGGTTCCTGGCCATCCGCCCCGCCGCGGGGGAGGCGCGCGGGTTCATCGAGGGGATGCTCGCGCTGGCCTACCCGATGGCCGGCCTGCTGCTGCTGCTCGGCATCACGATGACGCTCCTGCGCCGCCCCCTGGATGGCAACCGGCGGGCGTTCCACCTGCTGGTGATGGGCGTGGTGCTGAGCATCGGGGCCGATCTCACCTTTGACCTGATCCTGGCGGAGACCGGGGAGCGGGTGATGGCGTGGATCGATGCCATCTATCTCATCGTGTACATCCTGCTGGTGTCGAGCGCGGAGCTGTTCCTCCGCCATCCGATGCCGGCCGGCGCGGCGCGGCAGCCGGGGCGCACGCCGCGCACCCCCTCGAGCATCCTGCCCTACATCGCCATCGGCGCCACCTACGGCCTGCTGCTCGGCGTGACGATGCGGCCCTGGACCGACCCGGTGAGCCCCATCGCCGCGGCGGCGGTGGTGATCACCGCGCTGGTGGTGGTGCGGCAGTTCCTCACGGTGCGGGAGAACGTGCAGCTGATCGCGGACGCGGCGGCGCGGCGCAACGAGGCCCGGTTCCGGGCGCTGGTGCAGCATGCATCGGACGTGATCCTGGTGGTGCGCGGCGACCTCACCATCCGCTTTGCCAGCCCTTCGGTGGCGCGGGTGCTGCACCTCGACCCCGCCGGGCTCTCGGGCCTCCCGGTGGTGGACGTGCTGGACCCGGCCGACCGCGAGGCGGCGCAGGCGTTCCTGCGTACGGCGCTCCGCACCCCCGGCGTGACCCCGCCGGTGGAGTGGCGCTTCGCGCGCCTCAAGACGGCGCCGCTCCACGTCGAGGTGATCGCGAGCAACCTGCTGGCCGAGCCGGATGTGCGCGGGCTGGTACTCAACCTCCGGGACGTGAGCGAGCGGAAGCAACTGGAGCAGCAGCTCACCCACCTGGCATTCCATGACCCGCTGACCGGGCTGGCCAACCGCGCGCTGTTCCGCGACCGGGTGAGCCACGCCCTGGCCCTCTCCCGCCGGCAGGGCACCGCCATCACGGTGGTGTTCCTCGACCTGGACGACTTCAAGCAGGTCAACGACACCCTGGGCCACGCCGAGGGGGACCGGCTGATCTCCGCGGTGGCGGAACGGCTGGAGGCGTCGGCGCGGAGCGCCGACACGGTGGCGCGGTTCGGCGGCGACGAGTTCGCGATCCTGCTGGAGGACCCGCCGGGGACGGCGGGCCACCCGGCCCTGGTGGAGCGGCTGACCAAGGCGATGGCGCGCCCCTTCCCGCTGGCGGGGAACGAGCTCTACGTCACCGCCAGCATCGGGGTGGCCACGGCCACCAGCGACGAGACCGCCGACGACCTGCTCCGCAACGCCGACATGGCCATGTACACCGCCAAGCGGCGCGGCAAGGGGCGGTGCGAAACTTACCAGTCCCACATGTACGCCGACCTGCGGCAGCGGATGGAGATGGAGCTGGCGCTGCGCGCCGCCATCGAGCGCGAGGAGCTGCACCTCGTCTACCAGCCGATGTACGACCTGCGGACCCGCGCGCTGCGGGGGGTGGAGGCGCTGGTGCGCTGGGACCACCCGCGCTACGGCTCGATGCTGCCGCTGCAGTTCATCCCCCTGGCGGAGGAGACCGGGCTCATCGTGGACCTGGGGGGCTGGGTGTTGCGGCAGGCCTGCCGGCAGCTGAGCGTCTGGCGGGAGCAGCACCCGGCGGTGGCGCTTGACGTGGCGGTGAACGTCTCGAGCCGGCAGCTGCACGAACTCGATATCGTGCAGGACACGATGCAGGCCCTGGAGGAGTCCAAGGTGGATCCGGGCGCCGTGGTGCTGGAGATCACCGAGAGCGTGCTGATGCAGCAGACGGGTTCGGCCCAGGCGCGGCTCAAGCAGCTCAAGAGCCTCGGGGTGCGGATCGCGATCGACGACTTCGGCACCGGCTACTCGTCCCTCAGCTACCTGCAGCGGTTCCCGAT
This sequence comes from Gemmatimonadota bacterium, assembly GCA_016794805.1. Lineage (GTDB taxonomy): Bacteria > Gemmatimonadota > Gemmatimonadetes > Gemmatimonadales > GWC2-71-9 > JADJOM01. Next base: position 27,342 of record JAEUJI010000251.1, read on the forward strand.
CGACATCCTCAAGCTGGCCAAGCCGTTCGTGGAGGACGTGGCGAGCGGTGACGACCGGGCGGCGCTGGCCCGCGCCATCCTGGGGCTGGGCCAGGCGCTCCGGCTGATGACGGTGGCGGAAGGGGTGGAGCGCGCCGACCAGTGCGCCGCCCTCGCCGCGATGGGGTGCGACCTGGGACAGGGGTACCACTTCGCCCCCCCACTCCACCCGGACGACATCTCGCGGCTGCTCGCCAAGGAAGGGCGGGCGGTGGGGGTGACGGCGTAGCCACGCGCCGCCGGAGGGTTCCCTAGCCCCCCCGCTTCCCGCCGGACATCCGGCCGTCCACGCTCCATGGCCCCGCGCCCCACGCCGCAAACAGCAGGAAGATGAAGCAGTAGAGCATGACCAGCTCCCCGCGGTTCTCCCACCAGAAGAACTTCCCGCTGCCGCCGGTGTGAATCCAGAAATAGGCCACCGCCATCTCGCCGGAAGCGAGGAACGCCGCCAGCCGGGTAAAGAGCCCGAGCGCGATGCACAGCCCCATGGTCAGCTCGATGATGCCGGCGGCGCCATACCGGCTCATCAGCTCCGCGGTGCCCCCATCGGGGCCGACCCCGCCGAACCAGCCGAAGATCTTCTGGGCGCCGTGGGAGAAGAACGCGAGCCCCGCGACAATGCGGAGCGCCGCCTGGGTGTACGGGAGGTATCGTTCATGGAGTGGGGCGATCATCGCATGCTCCTCTTCGAGGGGGACGTTCGCGTCTTCCGGGTCTTCGCGGCCTTCACGGCCGGTGCGGCGAGCAGCCGCTTCGGGGCCACCAGCTGGTAACTGTCCTCCACCAGGCCGGCCAGTTCCTTCCACCGCACCCGCCGGTCGAGCCACACCCCCACCCAGCCGCTGGGCCCGACGTAAGGCGGCCGGAAGAACCGGTCGGGCGCGGCACCCACCATGATCTCCTGGTTGCCGGGTGCCGCCTTGAGCCACACCGCCGGCCGGCCGCCGCCATGATGATTCCCCGCGCTGGCGAACATCGCGAACAGCTTGTTGCGCACCCGGAAGGTTGGTTCGCCCCACGCCTCCACCTCGTGGGCCGCGGGGAGCGCCAGGCAGAGGGCACGAAGCCGGGGGAGCGGATCGGCGGTCATCGGTCGGTGGGTATCAGCGCGGGCTCCGTGCGGGGGCCCGGCACGAGGGGACATTCGTGCTCCATGCGCTGGGCGATCTGGAGCCGGTTCTCCATGGCGCCGGACTGGGCCGAGATCCGCCAGGCGTACTCCCGGCGGGTGGAATCGGGGCGGGCGCCCTGCCTCACCGCCACCCGCCACTGGGCACAGTACGCGGGCAGCTCGACGTCGATGATCATCCGGGCGGTGACCAGGCTGGCGAGGAACCCCTCGCAGCTCGCGAACGCCGCGGCCTGCCGCCGATGGACGTCTTCGTGGGCGTGCAGCTGCTCCAGCAGCAGGGAGTCGGTCACGTCGGAGCGGAACCGGGTGACCGGCTTCCCCGCCTCACACGAGGTGATGCCGAGGAAGTCCTCAGGCGTGGCGGCGCGCTGGGCGGCGGCGGGAGCCGCGACGAGCGCGCACAGCAGGCCGGCGATTGCCAAGGGATGGAATGAGTGCAACGGCAGGGGCGGCCCCGGTGGTGGTTCCTGCTGCACAAGCTAACCACGCTCGGGCGCGGCCGTGAGCGCCGGGTCGGCCCCTACTTCCGCAACAGGACCGCCCCGCCGCCGATCCCGCCCACCACGATCTCCGGCACGCCGTCGCCATCGAGGTCGCCGACCGCAGGGGCGCTGATCGGCGGCAGGTCGAAGTGAACGGTTGTGTCTCGCGCGAACTGCGGAGCCGTCCGGTTCCCGGCGTTCCGGAAGAGCTGCAGCCCCTCGTCGTCCGAGCCCACCAGCAGGTCGAGATCGCCGTCGCCATCGAGGTCGGCGAGCGCCGGCGCGCTCCGCCGGCCCACATCAATGCCCCCGTAGGTCTCCGTCACCAGTACGAAGCGCGGCGCGGTGGGGGTGCCGTCGTTGCGGTAGTGATTGAGCGCGCCGGACGCCTCGCCCACCAGCAGGTCGAGGTCGCCGTCGCCATCGAGGTCTCCCAGCGCGGGCGTGGTGTTGCTGCCACGGGGGATGGTGACGAGGGCGCTGTCCACCAGCAGTCCGTCCCGGTACCAGGCCACCGAGGCGCCGAAGCTCCCCACCAGCAGGTCCGCCCGACCGTCGTCATCGAGGTCCGCGCCGGTCGGCGCCAGGTGGTACGCCCCCGCGAGCGGCAGCTGGCCCGTCATCCGGAAGGCGGGCCGGCGCGCGGTGCCCACGTTCTCCAGCCGGTGGATGAGGCCGGTGGACCGGCGCAGCGGGTCGATCTTGCTGCCCAGCAACAGGTCGAGATCGCCATCGCCATCGAGGTCGAGGAGCGCGGGCACCGACTCGCTGCCGACATCCAGCACCGGCAGGAGCCGCCCCGTCCGCCGCGTGAACCGGCCGTCGGGGGACCCGGCGTAGTAGTGCAGGTTCACCACCGAGGTACGGTTGGGGTCGTACGCGCCGCCCAGCACCCCCACCACCAGGTCCTGCCGGCCATCGCCGTCCAGGTCGCCGAAGGCCGGCGCGTTATAGCCGCTGGTGACGACGGGATCCCCCGGAGGAAAGCGGACCGCCTCGGGGCTCAGCGCGGGCGCGGTGCAGCTGCCCTGGTTCTGGAACCAGAGCAGCCCCGCCTCGAAGAAGTCGCCCCAGACGAGGTCGTGATCGCCATCGCCGTCGGCATCCACGATCGCCATGGTGTTGGCGCCGTGCATGCTGCCCTGGCCGGTGACGATCGTGAGTCCCTGCCAGTGGTCGTCCGCCAGGCGGAACCGCGGCGTCCGCTCGCTCCCCTCCACCAGTTCATACCGCAGGATCACGCCGGTGACCCGGCCGATCAACAGGTCGGGCCGGCCATCGCAGTTGACGTCGCCCAGCTGGGGGATGTTCTGACGATCGGCGAAGATCGGGGTGTCGTCACTGCCGCGCAGGGTGTCCGGCAGCGCCACGTACCGCGGCGCGGCGGCGGTGCCGTCATTCCGCAAGTACCGGAGGTAGCTGAAGGGCCATTCGGCCATGAGATCGAGATCGCCGTCCCCATCGAGGTCGGCGAAGCGGGACCATTCGCCGACATCGAGGCCGGCCCAGCGCCAGGAGAGGAGCGAGAAGGCGGGGAGTCCCTCCGCCGTCACTCCCTCGCGCCGGAAGCCGATCATCCGGCCGCCCCATTCATGGATGGTGAGGTCGAGCTGGCCATCGCCGTCGAGGTCCGCCAGCTGGGGCCGGGGGACGTTGAAGCCACCCACGAACGCGAGGGTGAGATCGCGGCCGGCGGAGTCCAGCACCGGGAAGGGATGCACCACCGGCTGCCAGGCCGATACAGCGGCCGGGGGCGGGGGCGCGGCGGGAGCGGCAGCGGGCACCGGGGGCGGCGGGCTCCCGGCGCAGGCGATGAGCGCCAGGAGCGGCAGCAGGCCCGCCAGCTTCATGGGCAGGGCCGCGGCGCGGCCGGGGTGACGGTGGGCGCCGACACTCCGATCCCCGCGGCGTAGTGGCCCACCGGAATCTCGGCCAGCACCCGGCCGTCGGCGGCGCAGAGCGCCACGGCGGTGCCGGTGCCGGTGGCCTGCTGCCCTTCGTGCTGGTGCGCGCCGCCGGCCTGGTGCCGGTTGCTCACCCAGACCACCTGCCCGTCGGCCGTCACCACCACGCCATGGGGCTGCTGGAAGGGACCGGTGAGCACCTTCGTCACCGTCCAGGTGGCCGGCTCCACGATGCTCACCACGTTCGCGTCCAGGTTGCTGACGTAGAGCCGGCTGCCATCGTGGGTGAAGGCGGTCTCGAACGGTCCCTTCTCCACCGGCACGGTGCGGGCCAGCACCGGCGTCCCCTCGCTGGCAATATCGAAGACCAGCAGCTGCCCGCTGGTGGAGCCGGTGGCCACCAGCCAGTGGCCATCCGGAGAGACCGAGAACTGGGTCAGCGTGTGATACGGCCCCGGGATATCCACCAGGGTGACCCGCCCATCCTCGAGCCGCACGCTGGCAATCTGGTTGACGCCGAGGCTCGCCACGTAGGCGTAGCGGCCGCGCGGGTCCAGCGCGATGGCGTGGGGCCGGGGGAAGATGACCTCGACCTCGTCCAGCAGGGTCATGTCGCTCCGGCGGATGATCGCCATCCGGCTGGGCGGGTTCACGGCGCTCATGGAACGGGCCACCACCAGCAGGTCGCTGGTGCGGCTGAGCGCCAGCAGGCCGGGCACCTCGAGCGCCACCGAGCCCACGACCCGGTTCTGCCGATCCAGCTTGAGCACCCGGCCCGCGCCGATCAGGGTCACATACCAGAACGACCCGTCGGACTCCACCTGGGCGTGATGCGGCCTGGCGCTGGGCGCGAACCCCAGCGTCCGCAGGTCGAGGGTCTCGAGCAGGGTGCGGCCCACGGGGTCGAGGATGGAGACCGTGGCGTCATCCTGGTTGGTGAGGTAGAGTCGCGGCGCCTGGGCCGCGAGCGCCGCGCCGCTCCCCGCCGCCAGCAGCGCGACGAGGAGCGGAAGCCGGACTGCAGGGCGCAGGCCCATCTCAGGGCACCATCGCCTGGGCGGGATGATACCGCACGGTGAACAACCCCTCCGCGATGCTGGTGACGATCACCGTGCCGCTCTTGAAGTACGGGTAGTTGCTCCACGAGCCGGCGAAGCCGGGGGCGTTCTCCCCCACCGGCACGGTGTCGAAGTAGCCGACTTCCTTCGGCTCCACCGGGTTGGAGATGTCCAGCACCCGCAGGCCGCTCACGTAATTGGACTGGTACATGAGGTTGCCGCGGATGTAGAGATTGTGGTCCGAGGCCGAGGTGACACCCAGGTGCTCCTTGACCAGCACCGGCTCCTCCAGGTTGGTCACGTCCCACACCAGGGTGCGGGTGCGCGGGGCCGAGCCCTGGATCTCGTCGCCCTCGTCATCGAGGAAGAAGTGGGTCTGGGCCTCGTTGAGCCACCCCTGGTGGGCGTAGGCGGTGTTGGGGTAGCTGGCCACCGAGATCTTCTTCGGGGCGGACTTGTCGGTGACATCGGCGATGCCGACGCCGGTCTCGGAGGAGTTGAAGCAGATCTCCCGGCCGCTGTAGCGCTGGTCGGGCCCGCGATAGACGACGCACTGCGCGTCGTGAGTGTACCCGGTGCGCTGGATCCCGGTGGCCGGGTCGGCGTGGCAGCCGGCGAAGCTCGGCTGCAGCGGCTGCTGGATGTTCACCATGTGGAGCGCCCCGCCGCAGGTCTCCCCGCCGCCGTTGCTGCCCACGATGTAGGCGAAGCCGGTGCCCTCGTTGATCACGATGTTATGGGCGCTGGCCACCTTGTCGTAGTGCGCGTCCTCGGTGAACGTCACCGGAGCGCCGCTCGCCTTCCGCAGCCGGGTCAGGTCGAACACCTGCATCCCGTGGGGCCCGGAGCCGTCGGCGACGATGAAGGCGTGGTCCTTGTACACCTTGATGTCGCGCCAGAAGTTCGGGTGCGCCCCCTGGTGCATCGGGAGGTCGCCGACGAAGCGCGGATTGCTGGGCTCGGTGACGTCCACGAAGCTGGTCCCGTCCATCCGGCCCACCAGCGCGTATTCCCGCCCGGTCTCGGGGTCGGTCCAGCCCCAGATGTCGTTGAGCCCGATGCCGCGCCGGGCTCCCAGGGCGGAGTTGGGCAGGAAACCGAGCAGGTCCACGTTGCCGCAATCGAAGGCGGAGGCCTTGCCGGCGGCACAGCTCACTTCCTTGCCGGTGACCGCGGCGTACTCCTGGGCCTCATCCTTGAGGGAGCCGTCGGGGCGCCACAGCCCCTCGGCGTCGCGGCGGAACAGGAACGCCAGCCCCTGCTGGAAGTCGGCCGCGGGACTGGCCACGACCAGCTGATCGCCGGCCAGTGCCAGCCGCGCGCCGAACTGCATGAAGGTGCTGACGCTGCCGCTCCCGCTCAGCGCCTGGGTGATGAACCACCCGTCCGCTTCACGCTGGGCCACATGGGTCACCCCGGCGCCCTGGTTGCTGGCCGGCGCGCTGATGAAGAGCGTCCGGCCCCGCCGGGCAAACGCGCCGCCGAAGCCCTGCCCCGGGCGCGCCTCGGGCGCCACGATGCGCTGGTCGAGGGCCCAGCCGGTGCCGGCGGCGGTGAAGACGAACACCGCCCCCTGGTTCCCGCCGGTCACCGGGGCGCCCACCACGAGGCCATCGGCGTCGAGGTAGACGGCAGCGCCGAAGGTGAGAACCGAGTCGGGCCCCGGGTCGAGCCGGGCCGCGAGGCGCCAGGCCCCGGCGGGGCCGGCGGTGTACAGCATCGCGTTGCCGCGACGGCGGGGCATCTGCCCACCGGGGCCCGGCCCCGGCGCGCCGATGAGCGCCCGCCCCCGATCGAGCGCCACCGCGAAGCCCAGCCGATCCTGCAGCGAGTCGCCCCGGGCGATGGTCACCGGGCCCGCCATCCGGCCGCGCGCGTCGCGGCGGTAGGCGTAGACCTCGCCGCGCAGGGAGTCGCGCCCCGGCGCGCCCACCACCAGCACGCCGTTCTGGAACGCCAGCGCGGACCCGAACTGGGTGCCCGCGGTGCTGTCGGGGGAGGTCAGCGTAGTGACCCCGCTCCACCGCCGCCCCACCCGCTGGAACAGATGGACCTTCCCGCCCCCCCGGGCCCCCGGAGCCCCGACGGCGAGCCAGGCGCCGTCAGCGGCCAGGGCAGAGCCGAAGCCGTCGTCGATCATCAGGCCGGTGCCGGTAAAGCGGCCGCTCGGGAGCCAGCCGCCACGGGCATCGCGGCGGTAGACCAGGATATCGCCGGTGCCGACGCCGAACCCGCCGGTCCGCCCCACCAGCAACTCATCCCCCGCGAGCGCGACGGCGGAGGCGAACCCCTGCGCGGGAGCTCCGGCGGGACTGCCGGACCAGGTCTGGGCGGCGAGGGGCAGGACCCCGAGGGCAAGGGCGGCCCCGAGGAGAACAGGACGACAGCGACGCATGAGACGCTCGTAGAGGAGGGGGAGCAGGCACGGACGCGGACCGGACCGGGCGAGTTTCGCCCTCCAAGGTGGCGGCATGGCGGGCCGTGCGCCACCGGCGCCGCGGTAGCGGCCGCCTGCGGCGGCGGGTAGCTTCCCCCAACCCCTCACCCCTCCCGCCGTGACCAAACACGAATCCTTCTCCTCCCGCTGGATCATGATGCTCACCATGCTCGGCATGGCGGTGGGCACCGGCAACATCTGGCGCTTCCCCCGCATCGTGGCCGAACATGGCGGCGGCGCGTTCCTGGTGAGCTGGGTGATCTTCCTGCTCCTCTGGTCCATCCCGCTCATCCTCGTGGAGTTCGGCACCGGGCGGATGACGCGCACCGGCCCCGTCGGCGCCTTCATGCGGCTGATGGGACCGCGCTACGCCTGGATGGGAGCGTGGGTCGCCTTCGTGGCGGTGGCCATCATGTTCTACTACTCGGTGGTGACCGGGTGGACGCTGCGCTACGCGGTGGCCGCCGCCGCCGGAGAGGTGCCCGGCACCAGCCCACTCGCGTTCTGGACCGCCTACACCAGCGGCTGGGGGCCGGTGCTCACCCACGGGATCGCGATGTTCCTGGGCGCCTTTGTGGTGATCCGCGGCGTGGGGGCCATCGAGAAGATGAGCAAGATCATGATGCCCACGCTCATCATCCTCGTCGTCATCCTCACGATCCGCGCCGTCACGCTGCCCGGCGCCGGCGCCGGGCTCTCCTACATGTTCAGCGTGAACCCGGCGGACCTGGCCAAGGCCGATACCTGGCTCCAGGCCCTCACCCAGAACGCCTGGGACACCGGCGCCGGCTGGGGGCTCATCCTGGTCTATGCCGCCTACATGCGGCAGGACGAGGACACCACGCTCAACGCCTTCATCCTCCCCACGGCCAACAACAGCGTCTCGCTCTGCGCCGGCATGATGGTCCTGTGCACGGTCTTCTCCGTGCTGCCGGGGCTGGTGGAGAGCTTCGCCACCAACCCTGCCGCGCTGGCGGACTATCCGGCGCTGGCCCAGGCCATCCAGTCGGGGCAGGCGCTGACCCCCGACCTGGTGCGGAAGACCATCTTCACCGCCGGCAACGAGGGGCTCACCTTCAACTGGATGCCGCTCCTGTTCGCCAAGCTGCCGCTCGGGCGGCTGCTGATGGTGCTGTTCTTCGTGGCCCTCGCGTTCGCGGCCTTCACCAGCCTGGTCGCCATGATCGAGCTGGGGAGCCGGGTGCTGCGGGACATGGGGGTCTCGCGCGAGCGCGCCGTGATCGCGGTGGGCACCGCCGGGTTTCTCCTGGGCGTCCCGTCCGCGCTGTCGATCAACGTGCTGCACAACCAGGACTGGGTCTGGGGGGTGGCGCTGATGGTGAGCGGGCTCTTCTTCGCGATCGCGGTGCTGCACCATGGGGTCACCCGGTTCCGCAGCGAGCAGCTCAACCACGAGGGCTCCGACATCCACATCGGGCGCTGGTGGGAGGTCGTGATCGGCGTGGTGGTGCCGCTCGAGGCGCTGGTGCTGCTCGGCTGGTGGCTCTACCAGGCGCGGGGCTGGGACCCCGAGGGGTGGCTCGACCCGCTGGGCGTCGAGAACGTCGGGACCATCCTGCTGCAGTGGGGGGTGGTGCTGGTGGCGCTGCTGCTCGCCAACCGGATGCTCGCGGCGCGGACCCGGCCGGTGCCGCCCACCCGGGACGATCACATGCCGGCCGCCGTACCGTGACGACGGGGAGGCGCGCCCGAAACCCCGACCCGCCGCGGCCGTAGAATCCCCATCTACCACTCTGTCGAGGCAGTCTCCCCATGGCATTGAGATTCGGCCGGCTGGCGGGCGCGGCGCTCGGGCTGCTGGCCCTGGCCGCGGTTCCCGCCGCCGCGCAGCAGGCCGGGCGCCAGGTTCCGATCGAGTATTACCGGCTCCCCAACGGCCTTCGCGTCGTGCTCTCCCGCGATACCACCGCGCCGACCGCCGGCGTCGGGGTCTACTACCACATCGGGTTCCGGAATGAACCACGGGACCGCACCGGGTTCGCCCACCTCTTCGAGCACCTGATGTTCCAGGGCTCGGGCAACCTCGGCAAGCTCGAGTTCATCAAGCTGGTGGAATCCAACGGCGGGCTGCTCAACGGCTCCACCCGGTTCGACTTCACCAACTACTTCGAGATGGTGCCGAGCCACACCATCGAGACCATGCTGTGGGCGGAGGCGGACCGGATGAAGGGGCTGGCCATTGATTCCGCCAACCTCCGCAACCAGCAGGACGTGGTGAAGAACGAAGTGCGGGTGAACGTGCTCAACCAGCCGTACGGCAGCTTCCCCTGGATCGACCTGCCGATGGCGGCCAACGAGAACTGGTTCAACGCCCACAACTTCTACGGCGACCTCGCGGACCTCGACGCCGCCACCCTAGATGACGCGGCGGCCTTCTTCCAGAAATACTACGCCCCCAACAACGCCGTGCTGGTGGTCGTGGGGGACTTCGAGCCGGCCCGCACCCGCGGCTGGATCCTCAAATACTTCGGCGGCATCCCGCGGGTGGAGCTGCCGCCGCGCCCCGATCTGACCGAGCCGCGGCAGACGGCGGAGAAACGCGCCAGCCGGGTGGACTCGCTGGCGACTCGCCCCGCCCTCGGCGTGGCCTACCACCTGCCGCCGCGCTGGACGCCGGAGTGGTTCGCCTTCGGGCTGATCGACCAGATCCTGGGCCAGGGCCGCGACAGCCGGCTGTTCGAGGCGCTGGTGCAGGAGAAGGGGATGACGGGCGACGTGAGCGCCGGGATCAACTGGGGTCTGGGGCACCAGTTCAACTATGAAGGCCCGATGCTGTGGATGCTGTCGCTGTACCACGACAATGGGGTCGCCCCCGACTCAATCCTCGCGGTCATCGACCGCGAGGTGGAGGGGTTGATCACCCGGCCGGTGGATGCCGCCACGCTGGCGCGGGCGCGCACCAAGCTCCGCGCCTCGCTGTACTCTATCATGGAAAGCTTCTCCGGCTTCGGGACGCTGGACCTGCTGGCCTCCTTCGCCCTGTTCGACAACGATCCGTCGCGCATCAACCGGCTGGAGGCGGAGTTCGCCAAGGTGACGCCGTCGCTGATCCAGCGGACCGCGACGGAATACCTCCGGCGCACCAACCGCACCGTCTACACCATCGTCCCCGGCGCCCGCGACCAGGCCACCGGAGGTGCCCAGTGAGGAACCGATCCCTGCGACGCCTGCTCGTCTCCGCGCTGCTGCTGGCCGCGCTGCCGCTCGCCGCCCAGAAGGAATCCCCGCCGCCGGCGGGCACCCCCAAGGACTTCCGGGTCCCGCCCCGGAAGACGATCACCCTCCCCAACGGGATGCGGGTGAGCTTCGTGCGCTACGGCACCGTGCCCAAGGTGGCGGTGAGCCTGGACCTCGCCACCGGCGGCATCGACGAGGCCGCGACCGAGGTGCAGCTGGCGGGCCTCACCGCCCAGATGCTGCTCGAGGGCACCACCACCCGCACCGCCAGCCAGATCAGCCGCCAGGCGGCGGAGATGGGCGGCAGCCTCCAGGCCGGCGCCGGCGATGACGACGTCACCGTGGGCGGCGAGGTGCTCAGCGAATACGGCGAGGCCTTCGTGGCGCTGCTGGCCGACGTGGTGCTCCGGCCCCGGTTCGCCGAGACCGACGTGGCGCGGCTCCGCACCAACATGCTGCGGGACAACTCGATCGCGCAGAGCCAGCCGGGGCAGATCACCCGGGTGAAGTTCCGGCAGATGCTCTTCGGCGATCACCCCTACGGCCGGGTCTGGGCCCCCGAGTCGCTGCTCGCGGGGTACAGCGCCGAGCGGGTGGCGGCCTTCTGGGCCCGGAACGCCGGCGCCCGGCGCGCGCATCTCTACATCAGCGGCGTGTTCGACGAGGCCCGGCTGGAGCGCGCCGTGCGCGCCGCCTTCAACGGCTGGAAGCCGGGCGCCGCCCCGACGGTCAAACCGCCGGCGCCGGTGGCACATCGGCAGCTCGAGCTGGTGGACCGCCCGGACGCGGTGCAGAGCAGCCTGCGGGTCGGGCTCCCGGTCGCGGATCCGACCAGCCCCGACTGGATCCGGCTCACCGTGACCGACGCCCTGGTGGGTGGGTCGTTCGGCTCCCGAATCACCAGCAACATCCGGGAGGACAAGGGCTACACCTACAGTCCATTCTCGTTCGTCGGGAACTGGCCCCGGACCGGGCTCTGGGTCCAGGTGGCGGACGTGACCACCAACGTCACCGGCGCGTCGCTCAAGGAGATCTTCTACGAGGTGGACCGCCTCCGGAAGGAAGCGCCCCCGGCGGCGGAGCTCACCGGCATCAAGAACAACCTGGCCGGCGTCTTCACGCTGCAGAACAGCTCCCGCTACGGGCTGATCGGGCAGCTCCAGTTCGTGGATCAGCATGGCCTGGGGGACGCCTACGTCTCCAGCTACGTCAAGAACGTCCTCGCCGTGACGCCGGAAGAGGTGCGGCGCACGGCAGAACGCTATCTCGATCCCGCGCGGATGACGATCACGGTGGTGGGAGACAAGAAGACCGTCGAGCCGCAGCTCGAGCCCTACCGGGCGGGGGTGCCGTAGGGGCGGCCGGAGGGCCGCCCCGCGGGGTCAGGTGAGCGGGATCTGTGCGGCGTGCCGTTCCAGCCACTGGTCCAGCGACTGGAGCGCCGGGTTGAGCGAGCGTGAGAAGGCGATGCTCCGCGCCGCACAGAAGTCCGCGTTGAAGTCGTGGTAGAACTGGAACATGTTGCCCAGGTCGTCCGCGCCGGGGAACCCGAAGCCGCGGTAGACCGCCGGACTCACCGGGTTGTAGAGCACGGGCCGGCCCAGCGCCCGGGTCAGCTTCTCCGCCATCTGGGTCCCGGTCAGGTGCTCGCCGGCCACGCCGATGCTCTTCCCGATGAACTCCTTCCCCCGCTGGAACACCCCGTAGGCGCACTTCCCGATATC
>JAEUJI010000211.1 GCA_016794805.1 Gemmatimonadota bacterium
GAAGCCCGCGCGATCCGCGAGGCCTTCGCCAGCGCAACCGGCGCCGCAACCCGGCTCACGGCCGAGGCATCGGCCGCCTCCCCCAACCGGGTCGAGGTCCGGTGGCTCACCTCGGAGATCTACTCGGCGCTGGCACTGGCCCATGAACGGCAGGCGGTGATCGGCCAGAAGCTTGGGATCACCCCGGATGAGCGCCCCAAGACCAGGGCCCGCTGATCCTTCACCTCAATTGCCCGGCCGGGGCGCCCAGGGGGTGCCTCGGCCGCGGCCCTCGGAGTCACGATGCTTGACGATTTTCTGGATATTGCGAGGGCCCGGTTGTCCCGCGTCGGTCGCCCGCCGGATGCGGAGGAGGCGGAATCCCTGGTCGCGGAACGGGCCCCTGGGGAGGCGGCGGCGCGCTGGGCCAGCGGCCGGGATGATGAGGACTACCTGCTCTGGGTCGCCACCGAAGGGCGGGTCCTGCTGCTGGAACAGGATGGGCTCCGGCGCAAGGTCCACGAACTGGCGTACTCCCAGATTCACGAGGCGCACGTCAGCCGGGACCGCTGGGGGGCGCGCATCCGGCTCTATGCCGGCGGACGGAAGTACGCGCTGGAGGGGGCCGATACGGCCCGCGCCGAGGCTCTGGTGCAGTGGATCCGCGACCGGATGCCGGGGCGGGCCCGAACGACCACGCTGGACGCCCCCCAGGGGCCGCCGATTCCTGCCGCCTCGACGCCACTGGCCGCCTCCGGCGAGGGGGTCGCCAGCGGGCTGGCGGAACTGGTCCGGTTGAGGGAACGGGGCCTGCTGACGGAGGAGGAGTTCACCGCCTTCAAGCAGCGGCTGCTCAGGAGCTGAGCCGGATCAGGTGAACAGCCGATTGCGTGCCGCCTCCATGATGGCCACCAAGGCCGGCTGCCGGAGGCGGCGCTCGATCGTGATGGCATAGAAGGTTTCCCGCACCCCCTCCAGGGTACCCAGCGCCTTCACTTCGTACTGTCGCCGCACGTCCGCCGCGATGGCTGTCGGGGCGGCGAACAGGCCCACGCCGCCCATCCCGAAGACCTTGAGCAGCGCGGAATCGCTGAACTCGGCGGCGACGACCGGATGGACGCGCTCGCGGTCGAACCACTCCTCCAGCGAACGCCGCAGGCTGGTGCCCTCCGTCGGCAGCAGGAACGGCGCGCCATCCAGCGAGCGGGGGAAGCCGCGGCGGTACTTGTCCGCCAGCGGGGCCACGCCAAACACCGAGACGCCGGTCTCGCCCAGCGGATGGTTGAACGCGCGCACCCGGGTGTCCGCCGTCAGCGGCGCATCGCTCAGCACCAGGTCGAGGCTGTGCGTCGTCAGGTCGGCGAACAGCCGGTCGAGCTTGCCCTCACGGCAGACCAGGTGGACGGGCTCGGTCAGGCCGAAGGCCGGCGCGAGCAGCCGGTGCGCCAGCAGCTTGGGCACCTGGTCGGCAATCCCGACCGTGAGCCGGACGGGGCGCCCGGTGGGCCGCCCGGCCAGCACGTCCTGCAGCTCCCGTCCGAGCGTGAAGATCTCCTCGGCGTAGCGATAGACGACCTGGCCGACCTCGGTCAGGACCAGACGGCGACCGCTGCGGAGGAAAAGCTTTTCCCCCAGGCTCTCCTCCAGCGCGTGAATCTGGGCACTGATGGTGGGCTGGGTGAGGTGCAGCTTCTGGGTGGCGCGGGCAATACTGCCCTCGCGGGCGACCGTCCAGAAGTAGAGCAGGTGGTGGTAGTTGAGCCAGGCCATGCCCCAAGGTGAGCGGCCCCGGGCATTCCGCCAAGGGGGCTGGGACGAAGCTCAGGTTCCGTTCATGCCGGATTCATCCCGGCCGGGCTAGCTTACCGGCTCAACCACCGTCCTCCGAGAACCCTCATGTCCCTGCCTCGTCCTGGCGTACTCGCGCTTGCCGGCCTGGTCCTGGCCTCGCTGCTTCCCGTGGAGGCCTCCGCCATCCCGGCGTTCGCCCGCCGCTACAAGATCAGCTGCCAGACCTGCCACAACCCCTTCCCGACGCTGACCGACTTCGGCGCCACCTTCGCCGCCAACGGCTACCGGATGAGCCCGGCCGAAGAGCCGATGGACACCATCGGCACGGGCGATGAACTGCTCGCCCTGATGAAGGACATCCCGCTCGCCATCCGCCTGGAGATGTACGCCCAGGCCTACGCCAACGGCAACGTCGCCACCGACTTCCAGTATCCCTATGGCATCAAAGTGCTGAGCGGCGGGGCCATCTCCCGGAAGATCTCGTACTACTTCTACACCTTCCTCGTGGAGCGGGGCGACATCGGCGGGGTCGAGGACGCCTTCCTCCACTTCAACGACCTCGGTGGTGTCCCGCTGGACGTCGCCGTTGGCCAGTTCCAGGTCTCCGATCCGATGTTCAAGCGGGAACTGCGCCTCGAGTTCGAGGACTATGCCGTCTACCGGGCCCGGATCGGGGACGTGCCGGTGGACCTGACCTACGATCGCGGCGTCATGGCGATGGCGGATGTCGGTGGCTTCACCCTGACCGGGGAAGTCCTGAACGGGAGCGGCATCGGGATCGCCCAGGCGGACCGGCGGTACGATACCGATGCCAGCAAGAACGTGTTCCTCCACATCACCCGTGACATCGCGTCGCCGCTCCGGCTCGGCGGCTTCGGGTACTACGGCCGGTCCCACGGGAACGGCGCCACCAACAAGACCCGCATGCTTGGCGTGGACGGGACGGTGGTGCTCGGCCCGGTCGAGGTGAACGGCCAGTACGTCCACCGCCGGGACGACGAACCGACCTATACCGCGGGGGAAGCCGAAGTCCGCATGAACGGCGGCTTCGGTGAGGTCGTCATCCGCCCCGCGAACAGCCGGTTCTACGGCTTCGCG
>JAEUJI010000319.1 GCA_016794805.1 Gemmatimonadota bacterium
GCGAGTGGCAGGACCGCGAGGCAGGCGGCGATGAACACCGCGAGGGGCGGGAATCCCCCGGCGTAGCCCAGGTAGAGGCTGACCGGGATGGCGAGCAGCGGCAGCTTGCGCCAGGTGAGAAACGGCTCGTGCACCGGCGCGATCCGGGGCGGCCCGTCGCTGCGCCGTTCGCCACCCCTGGCGCGGGCCGCCGGGGCGTCGAAGGAGCGTTCTGCCGGCTCCCGCTCGGGCCGCTCCCCCCGGGCGCGTTCCCCACGCTCCGGCCTGGGCTCAGTCCGCGCCGGGCGCTCGCCCCTGGGGGCGCGCTCCTGCTTCGGCGCGCGCTCCGGCTTTTCCCGGGGCTTTCTCGGTTCCGCGCGCTGGGCCGGCGCCGCGTCGCCCGCTGGTGCCTCCGGTGGGGCGCCCGCGCCGGGCCGCTCGATGCCGAGGGCCTCGCGCACCTTGGCCACCGGGATCCCGAGGTCTCCGAGACTCGCCGAGACAATGCCGCGGCCATCGGTGAGCAGGGCACCGAGCAGCTGCTGGGCCGACGGGTCCTGCCCGCTGGCCGCGGCCCGCGCCTGGTCGAGCGCCCGCCGGGCCCCGGAGCGGAGCGGGATCTCCGCGGTGTCCGCCGGGGCGGCCTTCCCCTGCGGGCAGCGCTTTTCCAGCCGCTCGCGCAGCTGCTCCGGGGTGGCGCTGAAGGCGCCCAGGATGGTCTGGAGGGAGGGGTCCGCGCCCTGTACCAGGGCCAGCAGCAGGTGTTCCGTGCCGACATAGTCGTGCTGGAGCCGGGCGGCCTCAATCCGGGCCGCGGCAAGGAAGTCGCTCACAGCGGCTTCGCCTCGTCGATCAGCATGATGGGGATGCCCTCCTCGACCGGAAAGGCGAGGCGGCAGGTGTGGCACAGCAGGGCTTCCGGGGTGGGGCGGTACTCAAGGTCCCCCTTGCAGCGGGGGCAGACCAGGAGATCCAGCAGTTCCGGCGCCAGGGTCATGGGCGGATGCCTCGAGGCTCGGGGAAGCCGAGTGCGGTGAGGAGATGCGCCTTGCGGCGCCAGTCACGCGAGACCTTCACCCAGCAATCGAGGAAGACCTGCTCTCCGAGCAGGTCTTCCAGGCGGGCGCGGGCGTGCTGTCCGATGGCCTTGAGGGTCCGGCCGCCCGCCCCGATCACGATGCCCTTCTGGGAGTCCCGCTCCACCAGGAGCGAGACTCGAATGTACACCGGTTTCGCATGCTCGCGAAACTCCTCGACCTCCGCCGTGAGCGCGTAGGGCACCTCGTCGCCGAGCAGCTCGAAGGCCGCCTCGCGGAGGTACTCCGCGGCGAAGAACCGGAGCGGCTGGGTCCCGACGTCCTCGGCGTCGAACTCGAAGGGCTGCTCGGGGAGCCGGGGCTCCAGAGCGGCCACGAGGGCCTCCAGCCCTTGCCCCGTGGTGGCGGAGACGGCGAGCGCCGCGGGGTCGGGGGCGGGGGTGAGGTCGATCTTGGTGTAGACGGTGAGGACGGGCGTCTCGAGCGGGCTGGGGAGCCCGGTGAGGGGCCAGAATGGCGGTGCCGGACCCTCGGTCGCGGGATGGAGGTGCAGGATGGCCCGGACCCGGGCCAGCTCCTCCTGGGCCATGCCGCGCATCCGCTCCTGCAGGGCGTAGGTGGGGTCGAGGAGGCCGGGGAGGTCGTGGAGCACGAACTGGGTCTCGCCCCGGGTCAGCAGGCCGATCACGGGCATGCGGGTGGACTGGGGCTTGGGGCTCACGATCGCGAGGTGCGCGCCGACGAGGGCGTTGAGCAGGGAGGACTTGCCGGCGTTGGGCCGGCCGGCGAGGGCGATGTGGCCGCATCGGGGCATGGCGGAAGAGTAACGGGCGGGGGGAAAAAGATGAGCCCGGTGCCGCAGGGGCACCGGGCTCACAGGGGTGGCTGGCGACGGCCTACTCTCCCACGCCCTCTCGAGCGAAGTACCATCGGCGCTGCAGGGCTTAACTACCGGGTTCGGAATGGGACCGGGTGTGGCCCCTGCGCGCTAGTCGTCAGCCATTCTCTGTCAGGTCCCGGCACGGCCGGGACCCGGAAAGCAGTGGCAACTGGAGGCTGGATGATGCAAGGGAATTGGGAGAGATCAAACTTCACGGGCGATTAGTACGGCTCGGCTAAAGGGATCACTCCCCGTGCACCTGCCGCCTATGTACCTGGTAGTCTTCCAGGGCCCTACAGGGAGCTTAAGCTCCAGGAGTGTTCATCTTGGGAAGAGTTTCCCACTTAGATGCATTCAGCGGTTATCTCCGCGCGACATCGCTACCGGGCGTTGCCCCTGGCGGGACAGCCCGTACACGAGCGGTCGCTTCGTCTCGGTCCTCTCGTACTAGAGACGACGTCCCTCAACACTCCCACGCCCACGACGGATACAGACCGAACTGTCTCACGACGTTCTGAACCCAGCTCATGTGCCACTTTAACCGGCGAACAGCCGGACCCTTGGGACCTTCTCCAGCCCCAGGATGTGACAAGCCGACATCGAGGTGCCAAACCG
>JAEUJI010000326.1 GCA_016794805.1 Gemmatimonadota bacterium
TCACCGCCGGCCTCGTGGGCACCGTGATCGTGGTGCTGATCATGATCGGCTACTACCGGGTCGCCGGGGTGCTGGCGGTCTGCGCCCTCGCCATCTACATCCTGCTCACCCTGGGAGGGCTGGCGATGCTCGGCGCCACCCTCACGCTCCCGGGGCTGGCCGGCATCGTGGTGTCCATCGGACTCGCGGTGGACGCGAACGTGCTGATCTTCGAGCGGATCCGGGAGGAGCTGGCGCTGGGCAAGTCCGTGCGGCTCGCGATGGATGAGGGCTTCCGCCGCGCGATGAACGCGATCGTGGACTCCAACGTCTGCGCCATCGTGACTGCCCTGCTGCTGTACCAGTTCGGCACCGGGCCCGTCAAGGGCTTCGCGGTGACCCTGACCCTCGGCACCATGGCCTCGATGGTGACGGCGATCTTCGTCACCCGCACCTTCTTCATGATCTGGCTGCAGCGGCGGCCCAGCATGACTACCCTGAGCATCTGACCATGCGCCACGTCTTTACCAACACCAACTTCGACTTCGTCGGGGTCCGGAAGTACGCCTACATCTTCACGGCGCTGCTGTTCATCCCCGGCCTGATCGTGCTGCTGGTCCGGGGGCTCAACTACAGCATCGAGTTCACCGGCGGCACCCTGGTGCAGGTCGCCAGCACCGCCCCCTTCGACGTGCGGAAGGTGCGCGGCACCCTGGACCAGAACGGCGTCTCCGGCGCCGAGATCCAGTCCTTCGGCGCGGCCGGGGAATACCTCATCCGGGCCCGGCTGAATGAAGCCGCCGCCGACGCCGACAACACCGAGGCCACGGTGGCCGCGGTGCGGCAGGCGCTGGACCAGGCGCTGGGGACCGGGGAGTACCGGCTGCTGCGCACGGAGGCGGTGGGCCCCAAGGTTGGCGCCGAACTCCGGCAGAAGGCCATCACGGCGATCCTGATCGCGTTCGTCGCGATCATGATCTACCTGGCCAGCCGGTTCGAGTGGCGCTTCGGGCTGGCCTCGATCGGCGCGACCGCCCACGACGTGCTGGGCACCGTGATCTTCATCAGCGTCATGCACCTGGAAGTGAGCCTGGTGGTGGTCGGCGCGGTGCTGTCGGTGCTGGGGCTCTCGCTCAACGAGACCATCATCATCTTCGACCGGGTGCGGGAGAACGAGCACCACCGGCGCTACCCCGACCTGCGCACCACCCTCAACCGGTCCATCAACGAGACCCTGCCGCGCACGGTGCTGACCCACGGCACCACCCTGGCCACCATGCTGTCGCTGGCCATCTTCGGCGGCGAGGTGATCCGGCCGTTCGCGCTGGTAATGTTTTTCGGCGTCTTCACCGGGATCTTCTCCTCGATGTTCATCGCCCCGGCGGTGCTGCTGTACATCCGGGAGCGTTGGCCCCTCTCCGCGGCGATCGCCCCGCGCCATCACCGGTCGCCGGCCGGGCGGGGCGCCGCCGCGGGAGCCCGGGAGTAGCTCCCGGCCCGCGGCCGGTGCTGATCGACACCCACTGCCACCTCGGCGCCGAGGCCTTCGCGGCCGATGTCGCCGGGGTGCTGGACCGGGCCTGGGCGGCCGGCGTGGCCCATGTGGTCGTGATCGGGGAGTCCCCCGAGGCGGCGGCACGGGCCCTTCTGCTGGTGGACACCTACCCGAGACTCTCCGCCACCGCCGGGCTCCACCCCCACGAGGCCTCCCGCTGGGCCACGGACTCCGAGCGCTGGCTCTCCGAGCTGCTCCGCGACCCGCGGGTGGTGGCGGCCGGGGAGATGGGGCTCGATTATCACTACGATCACTCCCCCCGGCAGGTGCAGCGGGAGGTGTTCGACCGGCAGCTGGGCCTGGCTACCGCGGCGGGCAAGCCGGTGGTGATCCACGCCCGGGAGGCGGACGACGACGTGGCGGCGGTCTTGTCCAACCATGCTGCCGCCACGGTGGTGCTCCACAGCTTCTCCAGCGGGCCGACCCTCTTGCGGACTGCACTGGAACGTGGACACTATCTGTCGTTCAGCGGCATGGTCACCTTCAAGAACTGGGGCCGGGACGACCTGCTCCGGGCCATCCCGGCGGATCGGCTGCTGGTCGAGACCGACGCCCCGTACCTGGCCCCGGTCCCGCATCGGGGCAAGCGCAACGAGCCGGCCTTCGTGCGGCAGACCGCCGAGCAGCTGGCCCGGGTGCGCGGGGTGCCTGCCGAGCAGCTCATCCAGGAGACCGGCGCCAACGCGCGCCGGGTCTTCGGGGCCCGGGTGAGCGCCTGACCGCAGTCGGCTTCAGCCGTCGTTCATGTCTGGCAGAGTACGTTTCCTCCGGATGACCCTTGGCCCGGAGCCGGGGCGTCCGTGCACCCCGTCCCACACCCTTCTCCCAGGGGAAGCCCGCACGCCATGTCCACGGTTCCTTCAGATATCGAGATTGCCCAGGCGGCCAAGCTCCGCCCGATCGCCGACGTCGCGGCCGAGATCGGCCTCGGCCCCGACGAGATCCTCCCCTACGGGCGCTACAAGGCCAAGATCACGCCCGAGGCCATCGCAAAGCGCTCGCCCAAGGGCAGGCTGGTGCTGGTCACCGGCATCAACCCCACCCCCGCGGGGGAGGGCAAGTCCACGGTCACCGTGGGGCTGGCCCAGGCGCTCCGGAAGCTGGGCAAGAAGGTGGTCGTGGCCATCCGGGAGCCGTCGCTCGGTCCGGTGTTCGGGGTGAAGGGCGGGGCGGCGGGCGGCGGGTACGCGCAGATCGTCCCCATGGACGAGATCAACCTGCACTTCACCGGGGATTTCCACGCCATCACCTCGGCGCACAACCTGCTGTCCGCCATGCTGGACAATCACATCCACCATGGCAACGCGCTCGGGTTCGATACCCGACGCATCAGCTGGCCGCGGACCATCGACATGAACGACCGGGCGCTGCGCTCGATCGTCGTCGGCCTGGGCGGAATGAACGGGGGACCGAGTCGCGAGGAGCGGTTCGTGATCGTCCCGGGCAGCGAGATCATGGCGATCCTCTGCCTGGCCACCGACATCCTGGACCTGGAGCAGCGGCTTGCCCGGATCATCGTGGGCATCACCCGGGACAAGAAGCCGATCCGGGCGGGCGACCTCAAGGCCAGCGGGGCCATGACCCTGCTGCTCAAGGACGCCATGCTCCCCAACCTGGTGCAGACCCTGGAAGGGGGCCCGGCGCTGGTGCACGGGGGCCCCTTCGGCAACATCGCCCATGGCTGCAATTCCATCGTGGCGACCCGGCTCGCCCTCACCCTCGGTGACATCGTCCTCACCGAGGCGGGATTCGGCGCCGACCTCGGCGCGGAGAAGTTCTTCGACATCAAGTGCCGGTTCGGCGGGCTCAAGCCCGAGGCGGCGGTGGTGGTGGCCACCATCCGGGCGCTCAAGATGCACGGCGGGGTCAAGAAGGACAGCCTCTCGGTGCCGGATGTGGCGGCGCTGCAGCGGGGGATGGTGAACCTCGAGGCCCACGTCAAGAACGTGCAGAAGTTCGGGGTGCCGGTCATCGTGGCCCTCAACCGGTTCCTCACGGACTCCAAGGAGGAGCAGGAGGCCGTCATCGAGGCCGCCAGGACCTGGGGCGCCCGGGCGGCGCTGTCGGATGTGTGGGCCAAGGGCGGCGAGGGGGGCGTGGCGGTGGGGAACGAGGTGCTGGCCGCCCTGGCCGAGGGGAAGGCGAACTTCAAGCCGATCTACGACGCGGCGCTTCCCATCAAGCAGAAGATCGAGACCATCGCCACCCAGATCTACGGCGCGGACGGGGTGACCTTCTCCGCCGCGGCCGACAAGTCGATCGCCCAGTGCGAGGAGATGGGGCTCGGGGCGACGCCGGTCTGCGTGGCCAAGACCCAGTACTCCTTCAGCGACGACCCGACCAAGCTCGGGCGGCCGAAGGGGTTCAAGATCAACATTCGCGATGTCACCGCGTCGGCGGGCGCCGGGTTCGTCGTGGCGCTCGCGGGCGAAATCATGACCATGCCGGGGCTGGCCAAGGTGCCGTCGGCCGAAGCCATCCGGGTCCACCCTGACGGCCGCATCGAGGGGCTGTTCTGATGCCGATCGCGTTCGTGTCCACCGAGCAGGCGCCCAAGGCGATCGGCCCGTACAGCCAGGCCACGATCGTCAACGGCATGGTCTTCACCGCCGGCCAGATCGCGTTCAACCCGGCCACGATGGAGATCGTTGGTGGCGGGATCCGGGAGCAGACGGAGCGGGTCCTGGCCAATCTCAAGGCGGTCCTGGCGGCGGCGGGCTCCGACCTGTCCCGGGTGGTGAAGACCACGGTCTTCCTGGTGGACATGCAGGATTTCCCGGCCATGAACGAGGTGTACGCCCAGGCCTTCGGGGAACACAAGCCGGCCCGTTCCACCGTGGCCGTGGCCGGCCTCCCGCGGGGTGTCCGGGTGGAGATCGACGTCATCGCAACCATCTGAGGGGGTGGATCGGGCCTGGTGGCCTGGCCGGTCTTCAAAACCGCGACGGAGGTGCCTACGGCGGCTCCGGTGGGTTCGATTCCCACACGCTCCCGCCACCTCCGCCCTGGGGCGACCCTCGTGGCCGCCCCTTGGCGCATGTGGCGGCCCGGTCCCGATTGCGCCACATTCCCCGGCACTGTGACGACCATCCTCGTGGTGAATCCCGCCGCCGGCCGCGGCCGGGCCGGTCGGCGCGCGCCGGAAGCCCGCCGGGCCCTCGAAACCACCTTCGGCGCCGTCGAGCAGGTCACGACTTCCGCCCCGGGATCGGCCGTGGAACAGGTGCGCGCCGCGGTGGAGGCGGGGGCCGAGCGGATCGTGGTGCTGGGCGGCGACGGCACGCTGCACGAGGCGGCCAACGGGCTGCTCCGGGCGGCCCGCGCCGAGAAGCCCCCCATCGCGATCCTTCCGGCGGGCACGGGCAACGACTACGCAAAGATGGCGGGGACGCTCGGCGTGTCGATCCCGGACGCGGTCCGGCGGCTGGCGGGCGGCCGGGTGCGCCGGTTTGACGTCGGCGTGGCGTGGGGGGAGTACTTCCTCAATTCGGTCGGGATCGGCTTCGACGCCGAGGTGGCCCGGGTGGTGAGCCGGTGGAAGCGGCTGACCGGGCTGCCGGCCTATCTGGCGGCGGTGTTCCAGGTGCTGTGGGACTTCCCCAACATGGAACTGGCCGTGGAAACCGATGGCGGCGCGTTCCGGGACAACCTGCTGCTGCTCGAAGTGGCCATCGGCCCCTGTGTCGGGGGCGGATTCCGCCTGACCCCCGACGCCCAGCCGGACGATGGCTGGCTGGACATCTGCGCCATCCGGCATAAGTCGATGGGCGCCATCCTGGTGCGCCTGCCGCTGGTGATGCTGGGCAGGCACACCGGCCTCAAGGACGTCCGGATGCTCCGCGCCACCCAGGTCGCCGTCACCAGTCTCAACGGCACCCTCCACGCCCAGTTCGACGGCGAGCTGCGCGAGGTCGCCGGGCGGATGGACATCCGCCTCGAACCCGGCGCCCTCCCGGTGCTGGTCGCCTCATGACGCCACGCGCTTTCGCCAGCGACAACAACGCCGGGGCGCACCCGGAGGTGCTGGCGGCGCTCGCCGCCGCCAACGCCGGCCACGCCCGGAGTTATGGCCACGACCCGCTCACCGACCAGGCGCGTGAGGTCTTCCGGCTCCACTTCGGGCCGGCGGCCGACGCCTGGTTCGTCTTCAACGGCACCGCCGCCAACGTCCTGGGGCTCGCCGCGGTGACGCGCCCCCACGAGGCGATCATCTGTTCCGACGGCGCCCACATCAACGTCGACGAATGCGGCGCACCCGAACGGTTCACCGGCTGCAAGCTGATTCCCGTTCGGTGCCCCGATGGCAAGCTCCGCCCCGCGGACCTGCCACCGCTGCTTCGTGGCATCGGGGACGAACACCGGGTGCAGCCGCGGGTGGTCTCGATCACCCAGGCCACCGAGTTGGGGACGGTGTACACTGCCGGGGAGATCCGGGCGCTGGCGGACGCCGCGCATGCCCAGGGCCTGCTGCTGCACCTCGACGGGGCCCGCCTGGCCAACGCCGCCGTCTCGCTGGAGCTGCCCCTCCGCGCCCTCACCACCGATGCGGGGGTGGACCTGCTCTCGTTCGGCGGCACCAAGAACGGGCTGCTGGGCGCGGAGGCGATCGTGTTTCCGCAGGGTGCCGGCGGCGACGCCATGGCCTTCATCCGCAAGCAGGGGATGCAGCTCGCCAGCAAGATGCGGTTCCTGGCGGCGCAGTTCATCGCCCTGCTCGGCGGGGACCTCTGGCAGCGGAATGCCGGGCACGCCAACCGCATGGCGCGGCTGCTGGCGGAGCAGGTGCAGGGGGTGGCCGGGATCACCCTGACCCAGCCGGTGGAGGCCAATGGGGTGTTCGCGCGAGTGCCACCCGAGCATATTCCCGCCCTGCAGGAGCGCGCCTTCTTCTACGTCTGGAACCCCGAGACCTCAGAGGTCCGCTGGATGACCGCCTGGGACACGACCGAGCAGGACATCGCCACCTTCGCGGCCGCGGTGCGGGAGATCGTCCGATGATCCGCGGGCTACGCCCGTGGCTCCTGGCGCTGGCGCTGCTCAGCGCGCCGGTCGCGGTGGCGGCGCAGGAGGACACCACAGCCGTGCGGGCCGACTCGGTCCCGGCGGAGCCCGCCGGCCCGGGCGCGGACACGCTCTATGCCCGGGCGCCGGTCTCGCCGATGGGGGGCCTCTGGCGCTCGATCCTGATCCCGGGGTGGGGGCAGGCGAAGCTCAACCGGAAGCTCACCGGCGCCCTGTTCATCGCCTGGGAGGGCGTCACCCTCGGGATGGCGATCAAGTCCAATCACGAGCTCAACTACCTGCGCCGCACCGGGTCCGGCAGCGTGCGGGCCAAGGAGAAGGAACGGCAGGACTGGCTGGTCCTGCTGGCCTTCAATCACCTGTTCTCGGCCATCGAGGCGTACGTCAGTGCCCACCTCTGGGACTTCCCGGACGATCTCGACGTCCGTGCGGCCCCGCTGCCCGGCGGCGGCATCGGCGCCGGAGTGAAGATTCCCTTCTGACCGCCGTGAACCGTACCGCGCCCATTGGCATCTTCGATTCCGGCATCGGGGGGCTGACCGTAGCCCGTGCGCTCTACGAGCGCCTGCCGGGAGAGTCCACCATCTATTTCGGGGACACGGCTCGCGTCCCCTACGGCCCCAAGAGCCCGGAGACCGTCCGCCGCTACAGTCTGGAGATCCTGCACTGGCTGCTGGGGCAGGGGGTGAAACTGGTGGTCGTCGCCTGCAACACCAGCACCGCGCACGCCCTCGGGGCGCTGCGGGAGCAGTCGCCGGTGCCGGTGATTGGCGTGATCGAGCCGGGGGCGCGGGCCGCGGTCGCCGCCACGCGAGGGGGGCCCGTCGGCGTGATCGGGACGGCGGGTACGATCGCGAGCCAGGCCTACCCCCGCGCCATTCACGCGCTGGCCCCGGCGCTGCGGGTGGAGCAGGCGGCCTGCCCGCTGTTCGTGCCGCTGGTGGAGGAGGGCTGGTTCGACCATCCGGCGGCCGAACTGATCGCCCGGGACTACCTCCGGCCCCTCGCCACGGCGGCGGTGGATGTCCTCGTGCTCGGCTGCACCCACTATCCGCTGCTGAAACCGCTGCTGGGACGGGTCATGGGCCAGGAGGTGCGGCTCATCGACAGCGCGGCGGAAACGGCGCAGGCGGTGGCGGAGACCCTGGCCGCGGCGCAGCTCGAGGCGCCGGCCGGGCACGTGGTCTTCCATCGGTTCGTCGTAAGCGACGATGAGCCCCGCTTCCGGCAAGTGGGCAGCCGCTTCATTGGGGAGAAGCTCACCGCCGCCGAGGTCGTGGCCCTCGGGTAGCGCCGGATCCGCGCCTCCCTACGACGCGCCCCACTCCCGCAGCTGCGCGATGTACCCCTGGCCCTCCCCATCCATCGGCAGGACCGCTCAGGGCGCGAACGTCGCCAGGGTCGCTACGCCGTTCGCCACGGTGGCGTACCGGTAGCCATCGAACCAGGCCCCGGGGTTCACGTACAGGCGGTCGGGCCCGATGCGGACCGCCGCCGCGCGGTGCGTATGCCCCATCACCACCAGCCTGAGCGTGGGCTCGGCAGCGAGGCGCGCGGCGGCCCAGGCCTCCTGGCGCGCGGCCGACGCCTCGATTTCGGCGGCGCTGCGCCGCCGGTCCCCGAGGTAGCCGCTGAGCCGGTCCACCAGCCACATGCCGAGATCGGGGTGCAGGCCGCGGTAGAGCGCCACGGTCGCCTCATGACGCAGGACCCGGTGCAGCACCCGGGCGGACCAGTGGGTCTCGGTAATGCCGTCGCCGTGGAGGGCCAGGGCGGCCTGGCCTCCAACCGTGAACCGTGCCTCCCGGGGGGAGAAGCCGATGCCGAGGTCCTGCTGCCAGAAGTCGCGGGCCCAGCGATCGTGGTTGCCGCCGACCAGCGTAATCGGCATGTGGCGGGCGAGCTGGGCCAGCGCGGCCACCACCCGGACGCCGTGGCGCGGGATCACCCGGCCGTAGGCGAACCAGAACTCGAACAGGTCCCCGGTGAGGAGCAGGCCGTCACCGAGCGCGGGAACGTGGTCGAGAAAAGCCAGGAAGGCGGTGGCGGCTTCCGGCGAGCCGCGGCCGAGGTGGGCGTCCCCGACCAGCACGAGGCGCTGGCAGTGCACGGGGCAAAGGTAGGCCGGCCCTCGGGGGTGGGGAAGGGCGGTTGCGATGCGTGCGGCGCGGGTCCACCTTCCCGAATCGTCCCCGCCCGGTCCTCCGCCGAGCCGCTGCGCCGATCCAGCTCCGAGCCGCCTGTGCACCAGCCAACCGCAGAATCCGTCACCACCCATCGGGTGAACTACTCCGAGACCGACCAGATGGGGGTGGTGTACCACGCCCGCCACGTGGTCTGGCTCGACATCGCCCGCACCGAGCACCTCCGTCAGTCCGGCTTCAGCTATCGGCAACTCGAGGAACAGGGGATCCGCCTGGTCGTCACCGAGCTCCACGTGCGCTACCGTCAGGCGGCCCGCTATGACGACCTGGTGCGAATCCGCTGCCGGGTGAAGGAGGCGGCCAGCCGCCGGGTGGTCTTCAGCTACCTGCTCGAGGATGCCGGGACCGGCGCCGCGCTCGGGGAAGCGGAGACCACCCTCCTTTGCCTCGACGGGCAGCATCGCCTCTCGCGCCTCCCGGCGGCGGTGCTCGCGGCGCTGCGTCCGGTGGGGGTGGCATGACACGTCGCGTCCTGCTGGCCTTCGTCGTGACACTGGGGACCGGCGCGCCGGCGCTGGCCGCCCAGGACGCGGGAACTGTCGAGTCCTTTGCCCGCATGCTCGCGGCCGAGGATGCCCGGCGCTACGACGAGGGGCTCTACGTCGCCGCGCTGGCCGATGGCGACAGCTCCGTCCGCGCCTTCGCCGCGACCTCCCTCGGCCGAATCGGGGACACCCGGGCAATCCCCCTCCTCGTGCGGGCTCTCTCCGATCCCGACAGCACGGTCCAGGTCGCCGCGGTCTTCGCCCTGGGACTGGTGCGGGACGCTCCGGCCGCCATCGCCATGCAGAACCGGGTGCGGGATGGCGAGCCGGTGGCGGGGCCGGTCGCGCTCGAGCTGATCACCGCCGCGGCCAGGGTCGGTGGCCCGGGAGGCGCCTCCATTCTCCGCGGCGTGCTGGAGGGCTCGCTCTGGCGGGAACGGCCGGACGCCGACGTGCTGGCGGGCCGGGCGGCGCTCGAGAGCTGGCGACTCGGTCCCCTCGCCCCGGTGGACGCCCTGCTGCCGATGGTCAGCAGTGCCCGCGAGGACGCCCGGATCGGGGCGGTGTTCTCGCTCGGACGGCTCAGGTCCACCGCCGCGGCGTCCCGCTTCATTGAAGGCCTGGGGGATCGCGCCACGGCGCAAGTCAGAGCCTATGCGGCCCGCGCCCTGACCCGGAGCTACGCCGACTCCGCCCGCCTCGCCCCGAAGGTGGTCATCGACCTGCTGGTCCGCGCCACCCGGGACGAGGACGCCGGCGTCCGCATCAGCGCCCTGCGCTCG
>JAEUJI010000373.1 GCA_016794805.1 Gemmatimonadota bacterium
ACATCGTCTCCGGCTGCGTGGCCGAGGACGGGTCGGCCATCCACGGCGTGCGCAGCGTCCCCACCGGCGCCGAGGGCGGGCCGGATGCGGTGGTCCAGCGCATTATCGCGGTGGCCAGGGACAGCATGGCGGAGACCCGCGCCGCCGCGCCGGGCGCCGAGATCATCGGCCTCGGCGTGGGCGCCCCGGGTCCGCTCGACACCAAGAGCGGGGTGGTGCTGCTCACCCCCAACCTGGGCTGGGTGAACATGCCGCTCCGGCAGCGGCTGCAGGACGGCCTCGGCCTCCGCACCGGGCTCGACAACGACGCCAACTGCGCCGTGCTGGGAGAGTGGTGGATGGGGGCCGCGCGCGGCACCCGCCAGGCGGTGGGGCTCACCATCGGCACCGGGATCGGCGGCGGGATCATCATCGACGGCCGGCTGTATCACGGCGCGTCGGACATCGCCGGCGAGGTGGGGCACATGACCATCGACGCTAACGGCCGCCACTGCAAGTGCGGCAACTATGGCTGCGTCGAAGCCTACGCCTCGGGCCCCAACATCGCGCTCCGCGCCAGGGAGGCGATCCAGACCGGCGCGTCCTCGAGCCTCGCGAGCTACGTGGGCGGCGACCTCGGGCGCATCACCGCCCAGACGGTCTACGAGGCGGCCCAGGCGGGCGACGAACTGGCCATCGACGTGGTGCGGGACACGGCCCGGTTCCTCGGCGCCGCGGTGGCAAACCTCATCAACATCTTCAACCCCGAGGCGGTGGTGATCATGGGCGGGGTGACCCAGGCGGGGGACAGCCTGTTCGAGCCGCTCCGCCGCGAGGTGTCCCGCCGGGCGTTCAAGCCCGCGGTGCAGGTCTGCCGCATCGTCCCGGGAGAGCTCACCGGCGTCGCCGGGGTGTACGGCGCGGTCCGCGCCTTCCAGGAGCAGGTCGAGGCGGGGATCGTGTGAAGCTGGGGATCCTCGGTTCGCTGGTGTGGGACGAGATTCACGGCCGTGATCCCGCCGCGCCGGTCGTGGAGGAGTGGGGTGGAATCGCCTACGCGCTGGGAGGGCTCGACGCGGCGCTGGCTCCGGGATGGGAGATCGTGCCGCTCATCAAGGTCGGCAGCGATCTCCGGGAACGCGCGGCGGAGCTGTTCCGGAGCCTGGCCCACCTGGTGCCGGGAGGACGGGCGGTGGAAGTCCCGGTGCCGAACAACCGGGTGACGCTGCGCTACCAGTCGGCGGAGCGGCGCTGCGAGCGGATGTCCGGCGGGGTGCCCGGCTGGACCTGGGCCGAGTTGGGACCGATGGTGCGGGACCTCGACGGCTTGTACCTGAACTTCATCTCCGGCTTCGAACTGGAACTGGGGACGGCCCAGGCCCTGCGGCAGGCCTACCGGGGCCCGATCTACGCCGACCTGCACAGCCTGCTCTTCGGGATGCCGCAGGACGGGGTGCGGCACCTCCGGCCGCTGGCGGACCCGGGAGCCTGGCTGGCCTGCTTCGACGTGGTGCAGATGAATGAGGACGAGATGGCGATGTTCGGCCCCGATCCGCTGTCGGTGGCGGCGCTGGCGCTGGCGGTGGGGGTGAAGCTGCTGGTGGTGACGCTGGCCGGACGGGGCGCGGTCTATGTGGCCGCCCCGGGGTTCGACGGCTTCGGGCAGGCGGCCACCGGTCGGGCCGGCGGGGCCGCGATCCGGACGGCACGAATCCCGGCGCCGTCGGTGGACGCGGTGGACCCCACCGGCTGCGGCGACGTCTTCGGCGCGGTGCTCGCCGCCCGGCTCGTCGCCGGGGATCCCGTGGAGGCGGCGGTCGCGGAGGCCAACCGGCTGGCAGCGCGGAACGCGGCCCTCCGGGGCGCGGGGCGGCTGGGGTCCCTGCTCCGGGGAGCCCTGGTCCCCGCCGGCGGCGCGGCGTGACCCGCGTCGTGGAGGTGCCTGCCTTCTTCGACGAGCGGAGCTTTGAGGCGTTCGCCCAGTCGCTGGCGGCGGGGCCGCTGACCGACCGGCTGCTGTTTGATGCCCGCGGGGCGACGTGGTCCTCCCCGGTCGGCTTCGTGGCGATGCTGACCGCCGCGCAGGCGGTGCGGGAAGCCGGCGGCCCCACGCCGCAGTTCACCATCCCCGATTCGGCGGACGTGCGGCGCTACTGGGTCCGCACCGGGCTGTTCCGCCACCTGGCGGAACTGGTGGAGATCCACGGCAAGCTGCCGCGGCTCAAGGTGGAAGAGCAGTCGGACGTGCTGCTCGACGTGACCCCGGTGCGCGCGTCCGAGGACGTCCACGCCGTGGTGGGCAAGATCCAGGCGGCGGCTTCCCGCATTCTCCACGGCGAGCTGGGCCTCGAGGCCAAGGCGACCATGGGATTCGCCATGGCACTTTCGGAGGCATGTCAGAATATTGTGGAGCACGCCGGGACCGGTGGCTGGGTCTCGGTGCACGCCTACAGCTACCGGAAGCGGCTCAAGCGGCGGGTGGTCGTGATCGCGGTGAGCGACGCGGGCGTCGGCTTCCGCCGCTCCCTCGAGGCCACCCAGGCGCGGCGCTTCGGCGATCGCTGGGGCGACGCGGCGGCGCTGGAGGCGGCGGTGATCCAGAACGTGAGCCGGTTCCGCGACCCCGGCCGGGGCCAGGGGATCGCCGGGATCAAGCGCTACCTTGCGCGGTGGCAGGGGAAGCTCACCATCCGGAGCGGGACCGCGCGGATCGCCATCGTGCCGGCGTGGGACGACGACAGCCCCCTGCTCGAGCAGCTCGCGCCATTCCCGGGCGCCCAGGTCCAGATCGTGATTCCGGCCCAGCAGGACGAGCCACAGGACGACGCGACATGAGGCAGACCATCCGGGTAGAGCGGCTCCTGCGGGAGTCGGTCGAGACGCCCTATTCCAACCTCGTCACCCGGACCACCGGCCGGCTGGTGCGCACCAGCATCGAGCGGGCCCTGGAGGCGGACGGCGCCCCGCTGGCGCTGCTCGACTTCAGCGACGTGGGGCTGGTGGACTTCAGCTGCGCCGACGAGATCATCGCCAAGCTGCTGCTGGACCCGCCCACCGGCGCCTACCTGGTGCTCCAGGGGCTGCAGGACGAGCAGCTGGAGGCGATCGAGCACGTCCTGGAGCACCACGAACTGGCGGCGCTGGTCCACGACCCCGCGCAAGGCGGCGCCCGGCCGGTGGGGCGGGTCAGCGCCGACCTGCGGACGGTCTTCTTCCACCTGCGGGAGGCGGGCGCCTCCACCGCCGCGGCGCTCGCCGGCCAGATGGGCTGGGGGGCCACCCACACCGCGGACGCCCTGGAGACCCTGGCCCGGCTGCGGCTGGTGCGGTGCTCCGACGGACTCTACGCCCTCCCCTACGACGCATGAAGCGCAAGCCAGGACCCTCCACCCTCGCGGTCCACGGCACCCCGGCCCGCCGCAGCGACTGGACCCCGGTCACGACCCCGATCTTCCAGAGCAGCACCTTCACCAACCCGGTCGGCAGCGACGAGCAGGTGATGTACTCCCGGTACGGGAACAACCCGAACCAGGTGAGCCTCGCCGGCCGCTACGCCCTGCTGGAAGGGACGGAGGCGGCGCTGTTCGTCTCCAGCGGGATGGCGGCCACGGCGCTGGCGCACCTGGCGGTGCTCCGGCCCGGCGATCATCTACTCTCGAGTTCCTGGATCTACGGGGGGACGCGCCGGCTCTTCGAGGAGGAGTTCGGCCGCCTGGGCATCGACGTCTCCTACGTGAACCCGGACCAGCCCCGGCAGTGGCGCCGCTCGGTACGGAAGAGCACCCGGGCGGTGTTCGTGGAGACGCCGACCAATCCGCTGGCGCGGGTGGTGGACCTGACCCCGATGGCCCAGATCGCCCGGGACTCGGGGCTGGCCCTGATGGTGGACGCCACCTTCGCCAGCCCGATCAACTTCCGCCCGGTGGAGCACGGGGCGGACATCGTGATCACCAGCGCCACCAAGTACCTCAACGGCCACAGCGACGTCGTGGCCGGGGCGGTGGCCGCGTCGGCCTCGATCATCGAGGAGGTCACCCGGCTGATGACCCTGTGGGGCCAGCCGATCGACCCCCACGCCGCCTGGCTGGTGGAGCGGGGCCTCAAGACCCTGAGCCTTCGGATGGCGCGGCACAACCTGAACGGGATGGCCGTTGCCCGCTGGGCCGAGACCCAGGACGCCTTCACCCGGGTGCACTACCCGGGACTCCCCTCCCACCCCGACCACGCGCTCGCCACCCAGCTGCTGGACGGCTTCGGCGGCATGGTCGGGCTGGAGCTCAAGGGCGGCACCCGGACGGTGGAGCGGTTCCTCAAGAAGCTCCGCCTGGTCACCCATGCCCCGAGCCTGGCCGGGGTGGAGAGCCTCATCTCGGAGCCGCGCCTCACCAGCCACGCGGCGCTGTCCCAGGACGAGCGGCTCACGCTGGGGATCCCCGACGGGTTCGTGCGGCTCTCCTGCGGCATCGAGGACGCGGACGACATCATCGCCGACCTGGCGCAGGCGGCGGGGTAGGCGGCCCGGCCGACCGCACGTACCGTCGCTGCCGTCCATACCGTCGATACCGTCCCGCCCTACCGCGCCACCGCCCGCCCCTCCTATCTTCCCCCCGTGATCCGCTTCTCGCATGTCTTCAAGGACTATCCCAAGGGCGCGGCCCTGAAGGACGTCTCCCTCCACATTGCGAAGGGCGAGTTCGTCTTCCTCACCGGTCACTCCGGCGCCGGCAAGTCCACCGTCCTCAAGCTGATGTACGGCGAGCTCCGGCCCTCGAGCGGGGACGTGCGGGTCTCGGGCTTCAACATCAGTGACCTCGACGCGGCCGAGCTGCCGCGGCTCCGCCGCCGGCTGGGCATCGTGTTCCAGGACTTCCGCCTGCTGGAGGACCGCACCGCGGAGGAGAACATCGCCTTCGCGCTGGAGGTGACCGGCGCCCGGGCCGACGCCATCCCCTCCCGGGTGATGCGGGTGCTGACCCAGGTGGGGCTCGCCGCCAAGGCGTCGGCCTACCCGCAGGAGCTCTCCGGCGGGGAGCAGCAGCGGGTGGCGATGGCGCGGGCGCTGGTGAACGACCCGGCGATCATCATCGCCGACGAGCCCACCGGCAACCTGGACGAGCGGGCCACGCGGGGGGTCTTCCAGCTCATCCGCGAGATCAACGCCGGCGGCACCGCCGTGGTGATGGCCACGCACGACCTCGACCTGGTGAAGCAGACCACCTACCGCACCGTGGAGCTGCGCGAGGGCACGGTGGTCTTCGACAGCGGCGTGGACGACGGCGAGGAGGCCGACCCGTGAGACTCCTGGTCCGCGAAGCGCTGCTGGCCTTCCGCCGCGCGCCGCTCCTCTCGGCGCTCTCCATCACCACCATCGGCTTCTCGCTCTACGCCGTGGGGCTCTTCGCCCTGGTGGCGGTCAACCTGCGGGAGGCGCTGCGGGGAGTGGAGCAGCGGGTGGAGGTGGTGGCCTACCTGCTCCGCGGCACCCCGCCCGAGACGGTGGCGCAGGCGTCGCAGGACATCGCCGCGTTCCCGGAGGTGGCGCGGGTGACCTTCGTCAGCGAGGACGAGGCGCTCAAGCGGGCCCGGGCGGAGCTGGTGGAGTTCCGGGACGCCTACCGGGACCTGGCGGTGAACCCCCTGCCCGCGTCGCTCGAGATCCAGCTCAAGGACGGCTTCCGCACCGGGGTGCACACCTCGGCAGTGGCGGAACGGCTCAAGGGGTACGGCTTCATTGACGACGTGCGCTACGGCCGGGAATGGATCGAGAAGCTGGACCGGCTGCGCAACATCGCCGGCATCGTGGGCCTGACGATCGGGCTGGCCTTCGCGGCGGTGGCGGTGGTGATCATCGGCGTCACCATCCGGATCACGGTGCTGCAACGGGCCCGGGAGATCTCGATCATGCGGCTGGTCGGCGCCACCCGCGGCTTCATCCGCGGCCCCTTCCTGCTGGAGGGCGCCCTCAAGGGGCTGGGGGGCGGGCTGGTGGCCATCGGGCTCTCGTACGCGACCTATCTCATGTTCCGGGGCCAGATCGAGCTGGCCACCTCGGGGATCGTCTTCCTGCAGCCCCCCCAGCTCGCCCTGGGGGTCCTGTTCGGCGTGGCGATCGGCCTGGGAGGAAGCCTGGTGAGCGTGGGGCGGCACCTCAGGAATGTCTGACGGTTCGGCGGTCGGGCGGCTCGGCGGCTCGGCGGCTCGGCCTCCTGCCCTGCTGCCGTCTTGCCGTCCGGCCGTCCGGCCGTCCGGCCGTCGATCGATCCGTCCGTGGCTCCTGGTACTCCTCACGCTCTGTTCCGCCGCTCCCCTGCTCGCCCAGTCCGACCTCGACGATTCCCGCCGCCGGCTGGAGGAGATCCGCCGGGAGCGGGAGCGGCTGGAGCGGGACCGGATCCGGCTCCGGGGCGAGGTGCAGGACCTCGGGGCGGAACTCGACAACCTGGAGCGGCAGCGGCGGTCCACCAACCGGATCGTCAACGAGCTGGAGACCCAGATCGGCGGGCTCAACACCCACGTGGACCAGTCGAGCGCGGCGCTGGCCCTCGCCCAGGACAACCTGGCCGAGAAGCGCGCGGTGCTGGCCCGGCGGCTGGCGGAGATCTACAAGCGGGGCCGGCTCTACACCTTCGAGGTGATGGTCGCGGCCCAGTCCTTCGGCGACCTGCTCTCCCGCTACAAGTACCTCTACCTCCAGTCGCGGCAGGACAAGTCGCTGCTCACCGACGTCGAGAAGCTGACCACCCAGGTGGAGCGGCGCCGCCGGGAGATCCTGCAGGTGCGCTCCCAGCTCGACCTGAGCCGCGAGGAGCGGGAGGCGGAACTCCGGCGCTACTCCAGCCTGGTGGACGAGCGCGCCAGCCGGCTCAACGAGGCCCGGCGCACCGCGCGCACGACCGAGCAGCGGCTCTCGGCGCTGGAACGGGACGAGTCGCGGCTCAACGACCTGCTGGCGGAACTGGAGCGGGCCCGGCGGAACGCGGAGCCCCGGGTGCCCGCCGCCGGCACCGGCCCCGGCACGCTGACCACGGCGGACATCGGCAAGCTCGACTGGCCGGTGGACGGCGCCATCCTGACCCGCTTCGGCCCGGAAACCCTGCACTCGGGCGCCACGATCGTGAACAATGGCATCCGGATCGGCGCGCCGGAGGGCACCCCGATCCGCGCGGTCGAGTCGGGCACGGTGGAGCGGGTGCAGGCGCTCGGCACCTATGGACTCACGATCTTCCTGGCCCACGGCAACGGCTACCGTTCCCTCTACATGCAGCTGCACGACGCGCGGGTCGCGGCGGG
This sequence comes from Gemmatimonadota bacterium, assembly GCA_016794805.1. Classification (GTDB taxonomy): domain Bacteria; phylum Gemmatimonadota; class Gemmatimonadetes; order Gemmatimonadales; family GWC2-71-9; genus JADJOM01. The sequence goes on from JAEUJI010000373.1 coordinate 7,270, forward strand.
GGAGAAGGTGACCAAGGGCCAGGTGATCGGGTCGGTGGGGGGGAGCAACAGCGACCAGGGGCCGCACCTGCAGTTCGAGATCCGGGGCAAGGACGGGATTGCGCTCGACCCGGCGGACTGGCTGAAGCGGAGGCGTTAGGTCAGGCCGCCACGGAATCCGCGGTGCCGATGCGGCCGTCGGTCTGGGCCTTGCCGCGCAGCAGGGCGGCCTCGACCAGGGCAAAGAGATCCTGGGTCTGGCTGGCCGCGGGATGCGGGAAGGTGACGATCCCGGCGGACAGGGTGGGGCGGTCGTCGCGGGCGAGGTCGGGAAAGTCGTGCCCCTCGATCCGTTCCCGCACCCGGCCGATGGACGCCCGGGCGCCGACGAGGTCGGTCTCGGGCAGGAGCAGGGCGAATTCGTCCCCGCCGTAGCGTCCCACGAAATCCGGGGCGCGCACTTCCTTGAGCAGCAGCCCGCCCAGTTCGGCCATGACCCGATCCCCCACCACGTTGCCGAACTGCTCGTTGTAGCGGCGCAGCCGGTCCACGTCGAGCAGGACCAGGGAGAAGGTGAGGGAGTAGCGGCGGGCCCGCTCGAATTCCTCCTGGATGCGGCGGTCGAGGGCGTCGAGGTTGCCGCAGCCGGTGAGCATGTCGGTGGCGAGCGCGCTGGCCTGGCGCCGGGCGATGCCCGCCCGGCGCTCCTCGTTCTCCAGCATCCGGGCGGCGGCCCGGAGCAGGCGCTCGGCGAAGCCGAGCTGCTCGGCGCTGAGGGGCGGGTCTTCGCGCCCGGTCCGCAGCAGGAAGACGCCGGCGGGCTTGCCGTGGAGGTTCACCGGGATCACCGCCACGCTCCGGATGTCCGCGGAGACGCCGAGGTCGCGCCACAGGGGACGGATCTCCTCGAAGAAGGCGTGCTGCTCGAGATCGGGGATGAAGACGGTCTTCTCGGTGCGCAACGCCTCGCGGATCTCGGGGTAGCGGTAGAGGTCGACACGGAGGTCGCGGGTGGAGGGTTTTTCGCACACCGCGACCACCCGGCCGTAGCGCTCCCAGGGGGAGGCCAGCAGGAAGGAACAGCGCGGCAGCTCGAGGGCGAGCCCGACCCGGCGCACCAGGGTCTCGACGATCGAATCCGAGCGGAGCGAGGAGGAGAGCTCCTCGAGAATGTCGAACATCAGCTCCTGCCGCCACGCCACCACCCGGTCCGTCCCCGGGCCGGGGTCGCGGCGCAGCCGGGCGCCGACCCGCGCGGTGAGTTCCTGCAGGTGCACCGGCGCCATCATGGCGTCATCGGCCCCCATGAGGAGCGCCTTCGCGGCGCCGTCGGGATCATGCTCGCCGAGCACCACCAGGCGGGGGATCGCGTGCCAGGCCTCGCCGGCAAGAGTCGTCAGCGCCTGCTCCAGGTGGGCATCGGCGCGGCGGGCGGTGACGAGGATGAGGTCGGGAGGCGCGGCGGGGGGATGCTCCACCTCGGTGCCCTGGGCCTCGAGGAGGTGGTACCCGCAGCGCGCCAAGGCGCGCTCCAGCCCGGTCGGGCGGGACGCGGCATCACCAAGCAGCAGGATGCGGCGGGCGGGGACGGTGTCAGTCACAATCGACGGAATCCCGACGAGGCGGCCGGGAACGTAGCCGGGCCATGAGCCCTGTCAAGGAAGACGCACCATGAAAGCATCCCCGCGGCCGGCGGACGAACTGCTGGGCGCGCACGTCTCGACCCAGGGGGGCGTGCACACCGCACCGGCGCGCGCCGAAGCCATCGGCGCCACCGCTCTGCAACTGTTCACCAAGACGCCCAACCAGTGGCGCGAGTCGGTGATCACCGGCGAGATCCGCGACGCCTTCCAGCGGGAGCTGAAACGCACCGGGATGCGAGCGGTCGTGTCGCACGATTCGTACCTGATCAACCTCGCAACCCCTGATCCGGTGCTAAGTAAGCGGTCCGTCGCGGCTTTCACCGCTGAGCTGGAGCGGTGCGAGCTGCTGGGGATCCCCTATGTGGTGTCGCATCCGGGCAACTATATGGATGATCCGAGCCTCGGACTGTCACGAAATGCCGACAACTACGCCCGCTGCCTGGACCGGGTCCCGGGGCGGGTCATGGTCCTGCTGGAGACTACCGCCGGCACCGGGACCGCCCTGGGGGCCAGGTTCGAGGAGCTGGCCGCGCTGCGCGCCGCGATCCCCGCCCCGCTCCGCGCCCGGGTGGGCTACTGCGCCGACACCTGCCACCTCTACGCCGCCGGCTACGACCTGCGTGAGGCATTCGACCAGGTCTGGACCGACTGGGACCGGGTGCTGGGGCTGGCGCACCTGCGCTGTCTTCACCTCAATGACTCCAAGACACCGTTCGGGTCCCGCCGCGACCGGCACGAGCTGATCGCGGAGGGCTCGCTCGGGCCGGCCCCCTTCCGGCGGATCATGACCGACGTGCGCTTCGACCATGTCATCAAGATCCTGGAGACACCCAAGGGCGACGACATGGTGACCCTCGACCGCAAGATGCTCCGCCGCCTGCGTGCGTATGCCCGGGCCGGGCGTCGTCCCCCTCGTTGACCCTCACCCCTTCGGACGGCATCTTAAGCGCCATGCGCATTCTCCCTACGACCCTGGCCCTCGCGCTGGTGCTGCCGGCCGCGCTGGCCGGGCAGGCCCGCTACGGGCTGACCCTCGGCGCCACCGGCGGCACCCGCCTGGTCACCGACCGCATCTTCCAGGACATCGAGATCACCCAGGGCCTGGCGCCCACCGTCACCCTGAGCGCTTCCCTGCCCGTCTCGGAGCGCGAGCGGGGCGGGATCGAGGTGGCCCTCGGTTTCGGCAAGACCCGGATCAAGGAGTCGGGCTTCCCCACGGTGGACGGCCCCGACTTCAAGACCCTGAGCATCACCGGAGGGGTGCAGGGTCCCATCATCTCGACCCTTGGCTGGCGCTTCGGCGCCGGGCTGCTCAAGTACCTGCCGGAGAAGGAAGGCATCTTCCGCAGCGGCGGGCCCCTGCTCCTCATCCTCTCCGGCGGCGCCGACTACCGGCTGCCGATCCGCGGGCCGGTGGGCGTGGTGGCCCGGCTGCGCTACGACTATCAGCGATTCAACACCGACGAACTCCAGAGTTCCGGCTTCGGGCGCACGCAGGACGTGCATCGCCTGGGGCTGGGCCTCGGCATCGAGTACCAGCGCCCATGATCCCACGCTCCCGCCTCCTGCTCGGCGCGACCTTCGTCGCCCTGGCCGCCGCCCTCGCCTGCTCCGACATGGTCTCGCCGACCCGGGGCACCCGCTACGACTGGCGCCTGATCGTGGACTACGACAGCGCCGGCCCGCGCCTCGATACCCTGAGCTTTCACTGGCCCCGAAACCGGCTCCCGGTGCGGATCTGGGTGGAGGACTCCCTCGAACTGCCCAGCCGGGTGCGGGAAGGCATCGCGCTCTGGAAGGGCGCCCTGCTCTACGGCGAATGGGACGGCGTGCTCGTCTCCGACTCGGCCACGGCCGACGTCATCGTCCGGCTGACCCAGCCGCCGCCGCAGATCCCCATCCGCCTCGCGGGCCGGGTACTCTCCTGCTCCGGGGCCACGGACGTGGACACCGTCGGCACCCGCTTCGAGCTGGCGGTCCCGGTCCGGGCCTACATCTTCCCGACCATCCCGGGCGCGGCGGATCTCACCCAGTGCCTGCGCACCGTGGCGGCCCACGAGCTGGGACATACCCTGGGGCTGTTCCAGCACTCCAGCGATTCGCTGGACCTCATGTTCAGCGAACCGACCGCCCGGTTCCTGACCGAGCGGGACGTCGGCACCATCACCAATGCATATCATTTCACCGCCGACATGTTTCCCGTCGGGCCGTGAGCCGCCGCGGCCGCCGCGCGGCTGCATAATTTTCCAAGGATTGCCCGCCGGGCCACCCGCTGCCGAGATTACCGGCCCGTGCGGGTGGCCCGGCGATTTCCGACTGGCGCCCGCACCTTTCCCTTTGAGGAGCGCGGCATGACCGTCACCGCAGAGCCACGGAGCCTGGACGTCGACTGCCCCGCGTGGGTCACCAGCGAGCGGGTCAAGAGCTGGGTGGCGGAGGTGGCCCGGCTGACGGAGCCGGAGCGGATTCACTGGTGTGACGGCTCCGACGCCGAGAACGAGGCCCTGCTGGAGATGATGGTGCAGGGCGGCACCCTCAAGCGGCTCAATCCCGCCAAGCGCCCCAACAGCTTCCTCGCCCTCTCCGACCCCACCGACGTGGCCCGGGTCGAGGACCGTACCTTCATCTGCAGCCAGCGCCGCCAGGATGCGGGCCCCACCAACAACTGGGTGGACCCGCGCGAGATGCGGAGCACCCTCCGGCGGCTGTTCAACGGCGCCATGCGCGGCCGGACGATGTACGTCGTGCCCTTCAGCATGGGGCCGCTGGGCTCGCCGCTGGCGCACGTCGGCGTCGAGATCACCGACTCCCCCTACGTCGTCGTCAGCATGCGGATCATGACCCGCATGGGGAAGACAGCCCTGGCCGCGCTGGGCGACGGCGAATTCGTCCCCTGCATCCACAGCGTCGGCCGGCCGCTGCCCCGGGGGGAGAAGGACGTTCCCTGGCCGTGCAACCGGGACGACAAGTACATCGTCCACTTCCCCGACGACCGGAGCATCTGGTCGTTCGGCAGCGGCTACGGCGGCAACGCCCTGCTCGGCAAGAAGTGCTTTGCGCTGCGCATCGCCTCGGTGATGGGCCGGGACGAAGGCTGGATGGCGGAGCACATGCTGATCCTCGGCATGGAGAGCCCCGAGGGGGACAAGCGCTACATTGCGGCGGGCTTCCCCAGCGCCTGCGGCAAGACCAACCTCGCCATGCTGGTTCCCCCGAAGGGCTGCGAAGGCTGGAAGGTCACCACCCTCGGGGACGACATCGCCTGGATCCGGCCGGGGCCGGACGGGCGGCTCTTCGCCATCAACCCGGAGGCCGGGTTCTTCGGCGTGGCGCCGGGCACCTCGGAGAAGTCGAACCCGATCGCCATGGCCACGATCGCCAGCAACACCATCTTCACCAACGTGGCCCTCACGCCCGACGGCGACGTCTGGTGGGAGGGAATGACCGATCAGGCCCCGCCGGAGCTGACCGACTGGCAGGGCCAGCACTGGACCCCGGCCTCGGGCCGGAAGGCGGCGCACCCCAACGCCCGGTTCACCGCGCCTGCGTCGCAGTGCCCCTCGATGGACGCCGACTGGGAGAACCCGGCCGGCGTGCCCATCAGCGCGTTCCTGTTCGGCGGCCGGCGCGCCTCGCTGGTGCCGCTGGTGGTGCAGGCGGTCAACTGGAACTTCGGCGTCTACACCGCCGCGACGATCGGCTCCGAGACCACCGCCGCCGCCACCGGGCAGGTCGGGCAGGTCCGGCGCGACCCGATGTCCATGCTGCCCTTCTGCGGCTACCACATGGGCGACTACTTCAACCACTGGCTGCAGCTGGGCCGGCACATCGTGGACCCGCCCCGGATCTTCTGCGTCAACTGGTTCCGCAAGGACGCCGAGGGGAACTTCATCTGGCCCGGATACAGCCAGAACCTGCGCGTGCTCAAGTGGATCTTCAACCGGGTCCGGGGGAAGGGCGGCGCCACCGAGAGCCCGCTGGGCTGGATGCCGCGCTATGAGGACATGGACTGGACCGGCCTCGAGGACTTCGGGCCCGAGACCTTCCGCGACCTCATGTCCGTCCCCCGTGAGGCCTGGAAGCTCGAGGTGCTGGGCCACCAGGAGCTGTTCGAGCGGCTGTACGACCGGATCCCCAAGGAATTCATCCTGATGCGGGAACTGCTGCTCTCGAGCCTGTGGCGCTCGCCGGAGGAGTGGAAGCTGGCGCACGAGACGGAAGACGATTAGGCGATTGGGCGGTTGGGCGGTTGGGCGCTGGGGTCGTACGGTGGCGCCCGCCCGCCCGACCACCCCTGCGTTTCCCGGCCCTCGTCTCTCTCCCCTGCTCCTGCTACCTTCCCGCCCCATGGGCGACTTCGACGTCATCCGTGACCCCCTCTGGGACAACATCCGACTCGACCCGCTCACCACGACGGTGCTCGACACCGCCCCGATGCAGCGGCTCCGCTATATCCGCCAGCTCGGCCACGCCTTCCTCGTCTATCCCGGCGCCACCCATACCCGCTTCGAACACGCCCTCGGCGCCTACCACCTGACCCGGCGGGCCCTGGCCGCGCTCGGGGAACGGGGCGAGCTCACCGGCATCCCCGAGGAGCAGCAGGTGGCCGCCCGGCTCGCGGCCCTGCTGCACGACATCGGGCACTACCCCTTCTCCCACGCCCTGGAGGAGGCCGGCTTTCCCCACCATGAGCAGCTGGGCGTCGCCCGCCTGGGCCGCGCGCCCCTCGCCGCCCTGCTGGCCGACACCGGGCTGCCCTTGCTCGGCGCCCGGGTCGGCGAGTTCATCACCGGCCGGAGCGCCAGCCCGCTCAAGGGGCTCATCTCCGGTTCCCTCGACCTCGACAAGATCGACTACCTGAGCCGGGACGCCCGGATGTGCGGCGTCCCCTACGGCGCGGTGGACGTGGACCGCCTGCTCGCCTCGCTGACGCTCATCGACACCGGCGGCGGGCGCCTCGAGCTCGGCGTCCAGGAAAAGGGGATCAGCGCCCTCGAATCGCTGCTCTTCGCCAAGTACCAGATGTACCGCAACGTCTACTGGCACCATGCGGTGCGGAGCGCCACCTGCATGTTCAAGCGCGCGGTGCGGGCCGCCGTCCGGGAGGGGGTCCTGAGCCACCAGGAGGTGGCGGACGCCACCGACGACGGCCTCACCGAGCGCCTCTCCACGGTGGACCGCACGGGCCTCGCCCGGGCGGTCCCGGCCCGCCGGCTCTACAAGCGAGCACTCGACCTTCCCGCCAGCGAAGTCCCGGAGGAGACCGAGCCCTGGGCCCGGGCCCAGCCCGATCTCCTGGAACGGGTGGAGGACCAGCTCGCCGCCGAGCTCGGCCTCCGTGCAGGAGAGCTGCTGTTCGACTTCCCCACCAATCCGTCCATGCTCGCCGTGGACCTCCCGCTCCGCACCCGGACCGGCGAGGTGGAGCGCCTCACGGGCGAAGGGGTCGCCGGGCAGTTCGGCCTGCCCCGCGTGGCCGATGAGCTCTACCGCAGCGCCCGCCGGCTCCGCATCTTCACGGCCGCGCCGGTCTCCCGGGACCTGATCGCCGCCCGGGAGCTGGTGGCCCTGAGTCCCCGCGAGCTCGAGTCCCGCCTGGGACATCGCGCCCTGCTCCCCGGCCCCCAGCCCCGATGAAGCTGCTGGTCACCGCCGCCTGGATCTTCTTCGGGATCGACGCCGTCCTCGTCGTCATGCTCCTCGTCACCCGCAACATGGGGGACGATGCCGCCGGCCGCGGCATGGCCACCGGCTTCGGGCTGGTGCTGACTCCCCTGGTCCTCGCCGTGGGCGCCCTGCTCTTCTGGGCCACCCGCACCGGCTCGAAGGCCGGGGTGATCGCCGGGTTCGTGATCGCGGGGATTCCCTTCTGGATGCTGGCCCGGAACTTCATCGGCGACTTCAGCTCCGGCCTCTCGCGCTCGATCCGGGACCAGCGCCGCCTGCACTACGCCCAGCCGGTGCTGACCGACATCGCGCGGGCGCTCCGCGCCGGCGACGCCTCCCGCGTGCGGGAGCTCGCCGGGGGCGCGACCCTCGATTTTTCCGCGCGCAACTCGATGGACCTCACCATCCTCGGCTTTGCGGTCAACCAGGTGCTGAGCAACGGGCCGACCGAGGCGAACGTCGCCGGGGTGCAGGCGCTGCTCGCCGCCGGGGCACGGCCCGACGCCGACATCCTCGGCCCCGACAAGGAACTGCTGGAGTACATGCTCGGAGGCAACACACCGGAGGCACGGGAGACGCTGCGGCTCCTGCTGCAGGCCGGCGCGGACCCCAACGCCACCGACAAGCAGGAGCAGCGGCCGCTGCTCTTCAGTACCTACCTGGACCTGCCGGAGCTCGAGATCCTCGCGGCGCACGGCGCCGACCTCGCAGTGGTCGACAGCCGCGGCGACCGGCCGGGCTGGAACGGGCTCATGCACATGGCCTATACCCAGCAGTGGGACATGGCCCGCTTCCTTCTCGAGCGGGGCGTGCCGGATGACCATCGCACCCCCACCGGCGAGAGCCTCGACACCATCCTGGCCGCGTTGCGCGAGGACGGGATCTACGACACCGCGGGTTACCAGGCCTTCACCGCCGCCCTGGCCGCCAAACGTGCGGGGCGCGCGCCTCAGGGCCGCTGATGCCGCCGGACGTGCCGCGGGAGTTCCGGGCCAGGATCGAGCGATTCCCCGCGGCGCTGCGCCGGCTCCTCGACCGGGAGCTCGAAGCCGGCAACAGCATCGCCACCGTGGGCGGCGGGTTCCCCTCACCCCCGATCGGTGAGCAGGTCATGCTGGCGCAGGGCCTTCAGTCCGGCCCCGATGCGCTCGAGGGGCTGGTGGTGCGCACGCGTGCCAGCTCCCTCACCCATCTCGAGATCACCGACGCGACCGGCCACTTCTTCATCCTCACCCCGCCCATTCCCCCGCCCCCATTGCCCTCAATGGAGGAGATCCGCGCGCGGCACGACGCGCCTCGTCCGCGCACCGTGCCGCCCGCCCCGGGACAAACGGCCGACGAATCGCTGCAGGTGGACATCCGGGGAGAGACCCTGATCTACCATCGGGCCGGGCGCACGGCCTACCTGATCTGGACCTACACCCAGGGGCACCGGGTGTACCGGTCCAGCCTCACGGAGTGGGTCGGCCCCGGTCGGGGCGACTCTGCCCCCATGGCCGAAATGGAGCGGGACGCGGTGCTCGCGCGGATCCTCGAGTTGGCCCGGCTGCAGCAGGGAATCCACCCGGTCCGGGTCGAGGACTGAACCAGCCCCTACTCGTGCCGGATCGCATCGATCGGCGACAGCCGTGAGGCCCGAAGCGCGGGGTAGAGTCCGAAGGTGAGCCCCACCGCCAGCGCCGCGATGGCGCAGACCAGCACCGTGCCCCAGGTGAACGCCGCGTACACCTGGGCCTCGGTCTCCTGGCGCATGAGCCAGGTGATCCCGAACGCCCCCGCCAGACCCACCAGGGCTCCCAGCGCGCTGCCCAGCCCGGAGATCGTGACCGACTCCGCGAGGAACTGCACCAGGATGTCCCAGCGGCTCGCACCGACCGCCTTCCGGACGCCGATCTCGCGGGTGCGCTCCGTCACCGAGGCCAGCAGCACGTTCATGATCCCGATCCCGCCGACCAGCAGCGAGATGCCGGTGATCGCCCCCATGAACAAGCGGAACAGGATCATGCCCTGCTCCACGTCCTGCAGTTGCTTCCGGTTGGTCTCGACCCGCGCCACCTTCTTCCACTCGGCGCCGTAGCGGGAAGCAAGCCACCGTTCCGCTCCTGCCTGCACCGGGGTGACGTCTTCGATGGTGCGCGCCCGGAGGACGAGCGTGGGCGCGCGGGGCTTCGGGGTGGGCGCCAGGGCATCCCCCACGCCCTGGATCGGGATGTAGGCGGCGCCGACTTGCTCTCCCTCGACCGGCGCCAGCACGCCCACCAGCCGCCGGTCCCGTTCGCGGACGCGGACCGTGGCGCCAACCGCCTCCTCCGGCTTGAGACCGGTCAGCCGGCGCGCCAGCGCATGGCTCAGGACCACGACGGCGCTGTTGCTGTCGGCTTCCGCGGCGGTGAAATACCGCCCGGCGGCGAAGCCGAGTCCGACTTGTTCCGCCAGGCTCGGCAGGGTGGCCGCGATGCCAACCTCCTCCAGCGTCCCGCCCACCCCTGAGATCCTGGAGCGGCCGCTCACGGTAAGGGTGGCCTGGTCCGCCCCGGGAATGGCGGCGACGATCGCGTCCACATCGGCGGGGGTGAAGACCGGATAACTGTCGACCGGAAAGGTCTGGCCATCGATCGTCATCGAAGTCCTGGCGGCAATCAGGATCGACTGCACGTCGGTGGAGCGGGCAATCTGCTCCCGGACGAATCGCTCCATGCCATCCCCCAGCGACAGCACCGCGACCAGCGCGGCCGCGCCGATCACGACACCGAGTGTGGAGAGGGTGGTGCGAAGGGGATTGGACCGGAGGGTGGCGAACCCGGCCAGGATCGAGGCGCCATTCAGGGTATGCATGCGGGGACAACGGCGGACCCACTCGACATGTTTCAATTCGCGCCGTACCCGGTGAAAACGACGACGGGGCGGCCCATCGGCCGCCCCGGGACCCCGGTCCCCCGCCCGTGCGCTAGGCCGCCGGAGGTTCGGGCTCGATGCGGATGATGATGGCCGTGATGTTATCGAGGCCGCCCCGGCGATTGGCTTCGTTGATGAGCCGGTCCACCCACTGCTGCGGGCCGCCCTCTCCCTTGAGGATCTGGGCCAGGTACTCATCCTCGAGCATGCCGGTCAGCCCATCGGACGCCAGCAGCAGCACGTCGCCCGGGCGCAGGTGACCGAAGTAGAGGTCCGGCACGACTTCGGCGTTGGCGCCGATGCAGCGGGTGATCACGTTGCTGTAGGGGTGGACCCGTGCCTGCTCCGCCGTGAGGAGGCCCAGGTCCACCTGTTCCTGCACGTAGGAGTGATCCTTCGTGACCTGGAGGAAGTGACCGCCGCGGAGCAGGTAGGCCCGGCTGTCGCCCACCTGGCCGAGGAGGTAGCGCTGGGGGAGCAGGATGAGGGCGGTGGTGGTGGTGCCCATGCCGCGCTTGTCGTGCTCGGTCAGGGTGCGGTCGAAGATGGCCGCGTTGGCCTCGATGATGGCGTGCCGCATCCGCTCGCCCGCCTGGTCATCGTTCAGTCCCCGCAGGCTCCCCAGCTCCCGGGAGATGATGCGGACCGCCATCTCGCTCGCGACCTCGCCGGCCGCGTGCCCACCCATGCCATCCGCCACGATGAACACGCCGCGGTCGGCCAGCATGAGGTAGTTGTCTTCATTTCCGGAGCGAACGACACCGGTATCGGTCCGGGCTGCACAGGAGAAACGCACGGCGGCTCGCTTATCGGGTGAGCAGGACCGCGGCGACAACACCGAGCACGATCACCAGCAACAGCGGCACCACCCACTTGGGCAGGCCGCTGCTCGGCGGCGGCGAGGACACGATCACCGGCGGGCGCCGGGAGCCGGACTGCTTGATGCCGGGCTCGATGGCAGGACTGTGCGCGGCCGGGCGCGGGGCGACGGGCGCCGCCGCCGGCGCGGGAGGCGGAGGGGGCGGGGGCGCGGACGCCGCCACCTGACTGGGTGGGGGGAGCGGGGGAGCAGCGGGCGTCGCCGCTCCCCCGGGTCCGGGCGCGGGGCGCATGGCGCCCATGACCTTGGTGCCGGACCCGCTGGCGGTGCCCAGATGATCGTCCGTCGGTTCGAACAGCACCGAGACCTCACCGAAGCGCACCACCGCGCCGGGACCCAGTGCAGCCTCGCCGGCCACCCGCTCGCCATCCACCCAGGTGCCGTTGGTGGATTCGTTGTCGAACAGCATCCAGACGCCCTCGCGCCGCTGCAGCTTGGCGTGCGAGCCGCTCACGCTGTCGTCCGGGATGACGATGTCGTTGTACTCCGCCCGCCCGATGTTCACCACCGGCACCCGCACCTGCAGCCGCTGGCCCTTGAGGCTGCCGCTCCGGATCACGAAGGCGGCGAGCGAATGGCTCCCGCCCGAGGACCGGGCCACCGGCTTGGGCGGCTGCGGCGGGGGGACCGGCATGCCATGCATCGTGTGCGACAGCCGCTCCGCCGCCCCCGCGGCGGCCGCGATGGGCGCGGGAGGCATAGGCGGCGGAGTCGGAGGGGCAGACGGGGCCGACGGGGCCGGGGCCGAGGCGACCGGCGCGTCCGGGGCGCGGTCGGCGTAGAAGCGGAACTCGTGATCCCCGATCCGGAGCACATCCGCCCGGGTGAGCACCCGCTGGGCGTCCACCCGCTCGCCGTTCACGAAGGTGCCGTTGGTGCTGGAGTCCACCAGCACGTACCCCTGGGGGGACTGGAAGATCTCGGCATGCCGCCGGCTGGTGTCCTTGTTGGGGACCACCACGTCGCAGCCGGCCTCGCGGCCGATCACGAGGGGGGTGGCGCCGATGGTGTACTCCCGGCCATCGGTGAGGCAGACCAGCCGCCCGCCGGTGGCGGCGGTCGGGGTCTTGGGGCCGCCGGCCTTGGCGGTGGCAGCGACCATCCGGGCCACGTCGCTGGCGCTCACGAACTGGGTGCTGCCGCTCCGCCGCGGGTCATGGACCAGGATCTCGTGCAGGCCGATCTGCAGCTTGTCCCCGTGAAGGGCGGGCGCCGGCTCGGCGCCGAGCTTGACGCCGTTGAGCAGCACGTCGTTGTCTCCGACCCGCCGCACGGAGACGGAACCGTCCGCGGCGCCGATGACGACTGCGTGCGCGGCCGCCACACCCGTCAGCCGCAGTCCGCAGGACGGATCGGCGCCGATCGCGAGTTCGCCCACCGGAATCGGAGTGCGCTGCCCGGCGACTTCCAGTTCCATCATCAGCCCCACCCTCGTATGTACCGGAGATGGCCAAACGTACCCGGCGGCATCCAACCCCGCAAGCGATACGGGCTTACGCGCTCATCCCGGACCGGGTTTCCTGCCCCTGCAACTGCAGCCGGTAGAGCCGCTCATACAGTCCACCCAGCGCCAGAAGCGCACGGTGCGTGCCGCGCTCCCGAACCTCCCCATGATGCAGCACCAGGATCTCGTCCGCGTGGAGGATGGTGCTCAGGCGGTGCGCCACGACCAGGCTGGTCCGCCCCGCCATGACCTCCGCAACCGCCCGCTGGATGAGGCCTTCCGCCTCGGCGTCCACCGAGCTGGTGGCCTCGTCCAGCACCAGGATCCGGGGGTCCTGGGCCAGCGCCCGGGCAAAGGAGAGGAGCTGCCGCTCCCCCACGCTCAGGCTCCGGCCCCGCTCCCCGAGCACATGCCCGTAGCCCGCCGGCAGCCGCTCGATGAACCGGGCCGCCCCCACCCGCTCCGCGGCGGCCCGGGCGGCCTCCGCCCCGCGGCCGCTGTCCAGCACCAGGTTCCGCTGGATATCCCCGGTAAAGAGGAAGAGGTCCTGCTGCACGAAGCCGATCAGCGCCCGGAGGGTCTCCAGGTCCAGTTCCCGGATGTCCACCCCGTCGATGGTGATCCGGCCGCGCTCCGGGTCATAATAGCGCAGCAGCAGGCTCAGGATGGTGGTCTTCCCCGCCCCGGTATGCCCCACCAGGGCCAGGGTCTGGCCCGGCCGGGCGGTGAAGGAGACGTCCTTGAGCACCCAGCCACCCGGGGCGGAAGCTACGGGGGCGGGCGCCTCTCCCGCGAGGCTGTCCTCCGCCAGGCCGGCGGCTCGCCGGCCCGCCCCATAGCGGAACCACACTCCCTCGAAGGCCACCTCCCCGCGGAGCGGCCGTGGCAGGCTCCGTGGCGTCTCGGGGCTCCGGATCTCCGGGGTGGTGTCGAGCAGCTGGAAGATCCGCTCCGAGGACGCCATGGCACTCTGGAGCAGGTTGTACTTCTCCGACAGGTCCTGCAGCGGCTGGAAGAACCGCCGGGTGAGCTGGATAAACGCCGCGAGCACCCCGACGGTGAGGGTGCCCTCGAGCACGCGCAGGCCACCGTGCCACAGCAGCAGGGCCAGTGCCACGCTGGTGAGGAACTCCACCACCGGGAAGAAGATCGCGTACACCGTGATCGACCGGAGATGGGCGGCCAGGTGTTCGCGGTTGACCGCGGCAAACCCCCGCGCCTCCGCCTCCTCGCGCCCGAACAGCTGGATGACCCGGACCCCCGCCAGGTGCTCCTGCAGGAACGCGTTGAGCCTGGCCACCCGGGTGCGGATATCGCGGAAGCTGCTGCGCACGTGGCGCCGGAAGGTCACCGCCGCCAGCAGCATCAGCGGCATCACGGCGAAGGCCACGAGGGCCAGGCGCCAGTCGGTGGCCAGCAGCATCGCGGTGATGGCCAGGAGGGTGAACAGGTCGCCGAAGACCGTCACCACGCCGGACGAGAAGAGCTCGTTGAGCGTCTCCACGTCCGAGGTGGCCCGGGTCATCAGCCGGCCCACCGGGTGGCGGTCGAAGTAGGCAATCGACAGCCGCTGCAGGTGGCTGAAGACCTGCATCCGGAGGTCGGACATCACCCGCTGCCCCATCCAGGCGGTGAGATACGCCTGGGCATAGTCCAGCAGGAACTCGAGCACCAGCGCGCCGAGGAAGAGCAGCGCCAGCGTCCGCAGCATCCCCAGGTCGCGGGCGGGCACGGCCACGTCGAGGGCCCGCTGGGTGAGCAGCGGCCCCACCAGGGTGAGCCCCGCCGTCCCCAGGAGGAGCAGGACGGCCAGCGCCGCCAGCCACTTGTAGGGCCGCAGGTAACCCAGCAGCCGGCGCATCAGCGTGGCGTCGTAGCGGCGTTCGTCGGCTTCGGCTTGCGGGTCGGCGGCGGCCATGCGTGGGGATCAGCGCTCCGGCGCGGGCACGAGGGCGTCCGCGTCCACCGCGTCGTCCTCATCGAGGCCCTGTCCGGCCTTGAACCGGCCATGCACCCAGCGGGAGAACACCACGAACCCGAAGGCCAGGGTGAAGTAGGAGAGGATGCAGCGCCAGATCAGGGTATACAGCGGGGCCAGTTCCTTCGGGATGTAGACCGACGACATCACCGCACTGCTCAGGATCTCCGCGATTCCCGACGCCCCGGGCGTCGGCGCGAAGTACAGCAGGAACGTGATCAGGGTCTGCACCAGCAGCACATCCACGAACTGGGCCTGGATCCCCACCGCCCGGAGCGCCACGTAGCCGGCCAGCAGCTTGTTGGCGTGGGACGGGCCGGAGAGCAGCGTCGCCCACGCCAGCGCCAGCCAGCCCCGGGGGGTGTTGAACGCCTTCACGCTGTGGTGGGCCTCGTCGATGTTCCGCCGCAGCCCTTCCAGCCGCTCCGCCACCCGCCGGCTCCGGCGGGAGAGGCGCGTGGCCGCCCAGTGGAGCCCCCGCCGCGCAATGCCCGGAAAGACGATGACCGCCACCAGCACCACCCCAATGCCCACAAAGAGGCCGAGGCTGCCGAGGAAGAGATCATACAGGGTGAGGCCCAGCACGTTGCCGTGATTCCCCAGCGAACGCCCCGCGCCGAGCACGATCGCAAGCGGCCCCGCGAGCGCGAAGAACAGGACCGTCGCGATGAACGACATCAGCGTGGTGGTCACCGCGAGGGGCAGCGGGATGCCGGCGCGGCGCATGGCGTAGATGGTCATCGGGCCGGCGCCGGAATTGAACGGCGTCAGGTACGCCGCCCACGCGCCCATGCCCCCGGACAGGATCATCCCGGCCACCGGCGGGTTGGGATGCACCAGCCGCACCAGCACCCAGTTCCGGAGGCCGCCGCCGAACCAGTCCATGGACGCGAGCCCCACTCCCACCAGGATCCAGCCCCAGTGGACGCGGCCCAGCGCCTCGAGGAACGCAGACAGGTTGTTCCCGTACAGCAGAACCCCGGCGTACCCCAGGACGGAGATACCGATGAAGATGAGGAACCCGCGGAGCAGCAGCCGCGGGCTGAGCACGGAAGCCATGACGGCGGGAATCTAACCCCGTGGTCCGGCCCCCCGCACCGGCCGCGGAGGCCGGCGGCGGCGCCGGTCGGGGGCCGCGCGCCGCCTCCGTTATCTTTTCCGGGCTATGTCCCAGTCGGTCCTCCGCATCGTCAACGCCAGGCAGCATAACCTCCGCGGCGTCACCGTCGACCTCCCCCGGCGGGCGCTGATCGTCATCACCGGCCCCTCCGGGTCGGGCAAGAGCTCGCTCGCGTTCGACACGCTCTACGCCGAGGGCCAGCGGCGCTACATCGAGTCGCTCAGCACCTACGCCAAGCAGTTCCTGGAGCGGATGCCCAAGCCGCTGGTGGACCGGCTCGAGGGGCTCGCCCCCGCGGTCGCCATCGAGCAGCGCAACCCCACGGTGTCCAGCCGCTCCACCGTCGGCACCGCCACCGAGATCTACGACTACCTCCGGCTGCTCTTCGCCCGCGCCGGGCGCCAGCGCTGCCGCGCCTGCGGCGCCCCGGTCCGGAAGGACACCACCCAGTCCGCCGCCGCCGATCTCTGGCGCCTCCCCGCCGCGGGGCGGCTGCAGGTGACCTTTCCCCTTCCCGCCTCCGCCCGGCAGAGTCATGCCGCGATCGTCGAGAACCTCGGGGCCCTGGGCTTCGTCCGGGTGGTCGCGGATGGGGTTCCGCTCCACCTCGAGGAACTGCCCGCCGCCCTGGACCTCGCCGCGACCAGCGAGCTGCTCGTGGTGGTGGACCGGCTCAGCCTCGAGCCCCCCGACCGCCGCCCGGCGGAGCCACCCAGCCGGGTGCTCGAGTCGCTGGCCACCGCCTTCCAGGAGGGCGAGGGGCTGGCCGTGGTCCTGCACGACGACGGCCGGCTCCGCTTCACCGAGCGCCCCGCCTGCAGCACCTGTGACACCCCCGCGGTGGCGGTGACGCCCGCGCTCTTCTCCTTCAACAACCCGCGGGGCGCCTGCCAGACCTGCAACGGCTTCGGCGCGGTGCTCGAGTACGACGAGTCCCTCATCGTCCCCGACACCGGCCGCGGCCTCGCGGACGGCGCCCTCGACCCGTGGACCAAGCCCCGGTACGAGACCCGCCGCCGGATGGTGCTCACCGCCGCGCGCAACCTCGGGGTGAGCGCCGAGACCCCGTGGCGGGATCTTCCCGCCGCGGCGCGGCAGGAACTGCTGCACGGCAAGGTGGGCCGCTACCAGGGGATCTTCCCCTTCCTCAAGGGCCTGGAGGAGAAGCGCTACAAGCAGTACATCCGCGTCTTCCTGCGGCAGTACCAGCTGGCGCGTACCTGCGCCGACTGCGGCGGCGGGCGCCTCAATGCTGACGCGCTGGCGGTCCGGATCGGCGAGGAACCGATCGCACGGGTGGCGGCGCGCTCGGTGGACGACCTCTGGACCTGGCTGCAGGCGCTGCCGCTCTCTCGCTGGGAGCGCGAGATCTCCCAGCTGATCCTCGACGAACTCGGCCGCCGCATCACCTTCCTCCGCGACGTCGGGCTGGGCTACCTCACCCTCGACCGGCTCACCCGGACGCTGTCCGGCGGCGAGGCCCAGCGGATCGCGCTGGCCAACGCCCTCGGCTCCAACCTGGTGGACGCCCTCTACGTCCTCGACGAGCCGTCGATCGGCCTCCACGCCCGCGACATTGACCGCCTGCTCCGGCTGCTGGGCCGCCTCCGCGACCAGGGCAACACCGTGATCGTGGTGGAGCACGACCCCGCCGCCATGCGCCAGGCCGACTTCATGCTGGAACTCGGCCCCGGCGCCGGCGAGCATGGCGGCCGGGTGGTATACGCCGGCCCGATGAAGGAGGGCATCGAGTCGCTCACCGGCGACTACCTCTCCGGCCGCAAGCGGATCGGCGTCCCCAGCGCCCGGCGCCCCCTCGGGCCGTGGCTGCGGATCGAGGGCGCCTCCCTGCACAACCTGCAGGAGGTGAACGTCCGGATTCCGCTGGGCACGCTGACCGCCGTCACCGGTGTCTCCGGCTCGGGGAAGAGCACGCTGGTGCACGACATCCTCTACCGCCAGCTGGAGAACCGGCTCAAGGGCGGGCACTCCGCCAAGGAGCACCTGGGCGAGGTGGTGGGCCGGGTCCGGGCGCTCAAGGGGGCGGAGCACCTGGAGGACGTGCTGCTGGTGGACCAGTCGCCGATCGGACGGACGCCGCGCTCCAATCCGATCACCTACGTGAAGGGCTTCGACGACATCCGGGAGCTCTTCGCCGCCCAGCCCGAGGCGCGGCGCCGCAAGCTCGGGCCGGCCGCCTTCTCCTTCAACATGGCGGGCGGGCGCTGCGAGACCTGCGAGGGCGCCGGCGCGGTGCTGGTGGAGATGGTCTTCATGGCCGACGTGTACGTCCCCTGCGAGACCTGCGGCGGCACCCGCTACCGCCGCGACGTGCTGGACGTGAAGATCCGGGGCGAGTCCATCGCCGATGTGCTCAACTACACCGTGGACGAGGCCATCCGCCGCTTCCGCCACCAGGCCAAGCTGGGCCAGGCCCTCTGGCACCTGCAGCAGGTGGGCCTGGGCTACCTGCGCCTGGGCCAGCCGGCCACCACCCTCTCCGGCGGCGAGGCCCAGCGGCTCAAGATCGCGCGTGAACTGGCGCAGTCCGGCAAGCGCTCCGGCCGGAAACTCTACCTCCTGGACGAGCCCACCACCGGCCTGCACCTCGACGATGTCCGGGTGCTCATCACCGTCCTCGACCGGCTGGTGGACCAGGGGCATACGGTGGTGGTGATCGAGCACCACCTCGACGTGATCAAGCGGGCGGACTGGATCATCGACATGGGCCCGGAGGCGGGCCCGCACGGGGGCACGGTGGTGGCGCAGGGAACCCCGGAGCAGGTCGCCGCCGAGCCGGCGTCCCACACCGGTCGCTACCTGAAGGACGTGCTCGCCGCCCCGCGGGACGGCGCCGCGTGACCCGCCGCCAGGCCATCCTGGCGCTCTGGGCCACCTGCCTCATCTGGGGCGTGGCCTTCCCGCTCACCAAGCTGGTGCTCGCCGACGCCAGTCCGATGGCCTTCACCGCCGCGCGCTTCCTGGTCGCCACCCTGCTCGTGGCACCGGCGCTGCGCGGCGTCTCCGGGGAGGAATGGCGGGCCGGCGCCGTCCTCGGCGCGCTCCTGGCCTTCGGTTTCGCCACCCAGACGGTGGGGCTGCTCTGGACCACGGCGAGCCGGTCCGGCTTCCTCACCTCGCTCTACATCCCCTTCACCCCGCTCGTGGTGCTGGCGGTGTACCGCACCCTGCCGGAGCGGCTCGCCGGACTCGGCCTGCTCGTCGCGGTGGGCGGGCTGGTGCTGCTCACCCACCCGGGGGACCTGGCCGGCGGCCTCAACCGCGGCGACGCGCTGACCATCGCCTGCGCCCTCTGCTTCGCCAGCCATATGGTGGCGACCGGGCACTTCGCGCGGCGGTTGCGGGTGGAGCGGCTGATGATGGCCCAGATCGCGGTGGCCGCGCTGCTCACCATGGTGGCCACTCCGATCATCGAGACACCGAGGCTCCACTGGACCCCGTTCCTCATCGGGATGGTGGCCTACGAGGCGGTGATCGCGAGCGTGGTGGCCATCCGGCTGCAGCTTCGCGCGCAGCAGGTGCTCTCCCCGACCTACAGCGCGCTGGTCTACACCCTGGAGCCCGTCATCGCGGCGGTGACGAGCCTGTTGATCGTCGGCGACCGCATGAGCCCCGTGCAGTGGCTTGGCGGCCTGCTGATCATCCTCGGCAGCCTCCTGCCCGAGGTCCGCTCCGCCTTCCGGACGCGGCGCGG
>JAEUJI010000032.1 GCA_016794805.1 Gemmatimonadota bacterium
CGGATCGTCCCCGGCGAGGGGGTGGAGCTGGCGGGCGGGGACCGGATCAACGCCCCGGTGGTGATCAGCAACGCCGACCCGGTCGCGACGCTCCGGCTGCTCGGCCCCGGCGCGGACGCCGGCTGGCGGGCCCGGGTGGAGGCGGTGCCGATGAAGAGCGCCACGGTCAAGTTCAACGCCGCGCTCGCGGAACTCCCCAACTTCACGGCGCGCCCCGGCACCCGGATGCCGCACCACACCGCGACGATCAACACCCCGCTCACCCACGCGGAATGGCGGGCGGGACATGCCGCGGCCATGGCCGGGCGGCTGCCGGCGCGGGTCTGGACCGAGATCTACCTGCAGACCGCCTACGACCCGAGCGTGGCGCCCGGGGGCAAGCACCTGATGAGCGTCTTCTCCCAGTATGTGCCGCACACCTTTGCTTCGGGTAGCTGGGACGATCATCGCGCGGCGGCGGGGAAGGTCGTGCTGGACTCGATCGGCCGCTTCTGCAGCAACCTCCCCGGCGCCGTCATCGCGAGCGAGACCCTGGGCCCGCCGGACGTGGAGCAGCGGCTCGGCCTCACGGGGGGGCAGATCTTCCAGGGGGAGTGCCTGCCGCCCTACATGTGGCGCAACCGGCTGGAGTACCGGACGCCGATGGCCGGCGTTTACCTCTGCGGCGCCTGCACCTGGCCGGGGGGAAGCGTGATCGGCATCAACGGCCGGAACGCGGCGTATGAAGTGATGGGGATGCTGGGGGATTAGGCGATTGGGCGGCTCGGCGGCTCGGCGGCTCGGCGGCTCGGCAAAAGTGAGAGAGAATCCAATGCATGCAATTCTCATCCTGCTGGCCGGAATCCTGGCCCCGGGGCTCGAGCCGCCGAGCCGACCTGGCGCCGAGCCGACGGACTCCACCACCGTCATCCTCCTCGGCACCGGCATGCCCTTCCCTGACGCAAAGGCGCAAGGGCCGGCCACCGCGGTCGTGGTGGGGAGCCGGATCTTCCTGTTCGATGCCGGACCCGGTGTCATGCGGCAGATGACCGCGGCCGGACTCCCGGTGCGCGGCGGGACGATTACCCGGGTGTTCCTTACCCACCTGCACAGTGACCACACGCTCGGGCTGCCGGACATCATCTTCACCAGCTGGGTCATGGGCCGGCGCCTCCCGCTCGACATCGTGGGGCCGGCCGGCACCCGGGCCATGACCGACCACCTGCTCGCGGCGTGGAGCGAGGACATCGCGGTGCGGACCCAGGGACTGGAGCACGCCACCCCCGGTGGCGAGCGGGTGTCGGTGCGCGAGGTCAGCGGCGGCGCGACGGTGTACGACTCCGCCGGGGTCCGGATCACGGCGATCCCGGTGCCGCATGGCAACTGGAAGCAGGCGTTCGCCTACCGGATCGACGGGCCGGGCAAGACGGTGCTGATCAGCGGGGACACCCGGCCCAGCGCGGCGCTGGAACGCGCGGCCCGCGGCGTGGACGTGCTGATTCACGAGGTGTATCCGGAGGTGCGGCTCAAGCCGGAGGAGCGCCCCGGCGGCGACGCCTGGCCGCGGTACATGCGCTCGTTCCACACCTCCGACCGGGAGCTGGGGGCGATCGCCGCCCGGGCCCGGCCCCGGCTGCTGGTGCTCTATCATGTCGTCCGCATGGGCGGCACCGACCAGGAGCTGCTCGCCGGGGTCAGGGCCGGCGGCTTCACGGGCCGCACGGTCGTCGGGCAGGACCTCAACCGCTTCTAGGGCACCATGAACCCATTCCACCTTACCCTGGCGCAGGCGCTCTCCCGGATGCCGGGCCCCTACGGCGATCACTACGCCGTCCTGCTGGAGCACGGCACCCTGGAAGTCGGACTCTACGCCCCGAAGAACACCGACCCCCAGACCCCCCACACCCGGGACGAGATCTACGTCGTGATGCGCGGCAGCGGCTGGTTCCGGAACGGGCCGGACCGGGTGGCGTTCGGCCCGGGAGACGTGCTCTTCGTGCCGGCGCACCGCGAGCACCGCTTCGAGTCCTTCACCGACGACCTGGCGGTCTGGGTCTTCTTCTACGGTCCGCAGGGGGGCGAGGTCGGCCAGGGACTCAAGCCGCGGTGAGACGGCCGGGGCCGGCCCGCGCGCCCCGCCTTGCCCCCCCGCCATGGGAACGGTAACCTCTGCCATGACCCTGGAGCCGACGCTCGAGCGCAGCCACTATCTCTCGCCTGACAGGTACGCCCGGGAGAAGGAACAGCTCTTCGCCCGGGAGTGGATGTGCGTGGGGCGTGAGGAGGAGATCCCCGAGCCGGGGGACTACCTGCTGCTGGAGCTGGCGGGGGAGCGGCTGCTGCTGGTCCGCGGCCGGGACGGTGCCCTGCATGCCCACTACAACGTCTGCCGCCACCGCGGCTCGGAGCTGGTGCTGGGCGTGGACCCGAAGGGGCGCGGGGGGGAGGCCGGGACGGGCGGCGCGGCCGGGGTCCGGCCCAGCGGCCACTTCAGCTCCGGCATCAAGTGCCCGTACCACGCCTGGACCTACCAGCTGGACGGCGCCCTCCGCACCGCGCCGTTTCTCGAGGACGGCGACGGATTCTGCCGGGAGGACCTGCCCCTCTTCGGGGCGGCGGTCGCGTGCTGGGGCGGATTCGTCTTCCTCCGGCTCGACGGCACGGCGGAGCCGTCGCTGCTCTCGCAGCTGGGCGGCGCGGTGGAGCGGGTGCGGCGCTACCCGCTGGCCGAGCTCCGCACCGCGCGGCGCATCGTGTACGCGGTGGCCGCCAACTGGAAGGTGATCCTCGAGAACTACAACGAGTGCTATCACTGCGGGCCGGTGCATCCCGAGCTCTGCCGGGTGGTGCCGGCGTTCAAGCAGAAGGGGGGCGCCGACCTCGACTGGGACCGGGGCGTTCCCCACCGCGAGGGGGCGTGGACCTTCACCATGTCCGGCACCACCAGTCGCCGCCCCTTTCCCGGCCTCAACGCGGATGAGCTGACCCGGCACAAGGGAGAGCTGCTCTATCCCAACTTCATGCTGTCGCTGGCGGCGGAGCACGCCGCCGCCTTCACCCTCTGGCCCCACGGGCCGGGGGAGACCACCGTCATCTGCGACTTCCTGTTCCACCCCGAGGAGATGGCCCGCCCCGGCTTCGACCCGATGGACGCGGTCGAGTTCTGGGACATCACCAACCGGCAGGACTGGGTCATCTGCGAGAGCGTCCAGCGCGGCATGGCGAGCCGCATCTTCACCCGCGGCTTCTACGCCCCGATGGAGAGCCTGAGCCTCGATATCCGTCGCTACATCAGCGACCGCCTGCCGTCCTCCGACGGCTAGCGCCCAGTCCCCCACTCCAACCCCTCCCTCCATGGCCACCCGATCCCGCGGCAAGAAGGCGGCGAAGTCCGCCAAGCGGCGCCCCCGCGCCGACGTCCTGACCCGGTTCTCCTCCTCCAACCAGCCCGAGCGCTACGGCGGCGCGGCCGGCCGGAAGGGAAGCAAGAACCTGCAGGCCAAGCTGACCGAGGCCGACGTCCGCCAGGCCCGGGTCCGGTACCGGAAGGGCACCCTGATCAAGACCCTGGCGCGCGCCTACCGGGTGAACGCCTCCACCATGTCACTCGCGGTTCGTGGCCTCACCTTCCGGCACGTCAGGTAGCGCACCGCATGCTCTCGACCCGTACCCACCGCGCCCTCTCCCTCGAGGGCGCGCGCCAGCTGGCGGACGCCGCCCTGGCGGAGGCCCGCAGGCGCAACGGCACCGTGGCCGCCGCGGTCGTGGATCCCGAAGGCGGCCTCATCCTGTTCCAGTGCATGGACGGCACCCAGCCCGCCAGCCAGGACATCGCCATCCTGAAGGCCCGCACTGCGGCCCGGATGCGGCGGCCCACCAGGACGCTTGAGGACAGCGCCGCCGCCGGCCGCCCCGGCTTCCTTTCCCTGCCCGGGATGCTGCTCCTCGAGGGCGGCGTGCCGGTCCGGGTGGAGGGGGAGCTGGTCGGTGCGCTCGGCATCAGCGGGATGACCTCGGCGGAGGATGGCGTCATCGCCGCGGCGGCGCTGGCCGCCGTCGGAGCGACCGGCTGAATGGCGACCCAGCTTGCCACTCTCGCCGGCGGCTGCTTCTGGTGCCTCGAGGCCGCCTTCCAGCAGCTCAAGGGCGTGGAGTCGGTGCAGTCCGGCTATGCCGGCGGCGATACCCCGAACCCGACCTATCGCGCGGTCTGCGAGGGGGACACCGGCCACGCGGAGGTCGTGCAGCTCACCTATGATCCGGCGGTGATCAGCTATCGCGACCTGCTGACGGTGTTCTTCACCATCCATGATCCGACCACCCTCAACCGGCAGGGCGCCGACGAGGGCACCCAATACCGCTCCGCCATCTTCTTTCACGACGCCGAGCAGGAGCACACCGCGCGCGCCGTGATCGCGGAGCTCACCGCCCAGGGACTGTTCGACGATCCGATCGTCACCGAGGTGGTGCCGCTCGACGTCTTCCACCCCGCCGAGCTGTACCACAAGGACTATTTCCGCCGCAACCCGTTCCAGCCGTACTGCATCGGCGTGGTGGCCCCGAAGGTGGCCAAGGTGCGCAGCAAGTTCATGCAGCTGCTCCGCCGGGACGACACATGAGGCGGGCTGCGGGCCTCGCGCTGCTGCTCCCGCTCGGTGCCGCGCCGCTCACTGCGCAGCAGCCTCCGGCGCGCTTCGCGGCGCGGGTGGATGCCTACGTGCACTCCGAGATGACCCGGCAGGGACTGGTGGGGCTGTCGGTGGCGGTCATGAAGGGCGGGACGGTGGTGCTCGAGCGCGGGTACGGCTTCGCCAACCTGGAGCACCAGGTGCCGGCCACCCCCGCCACGGTCTATCAGTCGGGTTCCCTGGGCAAGCAGTTCACGGCGGCGGGGATCATGCTGCTGGTGCAGGACGGGAAGCTCCGGCTCGAGGACAGCGTGCCGCGGTTCTTTCCCGAGGCGCCCGCGGCGTGGAACCCCGTGACGGTGCGGCACCTCCTGACCCATACGTCCGGCGCGGGGGACTACCCCGATGACTTCGATTACCGCCACGACTACACCGAGGCGGAGATGCGGGCGCTGGTGCTCTCCCGGCCGTTCAGCTTCGCGCCCGGCAGCGACTGGCAGTACAGCAACATGGGCTACGTGCTGCTCGGCCTGATCATCCGGGAAGTCACCGGCGGCTTCTACGGCGATTTCCTCCAGGCCCGGATCTTCCGCCCGCTGGGCATGACCACCACCCGCATCATCACCGAGGCGGATCTCGTCCCCAACCGCGCCGCGGGGTACCGGCGGGTGGAAGGCGTGATCAAGAACCAGGAGTGGGTGTCCCCGGTCGTGAACACTACCGCCGACGGTTCGCTGTACCTGACCGTGCGGGACCTGGCCCGGTGGGACGCGGCGCTCTACGGGACCGCCCTGCTGTCCACCGAGAGCCTGGCCGCAATCCGGGCGCCGGTCCGCCTCCTGGACGGCAGCACCCGCCCCTACGGCTTCGGCTGGCGGGTAGGGGTGGCCAACGGCCACGCGATCATGGCGCACGGCGGCTCGTGGCAGGGCTTCCGGACGGCGATCGTGCGCTACCCCGACGACCGCCTCACGGTCGCGGTGCTGGCCAACCTGGCCGGCGCCGAACCGGGGACAATCGCCCAGGGGATCGCGGCGCTGTGGGACCCGGCCCTGGTGCCACTGACCGAGCAGTAGGCAGGACCGGAGTACCGACGGGCCGACGGGCCGACGGGCCGACGGGCCGGGGAATGACGAAGGGTGGGCCCCCAAGCGGGAGCCCACCCTTTGCCGTCCTGCCGTCCTGCCGTCCTGCCGTCCTGCCGTCCTGCTAATACCCCGGATTCTGGGTCACGTTGGGCGCCACCTGGATCTCCGACTGCGGGATCGGGAAGAGCACCCGGAAGGCGGGGATGCCGAGCACCGCCACGGCCTGGCCGCTGCGCGCCAGGTCGGGGTAGCGATCGCCTTCCTCGGCGAACTCGAGCCGGCGCTGGGTATCGATCCGGGCCAGGATCTGCCCCTGGGTCGTGATGTCCACGCCCAGCGTGTCGGTGTCGAGCCCGGCGCGGGCCAGGATCTGGTTGTAGTTGGCGACGGCGCTGTCCAGCTGGTTCTGCTGGGCAAACGCCTCGGCCTTGATGAGCAGCACTTCGGCGAAGCGGATGATGTGGAAGTCCTCGTCCCCGTTGGGGCCGGGGAACTTGGTCCCGTAGGACCCGCCCGCCTGGCTCCCCTCGACGTACCCGCCGCCCGAGGGATCGGGCGCGATGTTCCAGGTCAGCCGGGTGTCGGTGGAGAGGGTGTCGTAGGCATCGATCAGCGACTGGGTCGGCCCCATCTCGAAGCGACCGGCCCCGGTGTTGAGCAGGTCGGAGAGCCAGTAATAGCCCAGCAGGTTGAACTGGTTCAGGGTGAAGGTCAGCTTGAGGATGTCCTCGGGGGTGTCCACCGCGTCGCTGTCGAAGAGGTCGGAGTAGCTCGGCGCCAGGGTGTAGCCCAGCGCTTCCGCCTCCTGCGCCTTGGCGAGCGCGCTGGCGTAGTTGCCCTGGTAGAGGTACACCCGGGCCAGCAGCGCCTTGGCCGCGCCGACACTGGCGTGGTTGTCGGGGTCGGTGGTGTTGGTCATCCGGGTCTCGGCCTCGGTGAGGTCCGCGATGATCTGGGCGTAGACCTCGGGCACCGTGGCGCGGGCCAGATTGGCGGCGTCGTCCGGATTGGTGATCGGCTCCAGCCGGAGCGGCACGCCCCCGTAGTACTTCACCAGGTTGTGGTAGTTCAGCGCCCGGAGGAAGTACGCCTCGCCCAGGATCTGGTCCTGCTCCCCCGGCGCGAAGCCCGTGACCCCGGGCACCTTCTGGATCAGCACGTTGGTCCGCTTGATCGCCTCGTAGATGGCGTTCCACATGCCGGTCACGTCGGCGTTGTCGGCGAAGAACGCGCGCTGTGCCGCCTCCTGGTAGGAGACGAAGGTGCCGGTGTGGTTG
Source organism: Gemmatimonadota bacterium (assembly GCA_016794805.1). Lineage (GTDB taxonomy): Bacteria > Gemmatimonadota > Gemmatimonadetes > Gemmatimonadales > GWC2-71-9 > JADJOM01. Next base: position 6,973 of record JAEUJI010000032.1, read on the forward strand.
GCATTGTCGGCGTAGAGGTCGCCGAAGTGGGTCAGCGTCCCGCCGTAGTAATATCCGCTCTGCAGGGCGTTGTACGCGCCGGCCAGCGCGGCGCGCGCCCCGCCCGGCGTCTTGATGACCTTGTCGTCCGAAAGCTGGTCGGGCGGGCTGGTGTCGAGCAGGTCGCCGCAGGCGCCGAGCGCGAGCGTGGCAACGAGCAGGAACGCGGAGCGCTGGAACATGCGGGCGCCTTTCAGGAACTGCGTGGTCATGGTCGGCATGGTTACCACCCCGCCTGCAGCCCGAAGGACCAGGTCCTGGCCACCGGGTAGGCGTAGAAGTCGGTTGCCAGCGAGGCGTTGGCGGTGGAACCGTTGCTGTTCACTTCGGGGTTGTAGCCGGTATAGTCGGTGCTGGTGAAGAGGTTCTCCGCCCGGATGTAGACCCGGGCGTGCGACAGCCGCATGCTGCTGGCAAAGGCCTCCGGCAGCTGGTACCCCAGCGTGAGGTCCTGCAGCCGCAGGTAGGAGCCGTCCTCGATCATGCGGGAGGAGATGAGCCGCGCCCCCGAGATGCCGTCGAAACTGGCCCGCGGCTGCTTGGTGTTGTCGCCGGGCGCCTGCCACCGGTCCAGCACCTCGATGAACTTGTTGTCGTAGTTGTACCCGCCCTCATCGGAGAAGACCCGCATGCCGTTGAAGACGTCGTTGCCCTTGCTGAACTGGAAGAACCCGGTGAGGTCGAACCGCCGGTAGCTCAGCGTGGTGGTCAGTCCACCGGTGTAGTCCGGCCAGGGGTTGCCGACGAAGGTCTTGTCGGAGGTGGTGATGCTGCCGTCGCCGTCCACGTCCTTGTAGATCGCGTCGCCGGTGGCGGGGTCCACGCCCTGGAACTTGTAGGCATGGAACTCGCCCAGCGGGTGGCCCACCGCCACCCGGTTGATGTCGTAGTAGCCGGTGGAGAACGGCTGGTCCCCGTACAGCTGGGTGACCCGGTTCCGGTTGAAGGACATGTTGAGGGTCGTGACCAGGCGGAAGCCGTCGGCCCGGGTGGGCTGCAGCGGCACGGCGGTCAGGACGAACTCCAGCCCCTTGTTCTGCATCCCGCCGATGTTGTCGGTGAATGAGGTGTAGCCGCTGCTGCCCGGGATCGGCCGGCTGAGGAGCAGGTCGGTGGTCCGCTTGCGGTACCAGTCGGCGGAGAGGGCCGCGCGGCCGTTCCACAGCTCCAGGTCGAACCCGAGGTTCACCTGGGTGGTCTTCTCCCAGCTGAGGCCGAGGTTGCCCAGGTTGCAGGGATAGTAGCCCGGCTCGTCCCCGTAGTTTGCGGTGCAGTACGTCCCCTGGTAGGGATAGTCGCCGATGGCCTGGTTGCCGGTCCGGCCCAGGCTGCCCCGGAGCTTGAGGTTGCTCACGGTGCGGCTGTTGGCCAGGAAGCTCTCCCGGCTCGCGACCCAGGCCACCGAGGCGCCCGGGAAGAAGCCGTAGCGATCCTCGGGGCCGAACACCGACGACCCGTCCCGCCGGAACGAGAGCCCGAGGAGGTACTTGCCGTCGAGGGTGTAGTTGGCCCGCCCGAAGAACGAGACCAGGCGATTCTCGGCGAAGGTACCGGAGAACTGGGTGGCGTTGGTCGCATTGCTGACCTGGTGCAGCTTCTCGTCGGTCAGGATCTCGCCGCGGACGAAGGCGTTATCGGTCCGGTTCCGCTCCAGGCTCGAGCCGGCGGTGAGGGCCAGCTCGTGCCGCCCGTTCCAGCTCCGGTCGTAGTTGAGGAACCCGTCGAAGACGTAGCGCCGGCCGTTGGAGTAGCCCCGCTTGGCGACGCCGCCGTACTTGGCGCCGTCGGAGCCCGGCACCAGCGGGGACTGGTACTGCTCCTCGGTCAGGTTGTAGAGGTCCACCCCGACCCGGCCGGTGGCGCGCAGCCCGCCGCCCAGGTCGTAGCGCGCTTCCACGTTGCCCACCACGAGGTTGGTGAAGGCGTCGGTGGTGTTGTGCTTCGCCAGGTCCACCGCGTTCACGTAGGCCATGCCATCCGCGATGCTGGTGAACCGGCCATCCGGCTGCCGCACCGGGAAGTACGGCTCGTGCGCGATGGCGTTGCCGACCAGCCCCTCGAGGTTGTCGTCCGCCTCGATCCGCTCATTGTGCTCCCCGGAGAGCGCCAGCCCGGTGGAGATGTAGAGCTTCGGGGTGGCCTGGAAGTCCAGGTTGGCGCGGCCGCCGATGCGGCGGTAGCCGGAGGTGAGCACGATCCCCCGCTGGTCGAACCACGACCCCGACACCCGGTAGCGGATCCGGTCGGTGCCGCCCGCGGCCGCCAGCTCCACGCCGCTGATGGGCGCGCTCCGCATCACCTGGTCCTGCCAGTCGGTGTTGGCCCCGGTGGCGGGGAACCAGTCGTCCGGGTCGTAGCCGTCGTTGGCGGCGGCCTCCCGCATGTACTCCAGGTACTGCGGCCCGTTGAGCAGCTTGAGCCGCTTGGCGGGGCTCTGGGTCCCGTAATAGCTGTTGACGGTGACCGTCCCCCGCCCCTCCTGGCCCCGCTTGGTGGTGATCAGGACCACGCCGTTGGACCCGCGGGAGCCGTAGATGGAGGCCGCCGCCGCGTCCTTGAGCACGTCGATGGACGCGATGTCATCGGCGCTCAGCCCGGTGATGGCCCGGATTCCCTGCCCGCCCAGCCCGAGCTGCGACAGGTCCTCGGAGATCACCGGCACCCCATCCACCACGTACAGCGGCTGGTTGTTCGCCGTGATCGAGGCGGAGCCGCGCACCCGGACGCTGATGGCATTGCCGGGGTTGCCCGCGTTCTGGATGACCTGCACGCCGGGGGCGCGCCCCTGCAGCGCGGCGTCCGCGCTGGCGTTGGCCTGGCCGCTGATCTCCTCCGCACTCACGGTGCTCACCGCCGTGGCCAGGTTGTCGCGGGAGACCGTGCCGTACCCGATGGCCACGACCTCCTCCAGCTCGATCGGCCGGAGCGACAGGGTGAAGTCGAGGGTCACCTCGTCCCCCGCCGCGAGCGCCAGGCGCTTCACGCCGGGCGCGTACCCGATCATCTGCACCCGGATCGCGATGGTGCCCGGCGCGACGTCGGTCAGGGTGTACTCGCCGTTCGCCCGGGTGGCGGTGCGCTTGTTGGTGCCGATGACCGACACGATGGCGCCCTCGAGCGGGCGCTGATCGGTGGAGTCCGTCACCGTGCCGCGGATGGACTGCGCCGCCGCCGGTGCCCACCCGAGCACCGCCAGCAGCAGGCCACCCAGCACGGCAGGTGTCCAACGTCGCCAGGACTGCATACCAAGCACCTCCATGAGGGAATCAGGGACTCCTGGATCCTGCGGTTGCCGGCGCGGGGGGGAGGGTAGCCCGGCCCGTGACGGGGTCATAGCGGCTGCCCGGGGGCAGCAGGTGCAGCATGAGACCGGTGACGCCCAGCGGGCCAGCGGGCGCCGCCCGGCCCGCCCGCCGCGCATCGTACACCACCACCGCGCTCCGCCCCAGGACCCGCCACCGTCCGTCGGGGCCGACCTCGAGCGCGGTGCCTTCATCAATTCCGGCGCCGAGCAGCGTGGGCCGCTCGAGAATCACCGCCAGCAGCCGGTTATGCCGCTCCCGGCGGACGAAGTGCTGGTCCACGATGGTCCCGGGCAGGAACCCCAGGCCCGGTACCACTTCGATGGCCCCCCGGGCAATCTCGGGGAACTCGTCCCCGTAGTAGCCCAGGCTGTCGGGGCGCCGCTGGTTGCCGGTGAGCATGGAATCGCCCATGATCGCCGCGCCGGCGGAGGTCCCGCCCACCACCGCGCCCTCCCGGTAGCGCCGCCGCATGGCGCGAAGCACCGGCGTGTCCTGGAGCACGCGGGCCAGCGGCACCTGGTCGCCACCGGTGAACCAGATCCCGGTGATGCCGGCGAGTCGCGCCACGGCGCCGCTGTCCATCGCCTCCGCGCGACTCAGGTTGAGCACCACCGCCTCGGCTCCGAACTCCCGGAGCTGGACCGCCTTTTCTGCTCCCGTCTCCTCCGGCTCACTGCTTGCCATCGGCACCACCGCGATCCGGGCGATGCCCGGCCCGCCCGCCAGCTCCACGAACCGGGCGACCAGTGCGTCCGGCTGGCTCCCGCCGCCCACGATCAGCAGGTGTCCGCGCCCGCGGGCCTGGGCCTCGAGTCCCGGCGCCAGCAGCAGGGCGCCGACCGCGAGGAGCCGGAGGCCGGCGCCCGGGCGCCTCACCCCCGGCCCGCGGCGACCGCCGGCCGCGTCGCGCCGTTCGCGCCGAGCTGGGCCGAGATCCGCCGGGCCGATTCCTGCAAGGCGCGGAGCAGCACCGCGCGCCGGTCCCGGGTGAGCCGGCTCGATTGCCCGCCGATGCAGATGGCCGCGACCGAGCGCCCCGCATGGTTCTCCACCGGCACGCCGATCGCGACGTACCCCGGCTCCAGCTCCTCGATGGCGGTGGCGTACCCCCGCCGCTGCACCTGGGTCAGTTCCTCTCCAAGGCGGGTCATGGTCGTGATGGTCCGCGTGGTGAACCGGGCCAGCCGTCCCCGCGTGGCGGAGAGGAACTGTTCCCAGCCCTCAGAGCGCTCCAGTCGCGCCGCTGCCAGGAGCACCTTGCCGGTGGCCGCCGCGTGCGCCGGCCACCGCGCGCCGACGTACTCCCCCCAGCTGCCCGGCCGGCGCCCGCGCACGAAGTCGAGCACCAGGATCTCCGTCCCCGCCAGCATCTCGAGCGTGGTGGTCTCGCCGGTCGTCCAGGCCAGGCGCTCCAGTTCCGGCCGGGCGCTGGCCTGGAAGTCGATGGAGCGCTGGGCCAGCGCCCCGAGCTCGATGGCGCGTGGCCCCAGCCGATAACTCCCCCCGGGACGGCCCCGCTGCACCATCCCCTCCCGCTCCAGTACGCCAAGCAGGCGGAGGGCGGTGGGCTTGGTGAGCTCGATGGTCCGCGCGAGGTCGGCGAGGGTCCACTCCCGCCGGGCGTCGCTGAAGACCTTGAGGATGGCGAAGGCGCGGGTGACCGACTGGGTTCCGCCGGGCACGGTCCCGCGCGAAACCGTGGAATGCTGTTTCACAATGTGGACTATAGTTCCGCCATTCGTGCGCCTCGTCAAGACCCCGCGAGGCGCCACTGGCGCGGCCCGGCAGGCCATGGCACCTTGCGCCCGCCATGCGCACCGATTTCGACTACATCACCCTCGGCCTCGGCGGCCTCGGCAGCGCCGCCGCCTACTGGCTTGCCCGTGTTGCCGGCCGAGACGTGCTCGGTCTCGAGCAGTTCGAACTGGGACATGTCCGCGGGGAGTCCCAGGACCATTCCCGCATCATCCGGCTCTCCTACCACACCCCCGGCTACGTGCGGCTCGCCAAGCGCGCGTACGAGTCCTGGGCCGTGCTGGAATCGGACGCGCGCGAGCCGTGCCTGCTCAAGTGCGGTGGGCTCGACGTGGCGCCGCGGGAGAGCCGCATCCCGCTCGATCCCTACCTCGCGAGCCTCACGGCGGAGCGGGTGCCGTTCGAGCACCTCGACGCGGCGGAGATCATGCGCCGCTTCCCCCAGTTCCGGCTGACCGAGGACTGCCACGGAATCTTCCAGGAGGATGGCGGCATCGCGATGGCCGCGGTGGCCAACGCGGCGCACCAGCGGCTGGCCCGCGAGCATGGCGCCACCCTGCGGGACCGCTGCCCCGTCACCGCCGTGCGCACCGTGGGAGGGGAAGTCGAGGTGGTGGCCGGGGGCGCCGCCTATCGCTGCCACCGGCTGGTGGTCGCCGCGGGCCCGTGGAGCAACACCATCCTCGCCATGCTGGGCCGCACCCTGCCGCTCGAGGTCACCCGGGAACAGGTGACCTACTACGCGACCCCGCACCTCACAGAATTTGCGCCGGGGCGCTTCCCGGTGTGGATCTGGATGGACGATCCCTGCTATTACGGCTTTCCGGTCTTCGGGGAGCGCGCCACCAAGGTGGCCCAGGATGCGGGCGGCCACCCCACCACCGCGGAGACGCGGACATTCGACCCCGACCCGGCGAACAGTGCCCGGGTGCAGGCCTTCACCGAGCGCTACCTCCCCCGCGCCCTGGGGCCGGTGCTGCAGATCAAGACCTGCCTCTACACCCTGACCCCCGACCGGGACTTCGTGCTGGACCTGGTGCCGGGGCACGAGCAGATCGCGCTGGCCATCGGGGCGGGGCACGCGTTCAAGTTTGCCTCGGTCATCGGGCGGATCCTGAGCGAGCTCGCGACGGGGGGCCGCACCCCCTCGGACTTGTCCCCCTTCAGCATCACCCGACCCATCCTCGCCGACCCGAACCCGCCCCGATCGTACATGGTGTGATCCTGGGACCGGTGGGCGACAATCGGACACTGGCGCAGCTAATCCGAATAGCTAGGTTGTAATTGCTGGTGAGGCCTCCCCCGGGCCCTGTTACACGAGCGAGTCATGGATCCCCATCCCTCCCGGACCACCGATCTCCGCCTGCGCGCGGCCGTGGAATCATCCCCCAGCGGCATCCTCATGGCGGATGCCGAGGGCCAGATCGTGCTCGTGAACCGCGAGATCGAGCGGCTCTTCGGGTACGTGCGCGAGGAACTGCTGGGGAAGCCGGTCGAGCTGCTGGTGCCGGAGCGGTTCCATGGCGGCCACCCGCGGGACCGCCGCGAGTTCACCGCCAGGCCGAAGGTGCGGGCCATGGGCGGTGGGCGGGAGCTGTTCGGCCGCCGCAAGGACGGCTCCGAGGTGCCGCTCGAAGTCGGGCTCACCCCGGTGATCACCGACGAGGGGATGTTTGTCCTGGCGTCGGTGGTGGATATCAGCGCGCGGGTGGCCGCGGAGCGGAGCCGACGGGAGCTCGAGGAGCAGCTGCGACAGTCGCAGAAGCTCGAGGCCCTGGGCACCCTGGCCAGCGGCATCGCGCACGACTTCCGCAACATCCTCAACGGCATCATCGGCTATGCCGAACTGATGGCCAAGCCGCTCGTCGGCAGGCAGGAGGGAGCCGACCTGATGCAGCTCCTGAGCTATGCCGAACGGGGCCGCCAGCTGGTGGACCGGATCCTCACCTTCAGCCGGCAGTCCGACCAGGTTCGGCAGCCGGTGCGCCTGACCCAGCAGGTGGAGGAGGTCCTGGGCCTCCTCCGGCCGTCCATCTCCTCCGCCGTGGACATCCGGGTCGAGCTCGACCCGGACGCGCCGCCGGTCCTCGCCGATCCCACCGCGGTGCACCAGGTGCTGATGAACCTGTGTACCAACGCCGCCCAGGCGATGCCTTCGGGTGGCCAGCTGACCATCTCGGTGGAGCCGCTCTACGTGCGGGACAGCCTGGCCCGTGCCAACCCCGACCTGCGCGAGGGTCCGTATGCCCTGCTCACGGTGCGGGACACGGGGTTCGGCATCGATCCCGCCGTGATCGGTCGGGTGTTCGACCCGTTCTTCACGACCAAGCCGGTCGGCACCGGAACCGGACTCGGGCTCGCGATGGTGCACGGTATCCTGAACAGCCACCAGGGGGCGGTGCGCCTGTCCAGCGTGGTGAACGAGGGCACCGAAGTGCGCTGCTTCTTTCCGGCGGTGGAGGCGGTGCTCGCGGAGCCGGTGCCGCCAGAGGCCCCGGTGCTGCCGGGGAAAGGGGAACGGATCCTCTTCGTGGACGACGAAGAACCCCTCGCCCGGCTGGGGCAGCGACGGCTGCAGGGGCTCGGGTACCGGGTGACCATCGCCACGACCTGCGGCCAGGCGCTGGCGGTCTTCCGGGCCGATCCCCACGCCTTCGACCTGGTGATCACCGACTACACGATGCCGGACCGTTCGGGCCTCGAGCTCGCGACCGAACTGGTGCGCCTCCGGCCGGACATCCCGGTGCTGCTCACCACCGGACACGTGGACGAGTTCCCGGAGCGGGATCTCCAGGCCGCCGGCATCCAGCAGGTATTGATGAAGCCGGTGGTGCTCGATGACCTGGCGACCGGAGTGGTCCGCGCGCTCAAGCCGAAGGGATAGCTCGCGCCTATCGCGCCGGGCGGGGCGCCGTAGATTGCCGTAACCCCAGCCACCGAGTCCTCCACACTGCCATCCCTGCCGGGCGCACGGCGCTCCAGCATCCGCTGGGCAATGATGGTCCTCGCCTGCGTGGCGAGCTTCGTCGCGTATCTCCTGCGCATCAACATGTCGGTGGCGGGTGAGGCGCTCGCCACCGACCT